>CAZLSG010000043.1:0-22528 GCA_964562135.1 uncultured Pseudoxanthomonas sp. | reverse complement strand
TGGCCTGCTGGATCTGCGCGCTCACTTGGCGGCCTCCCGTTGCGCGGCTTCGCCGGCGGCGGTTTCGTAGCGCGCATCGTCGCGGATCACGCGCGGCACGCCCACGCGCGGCTCCACCGAGGTCACCGGCTCGTATACCACGCGCTTCTTTTCTTCGTCGTAACGGACTTCGACGTTGCCGATCAGCGGGAAATCCTTGCGGAACGGATGACCCACGAAGCCGTAGTCGGTCAGGATCCGGCGCAGGTCCGGATGGCCTTCGAAAACGATGCCGTACAGATCGAACGCCTCGCGCTCGAACCAGTTGGCGCCCGGCCAGATGCCGGTCACCGAAGCCACCACCGGCACTTCGTCGTCAGGCGCGAAACAGCGCACGCGCAGGCGCTGGTTGTGCCTGTAGGAAAGCAGTTGGGCCACGACGGCGAAACGATGCTCGGGACTCTCGCCGCGCGGACGGTTCTCCCAGTCGAAACGGCCCGCTCCCAGCCCTTCCACGCCGCGACTGAAACCTTCCGAGGACACGTCGGAGGTGTCCCACTCCACGCTGCCATAGCCCAGGTAGTCGATGCCGCACAGGTCGCTGAGCTGTTCGAAACCGAATTCGTCGCGCAAGGCAAGGCACAGCGCATGCCAGCCGGACGAAGGGGCTTCTATGGTGATTTCACCGCGCGGCTCCGCCACGGAAACCGACGCATCGGCGAACCGGGCCAGCAATCGATCTATGAAATTGGAAGCTTGCTCTGCCATGGGGCGTGGCGTGCTCTGCCGGATAGGGGGAAGTGGTGGTGGATCAGCGCGCGATGGTCTGCGTCCGCCAGATCTTCTTCTGCAACTGCAGGATGCCGTAGACCAGCGCCTCGGCCGTCGGCGGGCAGCCGGGGATATAGATGTCCACCGGCACGATCCGGTCGCAGCCGCGCACGACCGAATAGGAATAATGGTAGTAACCGCCGCCGTTGGCGCAGCTGCCCATCGAGATCACCCATTTCGGATCGGGCATCTGGTCGTAGACCTTGCGCAGCGCCGGCGCCATCTTGTTGACCAGGGTACCGGCCACGATCATCACGTCGGACTGGCGCGGCGACGGGCGGAACACCACGCCGTAGCGGTCCAGGTCCAGGCGCGAGGCGCCCGCGTGCATCATTTCCACCGCGCAACAGGCCAGACCAAAAGTCATCGGCCACATCGAGCCGGTGCGCGCCCAGTTCATCAGCGCATCCACGCTGGTGGTCACGTAGCCCTTTTCCAGCAGCGGGTTGTCGCCGTGCGGACGCAGGATGTCGTCGACCCGCCCTTCCGGGATCGGGTTGTTCATCAGACGGTCGACGGTTTGGATCACTCCCATTCCAGCGCCCCTTTCTTCCACACGTAGACGAAGCCGAGCAGCAGCATCCCGACGAACAGCGCCATGGTGACCAGCGCGCGCGCGCCCAGGTCCATGAACACCAGCGTCCAGGGCACGATGAAGATGATTTCCAGGTCGAAGACGATGAACTGGATGGCGATCAGGTAGTAGCGCACGTCGAACTTCATGCGCGCGTCCTCGAACGCCTCGAAACCGCATTCGTACGGCGACAGCTTTTCCGCGAATGGCCGCCTGGGCCCCAGAAAACGCCCCACCAGCATCAACGCCACGCCGATGCCGGTAGCGACTATCAGGAACAACAGGGTCGGCAGGTATTCGGCCAGCACGCGTGGTCCTCGGTCAGTCCTGGCTGCGCAAGTGCGCGCCCATTCGGGCGCGCGTCCATCACAGCGTATTGTGCGTTACCTGATTATAAAGTCCGCACATCCGATATGCAGTCTTTGAGAAGGATTCGCATTTGAATATGGTGCCCAAGAGGGGACTCGAACCCCTACAGCCTACGGCCGCTACCACCTCAAGGTAGTGCGTCTACCAATTCCGCCACCTGGGCATGTTTTGCAATTCGCAGCGGCTCAGCGCTGCGCGGGCGCCATTGTACCCGCCTTCACTCGTCCTGAGGCACGGGAGCCGGCGTTGTTTCTTCCGGAACGACGGGCTGCGCGCTGGGCACGGCCGGCGCACTGGGCACGACCAAAGTCGAAGACGGCAACTCGCCGGGCGCCGGCGTGGCCGCGACCGGCAAACGGCTCATGACGCCCAGATCCTGCTGCTGCACGGGGCGCGCGCTGTGCGTGGCGTGCCAGGCCATGAACAGGCTGATGCCGAAAAAGACCACCGCCAGCCACTTGGTGCTCTTGGACAGGAAGTTGGAGGCTCCGCGCGAACCGAACACCGTGCCGGAAGCGCCGGCACCGAAGCCCGAACCCGCCGCCGCGCCGGAACCGCGCTGCATGAGCACCAGCGCAATGATCGCGATGGCGACCAGCACATAGACCACGTTGAGGATCAGCATCATTTCAAATTCATCTCGATACGAATGGGCGAAGCCTTCGGCCGGTCCATCCGTCCGCAGGATCACCCCTGCCCCGCCATCGCCCTGGCGATCGCGAGGAAATCGTGCGCCACCAGCGACGCACCGCCTACCAGTCCGCCATCGACGTCGGGCTGCGCGAACAGTTCCGCCGCGTTGTCGGGTTTGACGCTGCCGCCATACAGGACCGGCAACGAATCGGCGATTCTAGCATCGCGCGCAGCCACTTCGCCACGGATGAATGCATGGATATCCTGCGCCTGTGCCGGCGTGGCGGTCCGGCCGGTGCCGATGGCCCAGACCGGTTCGTAGGCAATCACCGCCCCTTCAAAGGCCCCTTCCCCCGCCACGTCGAACACCGCCTGGAGCTGCCGGCGAATGATGGCCTCGGCCTGCCCGGCCTCCCGTTGTTCCAGGGTCTCGCCAACGCAAAGCACGGGCGTCAAGCCCGCCTTCCTGGCGGCGACGAACTTGGCGGCCACCAGCGCATCGCTTTCGAGGTGGTACTGGCGGCGTTCGGAATGCCCCACCAGCGTGAAGGTCGCTCCCACATCGGCCAGCATGCCCGCCGACACCTCTCCGGTGTAGGCGCCTTTCTCGTGCTGGCTGACATCCTGCGCGCCCAGGGCGACGCCTTTGTCCGCATGGGTTCCGGACAATTCGACCAGATAAGGCGCGGGAGGCAACACCAGCAATTCGACGCCCGGCACGGGCAGCCCCGACACGATTCCGTCCAGCAGGGTCCGGGCGAACGCCCGATCACCGTGCAGCTTCCAGTTTCCGGCAACAATCTTGCGGCGCATGGGACCAATATCCGAGCAATATCGAAACGCAAGGATAGCCGATAACCCTGCGCCTCCCTACCGGCATGGTCCGGGCGGAGAAAGCAGCGACCATGCCGGGACGCCAGCCCAAACCCGCCTGGGGCAGTCACGCCACGGTCAATCGCAAATGGCGTTTTGCATGCCCGTCGCTTTCTTCATTCGTAGACGGCCACCACTTCCATCGCGCCGCCTTCCTCGTTCTGCGCCTGCACGCAGGTGGGTTGCCCCCGGAACGCACTGCGGGCGCTGGCCATGATGCTGGCCGTTTCCAGTGCGCTCGATTTTTCAGGAAACCACAAGGAAGGCTTGCCGTCGTCTATCAACGCCCAACCACCGTACTGATTCATCAATTGCAGGACTGAGCGGGTCATTTGCGTGGTCCATGAGCTGCCGTGGACCAATAGTGACCTGCCTCACAATAAAGTGCAGTCGGCCATTGCCGTGCCGTCGTGTAGGACTTTTCTGACAGGAAAGGCCGGATGGCGGGACACTTGCCCGACGCATGCCCCGCAATGGAAATGGCGGAGAGAGTGGGATTCGAACCCACGGAAGGTTTGACCCTTCGCCGGTTTTCAAGACCGGTGCCTTAAACCGCTCGGCCATCTCTCCGTTGTCGCTTCACTGCCTCGCGGCGCTTGCGCGCCGACGCAGGTTTCATCGTCGGCCTGTGGCCGATGTTCGCTCCGGCCTGCGGCCATTCGCAATCAAGACCGGTGCCTTGAATCGCCCGGCCATCTTTCCGATGTTTTGGCAACCCGGGCATTTTCGCACGAAGCCGGGGCACATGCGCTGCCGTCGTCGCCAATGGCCACCCTACGCCTTGTCGCAGTCGCCCGTGCAATCCAGCCGCGAAGCTTCGAGCCGCTCGGGCAGGTGTTCGGCCAGGAAGTCGATGAACACCCGCACGGCCGGCAACAGCCCGCGGCGGGAGGCGAACACCGCATGGCAGATGCCCTGCGGCAGCGTCCATTCCGGCAGGACAACTTCCAGTTCCCCCTTGCGCACCGCTTCGGCACAGACGGTTTCCGGCAACAGGGTGATGCCGTAGCCATCCCGCGCCATCGATTGCAGCAGCGGGAAATCGAACCCCGCCAGGCGTGGTTGCAGGTCCACCCGGCGCACTTCGCCGTCCGGGCCATGCAACTCCCAACGCTGGCGGGCCTCATCCTCGCTGATGCTCAGGGTGACGTGATCGGCCAGTTCGTCCGGCGTGGAGGGACGGCCGGCGCGGTCCAGGTACTTCGGGCTGGCAACCAGCAGTTCGCGGATCTGCCCGAAGCTGCGCATCACCAGGCTGCCGTCGTCGTCCAGCCGCGAGCGGACCCGCAGGGCCACGTCGTAGCCTTCGTTGATGATGTCGACGCGGCGGTTGCCGACGTGCAGTTGCAGGCGCACCTTGGGGTAAAGGTCCAGGAACTTCGGCAGCAGCCTGGGGAGCTGCATCTGGGCCAATGCCACCGGCACGCTGACCCGCACCACCCCGCGCGGCTCGGCGCTGAGGCGATCGACCACCTCGCGCGCGGCCTGGGCCTCGGCCAGCATGGTCTGCGCATGCCGGTGCACGCTCATGCCCACGTCCGTCACTGCAAAGCGACGGGTGGAGCGTTGCAGCAGGCGCACACCGAGGTCGCTTTCCAGCTGGCTGATGCGACGGCTCAGGCGGGACTTGGGAATCCCCAGTGCGCGTTCGGCTGCGGCAAAGCCACCGTGGTCCACCACCATGGCGAAGTAATAGAGATCATTCAGGTCGTGCTGCATGATTATAGTTCCATATTCAGAACGATAAGTAGTTTTAAACCATATTTATTCTGAAAATGCAACAAAATAAAGTGCTCTCCAACGTGGCCATGGCCGCATCCGTGTGGAGAAACACCCATGAAACTATTGCACATTGACAGCAGCGCCCTGGCAGGCGATTCGGTCAGCCGGACGCTGACGGCCGCCATCGTAGCCGGTTGGCAGGAAAATACTCCCGGGCTGGAAGTCACCTACCGCGACCTGGACGCCCAACCCCTGCCCCATCTGACCCATGTCGTGCTGGCCGGCGGCGACGCCGACGCTGCCCGGACTGGCGAACAGGTCATGCAGGAATTCCTGGCCGCCGACGTCATCGTGATCGGCGCGCCAATGTACAACTTCGGCATTCCCAGTACGCTGAAGGCCTGGATCGATCGCGTCGCGGTGGCCGGCCGCACGTTCCGTTACACCGAAAACGGCCCGGAGGGCCTGGCCAAGGGCAAGAAAGTGGTCGTCGCCAGCAGCCGTGGCGGGTTGCATGCCGGCGCCCCGAGCGATTTCCAGGAGCCCTACCTGGACTTCGTTCTGGGCTTCTTGGGCATCACCGACATCGATTACATCCGTGCCGAGGGCGTGAACCTCTCGGCCCGGCATCGCCACGATGCAATCGAAAGCGCCCTGGCTTCGATTCCGTCCGGGATGCGGAAAGCCGCCTGAAGCCGGCATCAACCACCAACGGGTCCCTGCCCGGCCCGGCCACAAGCGGGCCGGCACACGTCAGGCGATACGCTCCACGCCTCCCATGTAAGGGCGCAACACCTCGGGCACATCGATCGAGCCATCCGCGTTCTGGCCGTTTTCCATCACGGCCACCAGCGCGCGGCCCACGGCCACGCCGGAGCCATTGAGCGTGTGCAGGAGTTCCGGTTTGCCGGTATCCGGGTTGCGCCAGCGCGCCTGCATCCGGCGGGCCTGGAAGGTCTCGCAATTGGAGCACGAGGAAATCTCGCGATAGGTGCCCTGCGACGGTAGCCATACCTCCAGGTCATAGGTCTTGGCGGCGGAAAACCCCATGTCGCCGGTGCACAGCAGCATGCGCCGGTACGGCAGGCCCAGCTTCTCCAGCACCGTTTCGGCGCAACGGGTCATGCGCTCCAGTTCGTCGTAACTCTGGTCGGGCCGAGCGATGGACACCATTTCCACCTTCTCGAACTGGTGCTGGCGGATGAAGCCGCGGGTATCGCGGCCATAGCTGCCGGCCTCGGAACGGAAGCATTGCGAATGCGCGGTCATGCGCAACGGCAGCGCGGCGGCATCGACGATGCTGTCGCGCACGATGTTGGTCAGCGAGATCTCCGAGGTCGAGATCAGGTAGCGCTTGTGTTCGCCCAACGTGGTGGTGAACAGGTCTTCCTCGAACTTGGGCAACTGGCCGGTGCCGTGCATGCTCTCGGCATTGACGATCAGCGGCACGTTGGTTTCTTCGTAGCCGTGCTCGCCGGTGTGCAGGTCCAGCATGAACTGGGCCAGCGCCCGGTGCAGCCGCGCCAGCTGGCCACGCAGCACGGTGAAACGGGCGCCGCTGATCTTCGAGGCCGTGTCCGCATCCAGCCAGCCGTGGCGCGCGCCCAGGTCCACGTGGTCCTTGATATCGAAATCGAAGCTGCGCGGCGTGCCCCAGCGATGCTGCTCGACATTGCCGGCCTCATTGGCGCCCATCGGCACGCTGGCATGCGGCAGGTTGGGAATGCCCGAGGCGATGGCCTCCAGTTCGGCGCGCACCTGTTCCAGTTCGGACTCGGAAGCTTTCAGCTCTTCGCCGAACCCTGCCACTTCCGCCAGCAGCGCGGCAATGTCCTCGCCCTTGGCCTTGGCCTGGCCGATGGCCTTGGAGCGCGTGTTGCGCAGGTTCTGCAATTCCTCGGTGCGTTTCTGGATCCGCTTGCGGGATGCCTCCAGCGCTTCCAGCCGGGAAACATCCAGCGTGTGGCCCCTGGCGGCAGCCAGGCGTTCGGCGAGTTCGGCGGGATTCTGGCGGAGCAGGACGGGATCGAGCATGGTGGAATGACGGCATTCGAGACGGACGCGCAATTATCGCCTTTTCTCCGGCCGCCTGCCGCGCTTCGTTCACCCGCCTTGTGCCAGAATCGGCGCGACCCGACCGGTATCCCGCATGAGCCGCCCAAACACGTCGTCCGACTCCGAACTGGTGTTCCGCCTGCCGCGCCGCGCCTTGCGCATCCTCGGCATCGCCTTCGGCCTTGGCATGCTGCTGGCACTGATCGTGATCGTGGCCGGGCGCGACGAAGGGTTCTACCGGCCCTCCCCCGAAGAGGAAACCTCCGCCATCGAGGTGGAAGGCCTGCCCACTCCGCTTGCTGCCGGGGAAGATGGTGCCAGCGGCATGGAAGAACCTCAGCTGGTCGATGAAAGCGAACAACCCGCGCTGGTCGAGACTGCCCCGATGCCGGTTCCGGTCGCAGAAGCACCGGCAGCACCAATTGCTCCTTCGCCCGCGGCGGCGGCGCCCCAGGGCCAGTCGCTCGCGCTTGCGCCGGGTGACAAGCCGGTTCCGATTCCCGGCCAGTCGCCTCCCCCCACCTACCCGCCCGCTGCGGTGCGGCGCGGCATCAGCGGCACCGTGACGGTCCGCGCAGACGTCGGTGCGGATGGAACACCGACCCGTGTCAGCGTGGAAAACAGCAGCCGCAACCGGGACCTGGACAGGGCGGCGCTGGAGGCCGTGCGCAAGTGGCGCTTCCAGCCGGCGCAGCGCGATGGCCAGGCGGTTGCCGCCAGCATCGTGATTCCGGTGGACTTCAAGCTGGAACGCTGAAGACCCCGGATCGTTTCAGGCCCCGCGCAATCCGAACCCGGCTTGCATCGCCAGCGAATCGAATCCCGGGAACGAGGTGGCCACGTTGGCGACATCGCCCACCCGCACCGCGCCCGAAGCGACGCGTTGCGCCGCCACCGCGAACGACATGGCGATGCGGTGGTCGCCATGGCTTCCCACCACGCCGCCGCCCAGGGCGCCGGGATGGATGGTGGCGCCGTCCGGTGTCTCGTCCACCTGCAATCCCAGGGCACGCAGGCCCGCCGCCATCGTGGCCAGGCGATCGGATTCCTTGACCCGCAGTTCGGCCGCCCCGCGAATCACGCTGGGCCCTTCGGCGCAGGCCGCTGCGACGAACAGCGCCGGGAATTCGTCGATCATGTCCGGCACCAGCGCTTCGGGCACCTCGATGCCGCGCAACGGCGCATGCCGCACCACCAGGTCGGCGACCGGCTCGCCGCCATGTGAACCGTGGTCTTCTTCCACGATGTCGGCCCCCATCATCCGCAGCGCGGCCAGCAGGCCGGTGCGGCGGGGATTCAGGCCCACCTTGCGCAGGCGCAACTCCGAGCCGGGCACGATGCTCGCGGCCACCAGGAAGAACGCCGCCGACGAAAAATCGGCTGGCACGGCGATGTCGGCGGCGCGCAGGCGCTGGCCGCCGCGCAAGCGTGCGTGACCAGGTGAAAATTCGATCTCCACGCCGAAGGCCGACAACATGCGTTCGGTGTAGTCGCGGGTCGGATGCGGCTCATGCACCCGGGTCTCGCCCATGGCATACAGGCCCGCCAGCAATATCGCCGACTTGACCTGTGCGCTGGCCACTTCCAGCGTGAAGTCGATGCCCTGCAGCCGTTGGCCGCCATGGATGCGCAAGGGCGGCAATCCGCCTTCGCCGGTGTCGATGCGCGCACCCATCCGCGCCAGCGGCGCGGTCACCCGCCGCATGGGCCGCCGCGACAGGGATTCATCGCCCGCCAGCACGCTGTCGAACGGCTGCGCCGCCAGCAACCCGGCCAACAGGCGCATGCCGGTGCCGGCGTTGCCGCAGTCCAGCGTACCTTCCGGCGCCTTCAGGCCGTCCACGCCCACGCCATGCACCACCCGCCGCGAAGGCGACGGTGTTTCGATCCGCACCCCCAGCTTCGAAAAGATGGCCGCGGTGGCGCGGGTGTCCTCGCCTTCCAGGAACCCGTCGATGTTCGATGTGCCATCGGCCAGCGCGGCGAACATCACCGCCCGGTGCGACACCGATTTGTCTCCCGGGATGTCCAGCGTTCCACGCAACGGCCGTCCGGCGGAGGCGATCCAGTCCTGCTTGTCGGTCATACGATTCTCTTGCCTGGTTCCTCCCTGCATCCGCAGGGAAAGCGCGCATGGGTCAGGGCACGGCCACCGGATACGAACCCAGCACCTTGATCTGTGCACTGTGGGCCTTCAGCTCCGCCAGCGCCTGTTTCATCCCTTCATCTTCCACGTGGCCGGCCAGGTCGATGAAGAACCCGTACTCCCACTTGGCATGGTGCGAGGGCCGCGACTCGATCCTGTTCATGCTGATGCCGTGCTTCGCGAACGGACTGAGCACGTCGAACAAGGCGCCCGGTTTGTCGTGGATGAACACCAGCACGGAAGTGCGGTCATGGCCCGATGGCGGGAAGATCTGCCGGCCAATCACCAGGAAGCGCGTGGTGTTGTCCTTGTCGTCCTGGATGGAGCTCATCACCACTTTCTTCAGGCCATACACATGGCCGGCGCTTTCGCCCGCGATGCAGGCGGCGTCCTCGGCATTGCGGGCGCGGCGAGCGCCTTCCGCATTGCTGGAAACCGGGATCTTCTCCACTTTCGGCAGGTTGGCGCGCAGCCAGCCCGCGGTCTGCGCGAACGATTGCGGGTGCGCATAGATGCGTTCGATGTCCTCGATGCGGCCGCCGCGCGACAGCAGGAACTGGTGCACGCGCAGCTCCACCTCGCCACAGATTTTCAGGTTGGAGGTCAGGAACATGTCCAGGGTCACCTGGATGGTGCCCTGCCCGGAGTTCTCCACCGGCACCACGCCGAAATCGGCGTTGCCGCTTTCCACCTCCTGGAACACTTCCTCGATGCTCGCCAGCGGCAGTCCATGCGCCGAACGGCCGAAGTGCTTGAGCACCGCCTGCTGGCTGAACGTCCCTTCCGGTCCGAGGAATCCGATCTTCAGCGGCTCCTGCTGGGCCAGGCAGGCGGACATGATCTCGCGGAACACGTGCACCAGCACTTCGTCGCTGAGCGGGCCCTCGTTGCGGTCCACCACCATGCGCAACACCTGCGCCTCGCGTTCGGGCCGGTAGTAGTCCACCGCGGCCGCCAGCTTGCCCTTGGCCTTGCCGACCTGGTGGGCGAAGCGCGCGCGCTCGGCAATCAATTCCTGGATGCGGCGGTCGATGCCATCGATGCGGCTGCGCACATCGGCCAGCACCGGGGCGGCGGTGACGGCCAATGTCTTGTCCGCCGGTTTTGCGGCAGCTTTTTTGATGGGTTTCTTGGGCGTTGCGGCCATAGGGCTTCCGTTGTTCGTCAATGCTCGACTGACTATCTGCTTGGCTGTTGCAGGAGCGACGCAAGTCGCGACGGGTTCAACGGCAAAGCTTCATCGCGACTTGCGTCGCTCCTGCAGGGAGTCTTCTCTTCTAACCATGGCGCTGCTGGAAATCGCGCATGAAGGCCACCAGCGCCCGCGCGCCTTCCACCGGCATGGCGTTATACAGCGAAGCGCGGATTCCGCCCACCGCCTTGTGCCCTTTCAGTGCCAGCAGTCCGGCCTCCTTCGATTCGGCGACGAAGCACGATGTGAGGGTTTCATCCGGCAGGAAGAAAGGAATGTTCATGCGCGAGCGCGCCTCAACCAGCACTTCATTGCGATAGAAACCGGCGGAAGCATCGATGGCGCCGTAAACCAGCCCCGCCTTGGCCGCATTGCGGCGGGCGAATTCCTCCGCCCCGCCCTCGGCCAGCATCCACTTGACGGTCAGGCCCAGCAGGTACCAGTTCCAGGTGGGCGGTGTGTTGAGCATGGAGTCGCGCGCGGCATGCGAGCGGTAATCGAAGATGTCCGCGCGCGGTTGCCCCGCCCGCTCCAGCAGGTCGCGGCGCACGACGACCACCGCGATGCCGACCGGGCCCAGGTTCTTCTGCGCGCCGGCATAGATCAGGCCGTATTTCGATACGTCGACGGGTTCCGAGGCGATGCTGGAACTGAAATCCGCGAACAGCGGCACGCCACCGACCTCGGGGACCTCGCGGAACTCGACGCCATGGATGGTCTCGTTGGCAGTGATGTGGACATACGCCGCGCCCGGATCCAGCCGCCATGTGTCGTGAGCGGGAATGCCGCGGAAACCGCCCGGCTCGCCATCGGCCACGGTGTTGACCTTCACATAGGGCTTGGCTTGCCTGGTGGCCGTCTTGCCCCAGTGTCCGGTCACCACGTAGTCGGCCGCCTGTCCCGGCGCGGCGAAATTCAGCGGCAGCAAGGCCTGTTGCGTGGTGGCGCCACCCGACAGGAACAACACTGCGTAATCGTCCGGGATGCCGATCAGCCTGCGCAGATCGGCTTCCGCCTCGGCCGCCACCGCGATGAAATCGACGCTGCGGTGGCTGATTTCAACGATCGACGCGCCAATGCCGTTCCAGTCGAGCATCTCGGCCTGCGCCTGGCGCAATACCGATTCTGGCAATGTGGCGGGGCCGGCACTGAAGTTGTACGCGCGCGTCATGATGCACCTGGATGTGGGGCCGCAAGTATGCCGCAGCGCGTCGGTTACAGGCGCAACCGTCGTTGTTTTTTCAGTGCGCGCCAAACAGCAGCAGGGCACTCAGCGCCAGCCCCAGCAAGGCCGCGGCCAACAACAGCCACGGCCAGCGCAGCGCGGAAGCCTGTTGCTGGCCGTGGGCAGAAGGCGCTGCCGCCGCGACTTCGCTTTCCGTGCCGGCCACGACAGGCTGGGACTGGACGAATCGGTGGTTCGACAACCACGGCACCTCCAGCACGAAACGGTTGCGGGCGCCAAACACGACCTGGTCCCCGGCAGACAGCAAGGCCTCGCGGACCGCGACGCCATTGACCACACTGCCGCCCGGCGAACCCAGGTCGCGCAGTGCAATGTGGTCGCCCCTGCGTTCCAGAACGGCATGGGCATCGGCGACATCGGAGCCCTCGACGGGAATGTCGGCCGCAGGCCCGGCGCCAACCGTGCTGGGCCGCGACAGGGTGAAACTGCGCCCATGGCACAGCCCGCCGACCCCGCGCAACACTACCCGGGGGTCATCCTCCCGGGTGACGGGCGCAGGGGCCATGCCGGCCGGATCCCCGGGCGTGCCCTGCACCAGGATCTCCTCGCCGCCCAGATAGACCGCATCGCCTGGACGGAGCAACGCCATCCGCCGTACCGGCCGGCCATTGACGTGCACGCTGCCGCCGCTTTCGGCCACTTGCAACCACAAGCCACGACGATCCATGCATAGCCTGGCCAGGAGCTGGCCGCCCGTCGCCTCTTCGCCAACCCGCGTCACGCCATCGGCATCGCGCACCATCCTGTGCACGCCGGGGTCGAGGGGGAAGTCGGGTTGCCGGCGAGCGGGGAAATGAAGGCGCGGATTTTTCACGCCGCGCAGACTACCATGCCGCACTGCGGCCCGGGGCAGGGCCAGGCCTGCAAGGCAATGGAGAAACACCGATGAGCAGCATCGATATCCGGCATCCACACGGCAAGACCCCCAAACAGGCCCGCAAGGCGGTCGAGGAAGTCGCCAGGAAACTGGCCGAGCGCTTCGATGTCGAATACGAATGGGAAGGCGATACCCTCAATTTCGCCCGTTCCGGCGTTGACGGCCACATCCAGTTGCTGTCGCAGGAGCTGCGCGTCACCGCCCAGCTCGGGTTCCTGCTGTCCGCCCTGAAAGGCCCCATCGAATCCGAAATCAGGCGCGTGCTGGCCGAGCGCTTCGCCTGACCCACTCAGTCCGTCCTGAAAGGATCCGGATCGCCTGCGAACAACCGGCGCGAAACTTGGCGTTCGGAATCCACGATGTCGCGCACGAACGCCCGGCCATCGCCCAGCGCCACGAAGGCGGCAAAACCGCGCTCCAGGAATCCTTGCAGATCCCCCAGCCCACTGGCCCTGGCCGGGGCCCGGGACAATTTCAGCAAGGTATACAGCCCCGGCATGGCCACCGCCTGGCTCAGGCCACTGCCGAGCCGTTCAATCAGGTCGATCTGGCGCGCGCGCAAGCGCCGACGCCCTGCTTCACGATAAGCCCGAGCGTACAGCGGCTCATCCAGGCGTTTGCTGGCCGGCGCCCACCGAGCCAGGATTTCGGCCATCTCCAGATCCAGCGCATGGGTCAGCGCTCCCAGTTCGATGCCATCGGCCACCGTGCCCAGGACCTTGGCCGGCAACAGCTTCTGCATCATCGGCAGCACCTGGGCCACGTTGGCGTCACGGCGGCTGAAATCCCGGTCGGCATAAACGTCGGTCAGGAAAAACATCGCCGCCGGACGGCGTTCCGGATCTTCCAGGAAGTGCCGGAAACTGATCTCCAGCCGGCGGCTTTGCCAACGCCGCAGCTCCGGCAGCCATGGCAGGCCATTGCGTGGTTCGGAGGCGGGGTCGTGCAGTGCCTGATGGCAGGCAAGCCGGCGTGCGAGCCGGTGGATGACAGGATCAAGGCGTGCCATGGAGCGCATGATCCGGCCGGGCTCCCCTGACCGCAAGCTCCAACAATGTCGTCTACACTCGGCCGGTCTCCATAGCCCCGGGGCGCGGATGCTTTCGATTCACAGCGCGAGGAAACGCGGCACGCGTGCCCGCATCGGCCTGGCCATCGCCGGCGGCGGGCCCATCGGCGGCATGTACGAACTGGGCGCCCTGCGCGCCATGGACGAAGCGCTGGAAGGGCTGGACCTGACCCGTCTGGATTGCTATGTCGGCGTCAGTTCCGGCGCCTTCCTCGCCGCCGGACTGGCCAACCGGATGAGCACTGCCGAGATCTGCCGGATTTTCATCACCGGCACCAGCGACGACGCGCAGTTCCGTCCGGAGACCTTCCTGCGTCCCAACTTCCGCGAATACCGGCGCCGCGCCGGCGCCCTGCCCGCCCTGGGAGCGGATTGGGCGCGCCGGTTGCTGCTGGACCCGCGCAAGGCCACCCGATGGTCCGACCTGATCCTGCGCTTCGGTGGCCTGGTGCCCACCGGCTTGTTCGACAACCGCCCCATCGAGGCTTTCCTGGACGAACTGTTTTCGCGGCGGGGACGCAGCAACGACTTCCGCGAACTGGACGCGGACCTGTTCGTCGTCGCGGTGGACCTGGACAGCGGGGAAGCGGTGCGCTTCGGCCAGCCCGGCTGGGACGATGTCCCCATTTCCCGCGCGGTACAGGCCAGCGCCGCCCTGCCGGGGCTGTATCCGCCGGTGGAAATCAACGGGCGCCACTTTCTGGACGGAGCCCTGCGCCGCACCATGCATGCTTCGACGGTCCTCGAGCGTGGCATCGACCTGATGATCGGCATCAATCCGCTGGTTCCATTCGACGCCACCCATGCTTCTCCCGAAGCCGGGCAAGCCGAGAACCTGGGATTGGCGGACGGCGGCCTGCCCGCGGTGCTGTCGCAGACCCTGCGCACCCTGTTGCAGTCGCGCATGCAGATAGGCATGGAAAAATATCCGCGCCAGTACCCGGACATCGACCAGTTGCTGTTCGAACCCAATGCCGGCGACAGCGAGCTGTTCTTCACCAGCCTTTTCAGTTTTTCCGCGCGCCACCGGATCTGCCAGCTCGCCTACCGGAACACGCTTGCCGACCTTCGCCGACGCGCGCGCGCGCTGCGCCCGATGCTGGAGGCCCACGGCATCGGATTGCGCAACGACATCATCAACGATCCGCAGCGCTCGATCCTGGCGGAATTGGGGAGTCCTGCCCCCATGACCGAAACCACCGCTCGCCTGCACCGCGCGCTGGACGACGTGGATCGCGTCATCGGCACCCGTCGCCCGCGACCACGCACGCAATCCGGAGCCGGCAAGCAACTGGTGTGAAAACTCTAGACAGCCGCATCATCCTGCCGGTGTCCCACCACCTTCAAAGGGAGACACCATGGCCACACTCAAGAAATCCGCACGCAAGAAAGCCGCCACCGCCGACAAGGAGGAACTGAAGGCGCAGGCCGAGCATTTTTCCAAAAGCCTGAGCGACTCCGCCCAGCAAGTCTGGCTGGCCGGCGTGGGCGCTTTCGCGCGCGCGCAGACCGAAGGCACCAAGATCTTCGAGACACTGGTGAAGGAAGGCCTTGCACTGGAACAGACCACCCGCAAGGTGGCCGGCAAGCAAGTGGACGCCGTGCGCGGCGCGGTCGAGCACAAGGTAGGCCAGGCGCGTGAACGCGCAAGCGACACTTGGGACCGGCTGGAAAAGGTGTTCGAAGACCGCGTGCAGCGCGCACTGCGCCGCCTGGAGGTTCCCAGTCGCGATGACCTGGGCGCTCTGGTCGAACGCGTGGACGTCCTCAACGCCGAGCTCCGGAAACTGGGAGGGACACCAATCACCCGTCCCAGGAAGTCGGCAGCGAAGAAAGCTCCGCCCAGCAAGACGGCAGCGAAGAAAGCACCGGCCAGGAAAGCCGCAGCCAGAAAGGCAACTCCGGCCAAGAAGTCATCGAAGAAAAATCCATGAAAATCAATTGGTAAGAGTATTCCGTTATATTCATTCCGCATGTTGATGGATGAAACGAAATAGTTGCGAAAAGGGGTTGCACCGCACCCCGCAAAGCGTAACAATGATTCCGGCCCGCCAGTCCGCTTGAAGCACGTATGCTCCCCTCCCCTTACGGCTTCGGACTGGCGGGCTTTTTTGTCTGGATTTCAGCCAAGTCCCACCGGACCAGCCCGCAAATTCCCCGACAGTAGCGGATCGAAGCTGTTGGTTTCCGGTTCCGCCAATCTCCCATCATCTTCCAGTCCGGAAACCGGCGGCCGGTGCTGCTAGTGCAGTGCAGCCATGTCTTCGTGATGTGTCGTAGAATCGTCGGTCGATTGCCGCGCCAGCCTCGCACCCATGCCCTTCTGGTTTTCCGGATTCATCGTCACTCTCGCCACCGGCAGTCTCGCGACGGCCTATCTCTGGTTTCTGCGGCGCCCGAAGGATGAAAGAACGGCAGGCCTGCTGGCACTCTCCGGCATGCGCTGGCGCGACTTCCTCAAGCTGGTGCTCAACACGCTGGCGCGTCGCGGATTGGAGCCTGTCGCGCCGGAACAGGAGGCGCCGCAAGCTTCTTCCGATCTCATGTTGAGCCGGGACGGACAGCAATGGCTTCTGTCCTGCAAGCATGGCTCCGCCTACCGCATCGGCTCGGTCCTGGTCGACGAACTGGCCGCCAATGTCCGGCTGAGCGGCGCCACGGGCGGAATATTGGCCACCGAGGGCAAGATTGAAAAATCCGGCCATGAAGCTGCCCTCAAGCACAATATCGAGATATTGGACGGCCCGCGCTTGTGGCAGGAAGCAAAGCCCTGCCTCGATCCAGCGTTGCGCGAGGAAATCGTGGGCAACGCCAGCCGCCGTGCGCAGCGTCATATCGGCATTTCCTGGCTGGCAGCCATTCTGGCCGGCGCGATCGCATTGCTCGCCATTTCGGGCATTCATGGCCCTGAAACCGCCCCTCGCGCTCCGGCCATTGCACCTTCCGCCAGCGTCGCCCAGTCGAATACGCCAGCACCGCCAGAACCCCAGTCCGCCTACCGTGAACCTACCGAAGCGGAACTCGATCAACAACGCCAAGCGGTACTGAAGGCACTCGCGGGCACTCCCGGCATTGCCCGCAGCATCTGGCTGACGCGCTCAACCCTGTCAGTCGATCGCACTGCGCCGGAAGCCTCCGTGTGGCCCTGGATCTGCCTGGAACTGGAACGCTACCCCGCCCTGCGCACCAGCCGCGTCCAGCTCAATCCACCGCAGGGCAGTGAGGAACCGGTCCGCTGGCGGCAATGCAAGACCATGTAAGCCCCGCGCGCCTTGCCCGCGCTCTTCGATGAACACGGAAGGAAGCCCTGCTCCGTATCGGCGGATCGGTGCAGCGGAAGGCCTGCGCCGCCTTGTCGCGCGCATGTATGCATTGATGGATACGCTGCCCGAGGCTCGTGCCGCGCGGGCATTGCATCCGGCCGACATGGCGGGAAGCGAACAGAAACTGTTCGAATTCCTGAGCGGCTGGCTGGGCGGCCCGCCCCTGTTCGTGGAACGCCATGGCCCGCCCATGCTGCGCCGCAGGCACCTGCCCTTTGCCATCGGCATGGAAGAGATCAACGGCTGGCTGTGCTGTTTCCACCAGGCGTTGCATGAAACCGTCGATGACGCGGAATTGCGCGACTTCATCTGGCAGCGGATCGAGCCGCTGTCGCTGCACATGCGCAACGACAGTGCGCTCCCGACCGGCGGCTGGAGCAACCGCTGAGGAATCCGGTAGCCCCCCGGAGACGGGGCGGCTACCAGTGCACGCCCCGCATCAACGCGGCAAAGGCAATCTGCTCCTGGCTGGGAGCTTCCTCCTTCAGCGCCTTTCCATCCCCCCTGGCTGCCGCCGAATCCGGGAACAATTCGAACGCGGTGTTCATCACCACTTCGTAGGCCTTCGGCGCCACCGCATTGACCACCGCGGCAAAGATGCCCAGGCGCGTGGCGATCCGGCTGGGCCTTTCGATGATGGCCTTCACCAGCAAATCGGCGGCCTCCTCGGGGGTCAGGGTCGGCACGCTTTCGTACATCTTGGTCGGTGCGATCATCGGCGTCTTCACCAGCGGCATGTTGACGGTGGTGAAGCTGATGCGCTTGCCGGACAGTTCGCCCTGGGCGCAGCGGCTGAAGGCGTCCAGCGCCGCCTTGGATGCCACGTACGCCGAGAAACGCGGCGAATTGGCCAGCACGCCGATGGAGCTGATGTTGATGATGTGGCCCTTGCGCCGCTGCGTCATCACCGGCAGGAAGCCCATGATCAGGCGCAGGCTACCGAAATAATTGAGCTGCATGGTCCGTTCGAAATCATGGAAGCGGTCGTAGCTCAGTTCGATGGAACGCCGGATGGAGCGGCCGGCATTGTTGATCAGGATGTCGACATGACCATGGTCGTCCAGCACCTGCTTGACCAGACGGTCGCAGTCGGCCATGTCGGCCAGGTCCGCGGTATAGGCAAAGACCTTGCCCCCCTTCGCCTTCATTTCATCGCGCGCCTTGAACAATTCCTCCTGTCCTCGCGCAACGATGACGGTGACGGCGCCGGCCTCCGCCACGCGCTTCGCCGTGGACAGGCCGATGCCGGACGAGCCTCCGGTGATCACCACCACCTTGTTGCGCACCTTGCCTTTCAAGGTGCGATCGATGAACAGGTCCGGGTCAAGGTGGCGTTCCCAGTAGTCCCATAGCCGCCAGGCGTAATCCTCCAGGCGCGGCACGGCAATGCCGCTGCCCTTCAATGCGCGCTCGGTCTCGCGGCTGTCGAAGCGCGTGGGATAGGTGATGAACTTCAGCACTTCCTTCGGAATCCTGAAGTCGCGCAACAGCATGCCGATGAAACGCCGCACCGGCGGCAGGTTGCCCACCGCCATGCGGATGCCGCCGGGCACGAAGGCGAACATGCGGGCGTCGATGCGCATGCTCATCTCCGGCGCATGGCCGGCGCGGCAGAACGTGTTGAGCACCTCGCCCACCCGCATCGGTTCCGGGTCGGTGAGGTGGAAGGTATGCCCGTCCAGTTTCGGCTTGTGCGCGATGTGGTCCATCGCGTCGGCCACGAAATCCACCGGCACGATGTTGATGCGCCCGCCCTCGATGCCCAGTACCGGCACCCACTGCGGCAGCAGTTCGCGCAGTTTCTTGATCAGGGTGAAGAAATAGTACGGGCCGTCGATCTTGTCGATCTCGCCGGTCTTCGAGTGCCCCACCACCATGCCCGGCCGGTAGATGCGCCACTTGAGGCGCTTTTCATTCCGCACCAGCCTCTCGGATTCGTGCTTGGTGCGCAGGTAGGGATCATCCAGTCCCTCCGCCTCCTCGAACATGTCTTCGCGGAATATCCCCGGATACAGGCCGGCGACGGCAATCGAACTGGCATGGTGGAAGGTGCCCGCCTTGATCGCCACGGCCAGGTCCAGCGCATGTTGCGTGCCCTCGACGTTGGCGACGCGCTGCGCTTCCACGCTGGCGGTCAGGTCGTAGATGGCAGCCAGATGGAAAAAATGCTTCACCTTGCCGCTCAGGCTTCGCGCCTGGGCCGGGGTCAGGCCGCAGCGCGGCTTGCCCATGTCGCCCTGCACCACCGCGATCCGCTTCATGTCCCAGCCGGATTTTCTGGCGATGGCATCGAATTTCTTTTTCGACTCCTTGCGGACCAGCACGTGGACCGTACCACTGCGTTTCAGGAGATTGGATACCAAGTGACGGCCGATGAACCCGGTGGCGCCGGTAACGAAATAACCCATGGCAAGCATTTCCGTATTGGTGGACACGGCCCCTCCGCCCTGTCCCGGAACTAACTTGCCAGAGCCGGCTGCCAACGACAATCCCGGCTCCGATTGACCCCTATCCCGCTGCGTGGTGTGATGATGGGGAACTCTTGGGAGGGAGCATCCATGGCAGACCTGAAAACCGCATTCGAGCAGGCATCCCGCGATATCCAGACACTTTCGGAACGTCCGGACAACGACACCCTGCTTCGCCTGTATGCCCTCTACAAGCAGGGTTCGGAAGGCGACGTGAGCGGCGACAAGCCCGGATTCTTCGATTTCGTCGGCACCGCCAAATACGAAGCCTGGGGCAAGCTCAAGGGCACGTCGCAGGAGGATGCGCAGAAAAAATACGTGGACCTGGTGAAGAAGCTCACCGCCTGATCCCCCGCCCGTGGCCCGCGACACCCGCCAGCGCATCCTCGATGCATCGCTTGCCCTGTTCAACACGCAGGGCGAACCGCACATCACCACCAACCACATCGCCGACGAACTGGAAATCAGCCCCGGCAACCTGTACTACCATTTCCGCAACAAGGACGACATCATCGAGCAGCTGTTCGCCTGCTACGAAGAGCGCATGGACGTCGCGCTCACCACGCCGTCCGAACGGCGGCCCGAACTCGAGGACATCTGGCTGCAGCTGCACCTCGTTTTCGAGTGCATCTGGGACTATCGCTTCCTGTACCGCGACCTGGTCGAAATCCTCAGCCGCAACCGGCGGATGCGTTTGCGCTTCGCCCGCATCCTCAAGCGCGGCGAGGACAGCGCCCAGGCGGTGATGCGTGGCCTGGCGCAGACCGGCGCCATGCGCGCCAGTCCTGCCGAACTGGCCGCCACGGCCACCAACATCCTGGTCGTGGCCACGTTCTGGCTGAACTATGCCGCCAGCCGTGGCGACCGCGACGAGCATGTCTCCATCCGCGACGGCATCGTGCAGGTGATGATGCTGCTGGCTCCGTTCCTGCGCGAGGCCGAACGGGCGCACCTGGACACGCTGACCCGCGCTTACCTCGACTGACGGATGCCGCCGGCCAGGCCCGGTCCGGCCTCACCAGCATGCAGACGTGCAACGGCCCGGTACCGTGCTGGGACGGAACCGGGCCGCTGGAACAACCGGCAAACGACAGGACTGGATCAGCCGATCGCTTTTGCCTTCAGCCTGGCGAACTCATCGGCACTGATCGCGCCGCTGTCCAGCAGTGCCTTGGCTTCGGCGATCTGTTCGGCAGCCGACTTGCCGCCGGCGACGCTGCGGATATACGCCTCGGACTCGGCACGTGCCTCCTGGAACGCCGCCACCTGGCGTTCGGACATGCCGCGGCCGCGGGCGATGACGTAGATCAATGCCGTCAGGACCGGCAGGAAGATCAGGCCAATGAACCAGATGGCCTTGGAAAACCCACCCAGCTTCTTGTCGCGGAACAGATCGACGATGATCTGGAACAGCACCATCAAGTAAGCGACAAAAACAAAAATCACAAACAAATGCCAAACGAATTCCCAGAAATTGCTTGACCAGAAATCACTCATCGCGGTTTTCCCCAATTGGATTGTGAGTAGCAACAGATACGGATAGCGACACTGCCCGAAGGTAGTCCCGGCATGCCGGACAGATATCGACTTCGCAGGCCAGCGTAGCATTTGCCGCAAGACAAGTCATCGGGCACGCAGTGAGGACTTGCCTGCCGGATCATGCCCGGCCATGCTGCGCCGACGAGATGACCGGAGGGTGCTCGAAATGGCAACGAAATCATCGAAATGGGCGCCGTTCCCGCATGATGCCAAGGCTTTCGCCTACCCCGGCGACGCCCTGAAGAAAGCCTGGCCATCGCTGCATGCAGGGGATGGAGAACCTTTCCCGGACAGCAAGCGCGCACAGGCATTGCTGGACAGCGCGGGCAAGGCCGCCGCCAAGGGACTGGATGCCGCCACGCTGTCGGGCCGGCTGCAGGATGCCTGGCGGGCCTTCCATCGTGGCGATTTCCAGGCCGCGTTCGACACCGGCCAGGCGCTGGGGCCCTTGGGCGCTTCGGTGGCGGTCAAGGCGCTGGGCATCCACGCCACCTATCTGGTCGACGACGATGCCGAACGCCTCAAGCGCTTCGAGGAGACCGCGCAACTGGCGGAAGCTGCCATCAAGGCGCTGCCGGAAGAAGCCAACAGCCACTACCGCCATGCCTTCGCCCTGGGCCGCTACAGTCAGGGGCTGAGCATCGCCAGGGCGCTCAAGCAAGGCATCGCGGGGAAGGTGAAGAAATCACTGGATACCACCCTTGAACTGGCACCCAAACATGCCGAGGCTCACACCGCGCTGGCGCTCTACCACGCCGAAATCATCGGCAAAGTCGGCGCCATGCTTGGCGGCCTGACCTATGGCGCCAAGGCCTCGGAAGCCGAGTCCCACATCAGGACGGCCCTGAAACTCACCCCACAATCCCCCATCGCCCATATCGAATACGGCAACCTGTTGTTGCTGTTGCATGGGGACAAGCGCGAAGACGATGCGGCCGAAGCCTTCGAGAAGGCCAGCAAGCTCAGGCCCCGCGATGCGATGGATGTGCTGGATGCCGCCCATGCGGCATCGCAACTGGAATGACGCCTGCATCCGCGCGGCGGATGGCCGCCGGTGGTTCCGGCAACATCCCGGCGCTTATTCGAAACTGCCCACCGAATCATGGGCCAGGTTGTCGAAGCGCGTGTATTCGCCGAAGAACTTCAGCTTGATCGATCCGGTGGGGCCGTTGCGCTGCTTGCCGATGATCACTTCGGCCAATCCCTTGTCCGGCGAGTTTTCCTTGTTGTAGTACTCGTCGCGGTAGATGAAGACGATGACGTCCGCGTCCTGCTCGATGGCGCCGGATTCGCGCAGGTCGGCCATCACCGGTCGCTTGTCCTGGCGCGTTTCCAGCGAGCGGTTGAGCTGCGACAGCGCGATCACCGGCACGTTCAGTTCCTTGGCCAGCGCCTTGAGCGAACGCGATATTTCCGAGATTTCGGTGGCGCGGTTCTCGCTGTTGCCGGGTACCGCCATCAATTGCAGGTAGTCGATCACGATCAGCCCCAGGTCATGCTCGCGCTTGAGCCTGCGCGCCTTGGAACGCAATACGTCCGGAGACAAGGCAGGAGTGTCGTCGATGAAGATCCGGGTTTCCTTCAGCATGCGGATGGCGCTGGTGACGCGGCTCCAGTCCTCGTCTTCCAGTT
>CAZLSG010000042.1:0-23047 GCA_964562135.1 uncultured Pseudoxanthomonas sp. | reverse complement strand
TGGCCGACGACCGCGGCCTGCTGTTGCTGGACCTGGACGATTTCCGCGCCCTGCTGGGCCTGATTGCCGCCGAGCGCAAGGACATCTCCACCGAATACGGACTGGTCAGCGCGCCTTCCATCGCCGCCATCCAGCGCGCCCTGCTGCGGCTGGAGCAGGAAGGCGCCGGCAATTTCTTCGGCGAGCCCGCGCTGGAACTGTCCGACCTGATGCGCACCAGCACCGATGGCCGCGGCGTGATCGGCATCCTCGCCGCCGACCAGCTGATCCTCAAGCCGCGCCTGTATTCCAGCTTCCTGCTGTGGTTGCTGTCGGAACTGTTCGAGAACCTGCCCGAAGTGGGCGACCTGGACAAGCCCAAGCTGGTGTTCGTGTTCGACGAAGCCCACCTGCTGTTCAACGACGCCCCGGCCGCGCTGCAGCAGCGCATCGAACAGGTGGTGCGCCTGATCCGCTCCAAGGGCGTGGGCGTGTACTTCTGCTCGCAGTTCCCGGACGACGTGCCGGGCAATATCCTGGGACAGTTGGGCAACCGCGTGCAGCATGCCTTGCGCGCCTATACGCCCCGCGATCAGAAAGCGGTGAAAACCGCCGCCGAAACCTTCGTCCCCAACCCGAAGCTCGACGTGGCCCGCGCCATTTCTCAACTGGGCACCGGCGAGGCGCTGGTGTCCACCTTGCAGGAAAAAGGCATCCCCTCGGCCGTGCAGCAGACAATGGTTTCACCGCCGCGCTGCCGGATGGGGTCGATCTCCGAAACCGAGCGCGCGCAGGTTCGCGCCGGCAGTCCGGTGGGTGCCAAGTACGACAAGGCGATCAATCGCGAGTCGGCCGCGGAACTGCTGGCCAAGCGGGCCGAAGAGACCATGAAGGATGCCAATCCGCCGCCCGCCAGGACCGAGAAGGAAAGCGAGGACAGCGGTTTCGGCCAGGCGGTCAAGGATGCGGTGTTCGGCACCAAGCGCCGCCAGGGCATGCTGGAAACCATGGCCAAGCAGACCTCGCGCACCGTGGGCACCAAGCTGGGCAACCAGATCATCCGCGGCATCCTGGGCGGCATTTTCGGCGGCAAGAAATAAACCGCCCTCCTCCACTGCCTGAGCATCGATGTCCCGCTGGCGTCCACCCGCAGAAAAGAGCACCGCGCTGATCACCCGCGAGGGCCACGCGCGGCTGAAGGCGGAGCTGGACGATCTCTGGCGAGTGCGCAGGCCCGAGGTGGTGAAAGCACTGGCCGCCGCCGCGGCCGAAGGCGACCGCTCGGAAAACGCCGAATACACCTACCGCAAGAAGCAGCTTGGCGAGATCGACCGCCGGGTGCGCTACCTGACCAAGCGGCTGGAAGCGCTGCGCGTGGTGGAGACCACGCCTTCCGATCCGGAAGCCGTCTATTTCGGCGCCATGGTGGAACTGGAGAACATTGCCAGCGGGGAAGTTTCGCGCTACCGCATCGTCGGCCCCGACGAAACCGATGCCTCGCGCGGCCATATCAGCATCGACTCGCCCCTGGCGCGCGCGCTGCTCAAGAAGCGGATCGACGACGAACTGGACGCACACCTGCCCGGGGGCACGGCCCATTTCGTCATCGTCCACGTCGCCTACTAATCCCCGTAGGAGCGGCCTTGGCCGCGATGGCTTCGCCGTAAAGCCTCATCGCGGCCAAGGCCGCTCCTACATCCCTCCAGCGGCCATACCAACGATAATCGGACCACCGCTTCCCGCACGACACTGCCCATGACCCACTGGATCAACCTCGACACACCGCATGGCCCGGTTTCCGCATGGCACGCAGTGCCTGCCGGCACACCGCGCGCCGGGCTTGTCGTCATCCAGGAAATATTCGGCGCCAATGCGCACATCCGCGCGGTGGCCGATGGATTCGCCGCCGACGGCCATGCGGTGCTGGCGCCCGCTTTCTTCGATCCGGTCGAGAAAAACGTGGAACTGGACTACGGAACCGACGGCTTTGCCCGTGGTCGCGAGCTGGCCACCCTGCTCGGCTTCGAGCGGGCACTGGATATCGTCGCGGCAGCTGCCCGCAGGCTGGCTGCTTCCGGCAAGGTCGGGACGGTCGGCTACTGCTGGGGCGGCACTCTCGCGCTGCTCTGCGCCCAGCGCCTGGGCCTGCCCTCGGTGAGCTACTACGGCGCGCGCAATGCAGGCTTCCTCGCACAGCCACTGCAAGCGCCCGTGATGTTCCATTTCGGCGAAAACGACGCTTCCATACCCGCCGAAACCGTACAGGCGCACCGGGAGGCTTTGCCTGATTCGCCCGTGCACGTTTATCCGGCCGGCCACGCATTCAATCGCGATGTCGATCCGAATGCCTTCGATGCGGCGAGTGCCACGCTCGCCCGCCAGCGCACACGAGCGTTTCTTGCGGAGCATCTGGCATGACCGATTTCGAACTCGATCCGCGCCTGCAGGCCGACAGCGCCTTCGTTGCCGATGGCCCGCTGTCGCAGGTGCGGCTGATGAACGATGCCCGTTTCCCATGGCTGCTGCTGGTACCCCGCGTGGCCGGGGCCACCGAATGGATCGGGCTGGACGGGGGCCAGCAGCGCCTGCTGTTGGCCGAGATCAATCAAGTGGGAGCGCTGCTCCGGGCGGAACCGGACGTGGCGAAACTCAACATCGGCGCCCTGGGCAACATCGTCCGGCAACTGCACATCCATCTGGTGGGCCGCCACGAAGGCGATGCCGCCTGGCCCGGACCGGTCTGGGGCAGCGGCCCGGCCCGGCCCTATCCGCCCGACGCGCTCGCCGCCCGTGTCGCGGACTGGCAACTGAGGCTACGATAGGCGCCTCATCCCGCACGCCGATCCGCCGACCATGAAATCCAGCCTCGTCGCCCCGCTGATCCTGATTGTCCTGGGCCTGTTCTTCCTGGCCAGCAACCTGGGCTGGACCAACGCCAGCCTGGGCCAGTTGCTGGCCAAGTGGTGGCCACTGATCCTGATCGGCGCAGGCGTAACGATGCTGGTCGACCGCTCTAAGAAATGAGCCGTCCTGCCGGGACGGCCATACGTGCTCAGGTGCGCGGCAAGGTAACCCCGGTCTGCCCCTGGTACTTGCCGCCGCGGTCCTTGTAACTGGTCTCGCAGACTTCGTCCGACTGGAAGAACAGCATCTGCGCCACGCCCTCGTTGGCGTAGATGCGCGCCGGCAGCGGCGTGGTGTTGCTGAACTCCAGCGTCACGTGGCCTTCCCACTCCGGCTCCAGCGGGGTGACGTTGACGATGATCCCGCAACGGGCGTAAGTGCTCTTGCCCAGGCACACCACCAGCGTGTCGCGCGGAATCCGGAAATATTCAACGGTGCGCGCCAACGCAAAGCTGTTGGGCGGGATGATGCACTCGTCAGCCTCGATGTCCACGAAGCTCTTCGGATCGAAGCGCTTGGGATCGACGATGGTGGAGTTGATGTTGGTGAACACCTTGAATTCACGCGAACAGCGCACGTCATAGCCGTAGCTGGACGTGCCGTAGCTGACGATGCGCTGGCCGTTGACCTGCTTCACCTGCCCGGCTTCGAACGGCTCGATCATGCCGTGCTGCTCGGACATGCTGCGGATCCAGCGGTCACTCTTGATGCTCATGCAGTGTTTCCTGTCGGCCGGATGGCCATCTGGCCGATTATTGTAGATGCGCACCGGCCCGCCGTCACAACACCCAGCATCCTTGCAGGAGCGGCTCTTGGCCGCGACCGCCTTTCGCGGTCAAGCCCATCGCGGCCAAGAGCCGCTCCTACACCAGCGAGGACAGGATGGGGATGGCAGCCCTTGGCCGCTTGGCCAACTCGGCTGCCAGTGTCCGCGCCGTGGCGCGGTAGGCCTGTGCCACCGCCGACTCGGGCGCTGCCACCACCACCGGCTGCCCGGCATCGCCCTGCTCGCGGATGGCGATATCCAGTGGCAACGAGCCCAACAGGGGCACGCCGTACTGTTGTGCCATCCGCTGCCCGCCCCCTTCGCCGAACAGGTGCTCGACATGGCCGCAGTTGGAACACGTATGAATGGCCATGTTCTCGACAATGCCCAGCACCGCCACCTCGACCTTCTCGAACATCTTCAATGCCTTCTTCGCATCCAGCGTGGCGATGTCCTGCGGCGTGGTGACGATGACGGCACCGGCCACCGGGATCTTCTGCGCCAGGGTCAACTGGATGTCGCCCGTCCCGGGCGGAAGGTCGACCAGCAGATAATCCAGGTCGTCCCAGAGGGTGTCGTTGAACAGTTGGGTCAACGCCGACGTGGCCATCGGCCCGCGCCAGATCATCGGCGTGTCCTGGTCCACCAGGAAGCCGATGGACATGGCCTCCACCCCGAACGCTCGCATCGGTTCGATGGACTTGTTGTCCGGGCTCTCCGGTCGCCCGGACAGGCCCAACATGGCCGGGATGCTGGGACCATAGACATCCGCGTCCAGCACCCCCACCCGCGCGCCCTCCGCCGCCAGCGCCAGCGCCAGGTTCACCGTCGTGGTGGACTTGCCCACCCCGCCCTTGCCGGAGCCGATGGCGATGACGTTGCGGATACGGGGAGAAAGCCCCAACCCAGATTGGACGGCATGCGCCGGGATACGAATCTCCATGGTCATGGATTATCCGCTACTATTTGGACATTGGCACGATGCATCGTCTACATCATCTGCCGAAACTGCACTGCATCCAGCAACGGAGTCTTCGAAACCATGCTCATGAAAACCAGAAGCGCGCAATTGATGATTACCGGCCTGTTGTTTGTCGCCGGTGCTGCTTTTGCGCGTCAGCCGATCCCTGTCGAGGCATTTGCGCGCACACCTGAAATCCAATCCGTCAGCATGAGCTCTGATGGCAAGAACCTCGTCGCGCTGGTCGTCTCGCCAACCGGCGGCAGGCAGGACACGGCACTGGCCACTTGGGATCTATCTGATTTGGAGGCAGGCCCGGTCATCACCCCCTCCGGTGACCGCATGAAGTTCATCGGCGCCAGTGCAATGAAGGCCGACCGCATCCTGGTACTCGGACGGCAAGAATGGACTGGCCAGCTGGGAGGCTGCGGCGAAGGCAGAACTACCGGCGCCACCAAGACCTTCGTGACCAAAGCCTACCTCACCGACGCCAAGCACCAGAAGTTCTCGGATGCCTTTGCCGAGAACACCCGCCGGATCGGCGTCAGCGAGGACGTGCAGCGCTGCCTGGAAATCGCCGGAACGGCCAGTCTGGTCAACGCCCTGCCGCTGGACCCGGACAACGTCATCATCCAGCAGGTCAACAGTGCGACCCTAGCTTCCAACTACTATCTCTACAACCTCCGTACTGGCGAGACCAAGCTGCTGTTCCGTGGTGGCGGTCGCACCAGCCCCGGCCTGTTCAACCCGCGCGACGGCGAAGTACTCACCCGTACAGAACTCGAACAGATCTCGCCAGGTGAATACGAGCAGCGCGTGCTCATCAAGAACAGTCAGACCGGCCAGTTCGAAGTCCACGAGAATCTCACCCGCAAACTCAGCGAGCGCTATACCGTCGATATCGTGGGCATGGATGAGGGGACTGGCAAGTTCTACGTACTCACCGATCTATTCTCCGACCTAGTGCAGGCCTGGATGTACGACCCAGCGACCCGCCAGTTCGACGCAGAACCCCTGCTGGTGCATCCAGAGTACTCGATCGGCAACCTGATCCTCGGGACGCGACCGAGCAACTTCAACCAGGTATTGGGCTTCACCATCAGTGGCCCACAACCTGAGACGATCTATGTGGACCCAAACCTGAAGTCGATCCACGACGGCCTGCACAATGCCTATCCCGGCCAGACAGTCACGATCTCCGGCTACAACGATGACCTATCACGCGTGCTGTTCACCACCTCTAGCGCCAGCAACGCACCTTCCTATTACCTGCTGTTGGACCGCAGTCGCCCGATGCACTTGGGCGGCCAGCGCCCGTGGATCGACCCCAACCAGATCGGCGAACAGCGCTGGGTGACCTACTCCGCGCGCGACGGCATGAAAATCCCGGCGGTTCTCGATCTGCCGGCTGGCTGGAAGCAGAGTGATGGCCCACTACCCACCATCATCCATCCGCACGGTGGCCCTTGGGCGCGTGACTACGCCGGGTGGGATGGTTCCGGCTGGGTGCCCTTCCTGACCTCGCGTGGCTATGCCGTTCTGCGCCCGCAGTACCGTGGTTCCGCCGGGCTCGGTCGCGAGTTGTGGCTGGCAGGCGACGCTGAGTGGGGCCAGAAGATGCAGGACGACAAGGACGACGGTGCGGCTTGGCTGGTTGAACAAGGCATTGCCGATCCGAACCGTATCGCGATCTTCGGCTATTCCTACGGCGGCTTCGCCTCGGCTGCCGCAGTCGTACGGCCCAGCAGCCCCTATCAATGCGCAATCTCCGGCGCCCCAGTCACTGACTTAGCTCGCCTCGGTAGATCATGGAGCGACAGCCGGGTACAACGCATCCTGCAAGGCAAGACCGTGACGGGCATGGACCCGATGCGCAACGCCGACAAAGCCAACATCCCGGTTCTGCTGTACGTCGGTGACCGTGACGTGCGGACCCCAGCTTTCCATGCCCGCGACTTCTATAGTGCCGTACGCGGCAAGGTTCCGGCTAAATTCGAACTAATTCCCGACATGCCCCACAGTATGCCGTGGTATCCACGCCACCAGGAAAAAACCTTGGCATTAATTGAAGACTTCCTCGCCAAGGAGTGCGGCCCAGGTGGTCTGTAAGAAGAACCATGGACAACTGAGCCAGAGCAGCCCTCACCCCGCCACTGGCTATGCTTGGCGGGATACTTTCCCAATACTGGCAATGAATTAGGCGCTGTCCGCATTGACTATGGATGGAGTCATGCGGCAATGGCCAAGGCCAGCAGTGCGGCGGCGTTCATGCCATTGCAGCGGTTCCGGTCCAGCGCCCGGTACCAGCCCAGTTAGTGAGGCAGGTAGGAGGTGGCCACGCCGTAGAAGCGTTGCAGCCAAGCTTTCAGTCGGCTGTGATAGGAACCGCAGCGATGCACGCCACGCAGCGTATTCAGACCATGGTGGTCCGGGCTTGGGTCATCCGCGGCCGCAGCCAGCATGGCGCTGCCATCGGTGCACCGCATCGCCGGCCATGGCCTGGGGCAAGACTTCCACCAGCCCGGCCTTGTTGGCCAAAGACAGTCCAAAATCGGCGGTCTGTCCCGAGCAATTGCGTACGACCAGCACCGGGACCTGTTCGTCGGACAGTCCACGCTTGGCGGCCCGACCGCCACGACGACGCGCTGGACGCGAGGGTCGCTTCACGCAGGCGGCATGGCTGGCCCTTTTGTAGGGACGCAGGAAATAGACTTCACCCGCCTCCACACCGCCGCCCTGCTGGTGATCCATCACCTGGCACGGCGCGCTCAGGAAACGATGTCGCCACCGAAACGCCGTGGTGCGGTGCACGCCCAGGCCCTCCTCCAGGACCCGGGCTTGCTCTAGCTATTTACGCCGATAGCGAAGGCGCGCCAGCGGCGTGCCGGTCAGGCCGTTGAAGGTGATGCCGCAGCCACGGCACTTGAACCGCTGCAGGCCACTGGCCTGTCCATTGCGAACCAAGTGGATTCCCTGACAGAAAGGGCACTGCGTCGGAGACGTGCGCTGCGCCATCCGGTCGGCCACTGCATCCTGGCCGGCCAAGGCCTGCAACCGGGCCTGGACCTGGGTGCGCTGATGCGGGGTCAGACTGGCAGACGCTCCAGCCAACAGGTCAGTTCGCGGGTACGCATGAGAGCGGCTCCTGCACCCGAACCAATCGGGCTTGTAGCCTTAACCCCGCGCCCTGGCCCGCTCACATCCTGCGACTATCACTACTCTAATGCGAACAGCGCCATGAATTACACGGCACTCTCCTGGTCACCATCCGGACCGCGCAACCCCTCTTCTGGAGGCAGAAAACTGTTGCCATGTCGTGAAAATTGCGTTATAGAATGAACCTGTAATTAACACTAATCAGGGAACACCAATCATGCGGAATCGTACTTTCAAACAGTTGCCGTTGACCTTGGCAGTGGTAGGCTGCCTGTACAGTGCAGGTATCTTTGCGCAGGAAAACCCTGCCGAAGAGGAACTTCAGCAAACCAGGCCGGCGGCAACGGAAACCACCGAGCTTGAAAAGATCACTGTTACCGGCTCCCTTCTGCGCAGGGCCGAGTTCGACTCCGTGTCGCCCGTACAGATCATCACCGCTGATACCAGCGTAACCGTCGGCCAGGTGGACACCGCCAGCTTCCTGCAGAAATCCAGCGTGGCCGCCGGCTCCACCCAGATCAACCATCAGTTCTCCGGCTTCATCGTCGAAGGCGGCACCGGTTCGCAGACCCTGAACCTGCGCGGCCTTGGTTCGGGCCGTACCTTGGTGCTGCTGAACGGCCGCCGCCCCGGTCCGGCCGGTACCCGCGGCCAAGTCGGCTCCTTCGACCTGAACACCATCCCCTCCTCCATCCTGCAGCGCGCTGAAATCGTGAAGGACGGCTCCTCGTCCATCTACGGATCGGACGCCGTCGCCGGTGTGGTCAACCTGATCACCCGCAAAAACATCGACCGTCCGGAATTCACCATCACCGGCCAGTTGCCCTTCGTCGGCGGCGGTGAGCGCTTCACGGTGTCCGGCGCCACCGGCTGGAACTTCGACAACGGCAACATCGCCGTGGCCGCCGAGTACTACCGCCACCATCCGTTACGCATGGGCGACCGCCGCTACCTGCGCTGCGCCGAGGACCTGATCTACGACGAAAACGGCAACCGCATCGATCTCGAGGACCGCTCCATCACGGGTGGCACCGTGCTGGGTGGCTGCTCGTCGACCAACCTGTACGCCAACACCATCATCGATTACTTCGACCCCCACATTCGCTACATCCCCTCGCCGGATGGCGTCACGGTCGGCAACATCCCCGGCTATCGCCCGCGCGATGTGTGGTTCAACCCGGCGACCGGCGCTTGGGAGACGCCTCGCTTCAATAATCCTCTCGGCGCGGATGGCCCGTATTTCGACAGTCAGCTGAACTTTCCGTTCTTCAACGAAGCGCAGCTCATCGACCGCCAGGAGCGCTCCAGCCTGTACGCCTCCTCCAGCTTCAGCTTCGGCAGCGTGAACTGGATGGCAGAAGCGCTGTACAACCGGCGTGAGACCAACACCCACCGCTGGCGCCAGTTCTTCCCGGTCGTGCAGGCACCGGTCGACTCGGGTTATGGGCAAATCATCATGCCGTTCCCATCCGATCAGAACGTCACGGTGGATTACATGTATCTGAGCACCGGCTTGGACGGCCTGTTCTCGTTCACCGACACCTGGGCCTGGCAGACCAATGCCTCTTGGTCGCGCTCCGACGGCGACTACACCGTGCTGGCGATCGACACCGCCAAGACCGGCGATCTGACCCGTGCCGGCAGCGGCACCGCCGCAATCGACTACCTCAAGCCCTGCATTCTCAGCGGCGAATGTATGAGTGAGCTTGTCGCAGCGGTCGGACATAGGCACACCGGTAACACTGTGTACGACCAATTCATCCTGAACGCCACCATTTCCGGCGAGCTGTTCAACCTGCCGGCCGGTGCGGTCGGTGCCGCGCTTGGTGTCGAGTACCGCAAGTTCAGCATCGACGACCAGCCCAGTGCGTTCGAGCGCTCCGGGATGACTTGGGGCCAGAGCAGCGCACAGCCCACCGTGGGCGAGGACAAGGTGAAGGAGATCTTCGCCGAGATCGAAATTCCCTTGCTGAAGGGCGTCACCGGCTTCGAAGCACTGACTGCCAACCTGTCGGCCCGTGCCTTCGATTATGATTCCGTGGACGGTTCGGACCACGTGTGGAAGGCCGGCCTGAGCTGGCAGATCGTGCCTTCACTGCGCATCCGCTCCACCCGCGGCACCTCGTATCGCGCACCGGGCCTGTACGAACTGTATCTGGGCAACCTGAGCGGTTTCGTGAACCAAGTGGGGCTCGACCCCTGCATCGACTGGGGCAACTCGACCAACGACTTCATCAAGGCCAATTGCGCCGCCGCCGGCATCCCGATCAATTATTTGGCCGCAGGCACTTCGTCCGCCCAAGTCTATCAGGGTGGCGGTGCCGGTTTCTTGACGCCGGAACGCTCGACCGCACAGACCGTCGGCTTGGTGTTCACCCCGTCATGGGCTCCGTTCAGCATTGCGCTTGACTACTTCGATTACGACGTCCGTGATCAGATCAGTACGCTGGGCGCAGGCCAAATCCTGTGGGGCTGTTACGGCTCGGCAAGCTTCCCCAACAACTTCTGCGACATGTTCAATCGCAACCCGTCCACGGCGGCTGCTCAGGCGAACATGATCACGGACGTCTGGGCGACCTACGTCAACGTCAACAAGCAGCGTACTCGTGGCTGGGACATGCTGGCCCGCTATGATGGTGATTTTGCTTGGGGCAAGGTGGAAGTGGAGACCGGCCTGACCTACACGATCGAGAACTTCTTCATGCTGTTCGACAGCACGGCCGCCGGTGGCCAAACCCGCGACGACTTGACCGGCTATATCGGTTATCCAGAGTTCGTGGGTAACCTGCGCGCCGCGCTGACCCGTGGCGACTGGACGTACACTTACTTCCTGGACTATGTCGGCGAAACTTCGAACATGGACCTGTCGGAGACGGTGAACTACCTCGGCCGCCCCAACTCCCGTCGCGACATCACCGCTGATGCCCGCTTCTACCATACGCTCTCGGCGCGCTACTCGCCGAAGGACAACTGGAGCCTGCTGGTAGGTGTGAACAATCTGCTGGATACCGATCCTCCGTTCGTATCCACCGGTGTGGCCACTCGTTACGGCAACGTCCCAGCGTTCGCGACCCAGTACGACCTGTACGGTCGCACCCTGTTCGTCCGCTACAACCACAAGTTCTGATCCGGTCCACTGACAGAAAGTTTGACCACGAGGGGGCGCAATCGCGCCCCCTCGTCTTTTTGACCTGCTCCATGACTTGCGGCCTGCGCCACCCATAGGCACAGGTCGTATGCTTAACTGGCCATCCAGACTCGACGTCTCCCCAATGCTTACAAAAACCCCCATCCTGCTTGCGTCGGCCCTGTTGCTGATCATGTCCATTGGCAACGTGTTCGCCGCAAAACCCGGCAAGGACATTCCACCGGACCCACTCTCCGACCCTATGCTGCTTGCGGCAGGTTTCCTGGAATCGCACCCAGACCTGCGCTACCGCGACCTCGCCATGAAGGAGTACGGCAAGCAGAACTACGCCAAGGCGATGGAACTGTTCAAACGTGCCGGCTACTACTCGGACAAGCCATCCCAGGCGATCGTGGGAGAGATGCTGTGGATCGGTCAGGGCGCCGATCAAGATCGTGCCCATGCCTACATCTGGATGGAGTTGGCTGCTGAACGGGACTACGTGTTCTTCAAGGAAAAGCGCGACATGTACTGGAGTCAGCTCGATGAGGCAGAGCGAGCTCGCGTACGGGAGATGGCGCCGGCCATCCGCACCGAGTACGCCGACGAGATCGCCGAGAAGCGACTGGCCTCGATCCTCCGCCGGGAGCGTAGCCAGATGACCGGAAGTCGCGTTGGCTCACAGGCCAACCCATTGGTGATCGTGGTCCCCGGCCTTGGCACCATAGAAGGCTCCCGCTATTACGCACCCCGGTACTGGGACCCCAAGGAATACCGTGCCTGGAATGATGCGTTCTGGAAAGACTTGCGCATTGGTCGAGTAGATGTGGGCGAAGTAGAGCAGGTCAAACCTAGTGGTATGCAACTACCCGTACAGGAAGCAGAGCCTCCTGCCGACCCAAACCCGAGCATTCCATGATCACCATAAATCAACTCACAGTACGGACAGTACGCTACGTAATACTGATCGTCGTCGCGCTAGCGGTAGTCCCGGCATCGGCCAACGACGCCACCGGCCGCTGGAAAACCATCGATGACGAAACCAAGCAGCCCAAGTCCATTGTCGAAATCTCGCGGGCTGCTGACGGCACTTACACCGGCAAGATTGTCGAACTGCTCAATCCCAGCAAGCCGAACCCGGTCTGCGACAAGTGCAAGGACGACCGCAAGGACAAGCCCATCACCGGGATGGAAATCATCCGTGGCATGAAGCAGGACGGTGCCAACCAATGGAGCGGCGGCACTATCCTCAAGCCCGACGAGGGCAAGGTTTACAAGTCGAAAATGGCGTTGATCGAAAACGGCCAGAAACTGGAAGTGTCCGGCTGCATCGCCGTCTTCTGCAAATCACAGACTTGGATCCGCCCGTAAGTCCGCCAGGACTTCCTGCAAACATGCGGCCCGCTCATACCGGGCCGCATTCGTTTCGGGGACCCATGCGATAATTGCGGCTTGCCTGCCACAACCAAGCCCTATGAGTCGCACCGCACTCGTCACCACCGCCCTTCCCTACGCCAACGGGCCCCTGCACCTTGGCCACCTGGTCGGCTATATCCAGGCCGATATCTGGGTGCGGGCGCGGCGCATGGCCGGCAATACCACTTGGTTCGTCTGTGCAGACGACACCCACGGCACGCCCATCATGCTGGCCGCCGAGAAGGCCGGAGTGACGCCGGAAACCTTCATCGCGGGCATCCAGGCCTCGCACGAACGCGACTTCACCGCATTCGGGGTGGCATTCGATCACTACGACTCAACCAATTCCGCGACCAACCGAGAACTGACCGAAGCGATCTACGGCAAGCTCGATGCGGGCGGCCACATCGCCCGCCGCAACGTCGCCCAATTCTACGACCCGGCCAAGGGCATGTTCCTGCCCGACCGCTACATCAAGGGCATCTGTCCCAATTGCGCCGCCGCCGACCAGTACGGCGACAACTGCGAAGTCTGCGGCGCCACCTACGCGCCCACGGATCTGAAGGAACCCTACTCGGTGATTTCCGGCGCGCGCCCGGAAATCCGCGACTCGGAACACCACTTCTTCGAAGTGGGACGTTTCGAATCCTTCCTGCGCGAGTGGCTGGCCAAGGACGTGGCGCTGCCCGGCGTCAAGGCCAAGCTTATGGAATGGCTGAATGCCGAAGGCGGACTGCGCGCCTGGGACATCTCGCGCGATGCGCCGTATTTCGGCTTCGAGATCCCCGGAGCGCCGGGCAAGTATTTCTATGTCTGGCTGGATGCGCCCATCGGTTACCTGAGCAGCTTCAAGGCCCTGTGCGGACGCGAGGGCATCGACTTCGACGCGCACCTGCTGGCGGGCACGCAAACCGAGCTGCACCACTTCATCGGCAAGGACATAGTCAACTTCCACGGTCTGTTCTGGCCGGCAGTGCTGCACGGCGCCGGATACCACGCCCCCACCCGCCTGCACGTCAACGGCTATCTGACGGTGGACGGCGCCAAGATGTCCAAGTCACGCGGCACCTTCGTGATGGCCCGCACCTACTTGGACGCAGGGCTGGAACCGGAAGCCCTGCGCTACTACTACGCTGCCAAGTCTTCCGGCGGCGTGGACGATCTGGACCTGAACCTGAGCGATTTCACCGCACGGGTGAATGCAGACCTGGTCGGCAAGTTCGTCAACCTCGCCAGCCGCTGCGCCGGTTTCATCGGCAAGCGATTCGATGGAAAGCTGTCCGACGCCTTGCCGGAACCGGACATGCACGCCCGCTTCGTCGCCGCACTTGCACCGGTACGGCAGGCCTACGAAAACAACGACGCTGCCAGCGCCATCCGCCAGGTCATGGCCTTGGCCGACGAGGCCAACCGCTACATCGACGACCGGAAACCCTGGGTAATCGCAAAGCAGGAAGGCGCCGATGCGGAATTGCAAGCCGTATGCACGCAGGGACTCAACCTGTTCCGGGTGCTGGTCACCGCACTCAAGCCGGTGCTGCCGCGCACCGCTGCGCAGGCGGAGGATTTTCTGGCCGCGCCAGTCGCCGCGTGGAGCGATCTCGAACACCCCCTGCTTTGCCACGCCATCAAGGATTACGTTCCTCTCTTCACCCGTATCGACCCGAAACTGATCGACGCAATGACCGAAGCATCGAAGGACACTCTGGCTCCTGTGGCCACACCCGCGACAACGAACAAGCCTGCCACCGAAAAAGCCGAAGCCGCTGCCAACGACAGCGCTGCCATGCCTACCATCGGCATCGACGATTTCAGCAAGCTCGACCTGCGCGTCGGCAGGGTGCTGGCCTGCGAATTCGTTGAAGGCTCGGACAAGCTGCTGCGCTTCGAACTGGATGCCGGCGATCTGGGCAAGCGCCAGATCTTCTCCGGCATCCGCGCCAGTTATGGCGAGCCGGAAAAACTGGTGGGCCGGAACGTCGTCTTCATCGCCAACCTGGCACCGCGCAAGATGCGCTTCGGCATCAGCGAAGGCATGATCCTGTCCGCCGGTTTCGATGGCGGCGCACTGGCACTGCTGGATGCAGACGCTGGCGCGCAGCCAGGCATGCCGGTGCGCTGAACCCGCGCCGGACACATTCTCCGCATCGCACGAGGCCACCGATGGACCTGGCCCTGTTCGACTTCGACCACACCATCACGCACGTCGACACCTATTCCCGGTTCCTGCGCAGCATTGCCACTCCTGAGCAGTTGGCGCGTGCCCGATTGTCGATAGGCCCCTGGCTGGCCGGTTACCGCCTTGACCTGGTGCCGGCCCACGGCATCCGGAAACGTGTCACCCGGCTGGCCTTTACCGGGCGGCAGGAAGAAGAAATCCACGAACTCGGCTTGCGCTTCTCAACGGAGGCCCTGCCCGACTACCTGCGCCCGGAGATGATGCAACGCATCGAATGGCACCAATCGCGTGGCGACACGATTGTGGTCGTATCCGGCTCACTCGATGCCTACCTCCGGCCCTGGTGCGAACAGCATGGCCTGGCAGTGATCTGCAACCGGCTGGAAGCAGGGAACGGCACCTTGACCGGTCGCTATGACGGTGGCGATTGCGGATCGGACAAGAAGCGGCGGATACGCGCGCAGTACGATGTCTCCCGATTCCCATGCGTGCACGCCTACGGCGACAGCCGCGAGGACAAGCCCATGCTGGCCCTCGCGCACAAACGCTGGTATCGCGGTCGTCCGGTATCCTGACCGCACCCCCATCGGCGCCACACAGCCGATCCCGACACCCATGCCTGACGACAATGACAATCCCAGCCTGACTGAACGCCTGGACCGCATCCTGCCGCAGACGCAATGCGGCCAATGCGGTTACGACGGGTGCCGCCCTTACGCGGAAGCGATGGCGCGTGGCGATGAGGGCACTGATCGCTGCCCTCCCGGCGGGGACACTGGCGCACACGCGCTGGCCAGGCTACTGGGCACGGATCCCATCCCTTATGACCGCAGCCGCGGCATCCACAAAGCGCCTGTCATCGCCCTGATCATCGAGGACGGCTGCATAGGCTGCACCAAGTGCATCCAGGCCTGCCCGGTGGACGCCATCATCGGCGGGGCGAAGCACATGCATACGGTGATCGAACCACTATGTACCGGCTGCGAGCTATGCCTGCCCGCCTGCCCGGTGGATTGCATCGTGATGGTCCCCTGATCCCGCACGCATCTGCGCGGGATTAGGGGGATATTGTTTCATTCGATCTCGCAGACCGAGCACACACGCTCCACGGTGTAACCCCTGTCGCGCAATTTCTCCACCACGCCATCTTCGCCCAGCAGGTGCAGGGCACCGACCACGATCAACGCATTGTCCTTGTCGGAATCGGCCAGATAGCGCTCGATGCCGGGCACCCATGCATCGTTGCGGTCGGTATTGATCAATCGATAGGACTCCGGCGTGTCCTGCTGCATCTTGACGCGCAGCTCGTCGTTCAATTTCCGCACGTCGCCGGTCTTCCAGGCCGTGTGCAATTCGAGCAGGTCGGCTATCGCCTTCTGCGGATTCTCCAGCAACTTGCCCAGGCTCAGAGCCTGTTCGGAATGCGGCGCGCCATCCAGCGCCGCGATCTGGTCGTCGATGCTTTCCAGGCCAGCCACCGGCTTGCCCGCCTCGCCGGCAAGCCGGATGAAATGCATGTCCAGCCCCTGCTCCTGGCGGAATCCCGCCGCCTGGGCCATCCCGATCATCATGCCGAGCGAAATCGCCCAGGGCTCGCTGCCTTCCACCTGCGCCATGGACCCGCCTGTTGCAGTCAGTACCTGTTCCAAGCGCTGCTTCACATCCTCCGGCAATACCTGGCTCAAGGTCTTGCCGTCGTCATAACCGGCCGCCTGCTGGAACTTCACCGCCGTTTCGGGGGACAACAGCTCGGAAGGAACCACTTCGAAAACCAGCGATGCCGAGTCCGCGAATGCGGCATCCACGTCCGCCGAGAGCGGATAGTCATCCGGCTTGAGCAGGTGGAAAGAGCCGAGCAGGTAAACCGAATTGTCCTGGTCCGAGACCTTCCACAGCAACGGCACATGCGCGCCGGCGGCGGGTTGTGCCGGCACATCGGCCTGGACGCAAAAAGCCGCTGCCATCAACAGCGCGGGAAGCAAGACCTTCGGCAAACGGGGCATTCTGGACATGGACACTCCTTATCGTGGATGGATCAACTGTTGGTATCGGGTTGTTTGTAGGTTTTCTCGCCGGCCTCGATGGCCAGGTCCAGACGGTTTTCCGGTGGCGGCAACGGGCAGGTGGCGAAGCGCGTGAACGCGCAGGGGGGATTGTAGGCACGATTGAAATCCAGGCTTACGCGGCCATTCACCGGCGCGTCCACGTCGAGGAAGCGCCCGGCCGGATAACTCCCGTGACCGCTGGTGCGGTCGGCCAGCACCACGAACATATCCCCGCCCGGTTCGCCCAGTGCTTCCAGGCGATAGGTCCGGCCTTCCCGCGTGAATTCGATGGCGCCGGGATTGGGCAAGTCGCTTTGCACGCCGATGATGTCGACAATGGGAATGGTCTTGCCGGCCGGATGCGGCATGAACTTCCCTTCTATCTCCCAGGACTCCTCCACCGGCCAGTAATCCAGGCCGGAAAACTGCAACCGGGTAGTCGCGTCGGCATGCTTCACGCGCAGCGCGTGGCGCCCGCCGCGCTCGATCACGCTCAACGCGCCCTTGCCTTCGTCGAAGCCTATCCGGCTTGGCGAGTCATCACGGTCGTTGCGCAACTCCACGCGCCCCTTCAATGGTTCGCCGTCCAGGGTCAGGCCGGCGCCGGATTCCGGCGTGAAGAAAACACGTCCCTTGTCCTGTTGCACCATGCCCATCTTCGCGGGTCCCACCGCCAGCCGGATGCCGCTTCCGGTTCCGCTGCCGATGTAGTGCGCCTTGAGCTCCAGCCAGTGCATGCCGACCAGCGTGGTCCAGCCATCGGGTTCGAGCAGATTCCGCTCGCGCTCTTCGCGCCAGTGCTGGTGGTCGGCGACGAATGCCGGATCGGCGACCTTTTGTTCGCCGGTCGCATCCTCTTCCCCTCCGGGCTGGCATGCGGTCAACGACAGGCACATCATCGGCAAGCACCACATGGCGGTCATCGCACTGCGCATATCAGCGTCCTCTGAGGAACCAACGGTCGATTTCGGCAAGGGAGAAACGTGTCCACGTGGGCCGGCCATGGTTGCACTGGCCGGAACGCTCGGTGATTTCCATGTCACGCAACAGCGCGTTCATTTCAGGAATCGTCAACCTGCGGTTGGCGCGCACCGCGCCATGGCAGGCCATGGTGGAAAGCAGTTCGTCGCGGGCAGCCGCGATGCGCCGCGTCTGCCCGTGTTCGCGCAGGTCCGCCAGCACGTCCCGCAGCAGCGCTTCCGGCTCCGCGTCCGCCAGCAGGGCCGGCACGCTGCGCGCGCTCAGGGATTGCGGACCGCTGCGGACCACATCGAATCCCAGCGCGGCCAGGGTATCCGTTTCGCGTTCGGCCACGTCCGCCTCGCGCTCGGACAGCGCCAGCGTCATCGGCACCAGCAAAGGTTGCGAACGCAGTCCCATGCCATCGTGGGCCGCCTTGAGCTTTTCGTAGCCGATGCGTTCGTGCGCGGCATGCATGTCGACCACGATCAATCCATCGGCGTTCTCGGCCAATATGTAGATGCCATGCAATTGCGCGATGGCATAGCCCAGCGGTGGAAGGGTTTCTTCGCCGGATTCGGGAAGCGGCGAAGCCGGGAAAGCCGGCGCCGCATGGGAAGGGCTTGCGTACAGTTGCGCGTATGCAGCGGGCGCATCGTTCACCTGCAATCCCAGGGGAGATTGCCGTGTCGGCATCCAGACGGCTCCCGTTGGAGCGAACTCCTGTCGGTAACCAGGGGCTGGCATGGCCGCATCACGAGCGGCCTGCTCGGACACCATCCCGGCACGGGTGTCGGCGAGGGCTTCGTGCAATGTCCGGTACACGAAGTCATGCACCAGGCGCGAATCACGGAAACGCACCTCGTGCTTGGCCGGGTGCACGTTCACGTCGACCCGGGTCGGATCGATTTCCAGGAACAGCACATAGGCCGGCTGGCGGCCGTGGAACAGCACGTCCTGATAGGCCATCTTCACCGCATGCGCGATGTTGCGGTCACGCACCGGGCGGCCGTTCACGTACAAGTACTGCTGGTCCGCACTGGCCCGCGAATACACCGGCTGCGCGATCCAGCCATGCAAGCGCAGTCCGGCAGCGCTGTGGTCCACGCGCAGCGCCTGCCTGGCGAATTCCTCGCCCAGGGTTTCGTTGAGCCGGGCGACGGATTCCAACTCATCCGGCTTGTAGCGGCGCGAGGGCTTGCCGTTGTGCGACACGCGCAGTTCGATGTCCGGTCGCGCCAGCGCCAGCGAACGCAGCCACTCCTCGATATGGCCGAACTCGGTGCGCTCGGCGCGCAGGAACTTGCGCCGTGCCGGCACGTTGTAGAACAGTTCGCGCACTTCCACGGTGGTGCCCGGGGCATGCGGCTTCGGGGTGATCTGCCCCACCTTGCCGCCCTCGACGTGCAACGAAGCACCATGCTCCTCGCCCGGGCGACGCGAAGACAGGGTGAAACGGCTGACCGAGGCGATCGAAGGCAGGGCTTCGCCGCGGAAACCCAGCGTGGCCACGGCTTCAAGATCGTCCAGCGATGCGATCTTGCTGGTGGCGTGGCGCGAAACGGCCAATGGCAGCTCTTCCGGGGCAATGCCGCCGCCATCGTCGCGTATGCGGATCAGGCGGACACCGCCTTCCTCCAGGTCGATGTCGATCCTGCGGGCTCCGGCGTCGATGGCGTTCTCGACCAGTTCCTTGACTACCGAAGCGGGACGTTCGACGACTTCGCCGGCGGCGATCTGGTTGACGAGGGTGTCGGGAAGTTGACGGATCGGCACGTTGTGCGGCACCCGGGGTGCCTGGAAGAAGCCAACCGTGATGATAGCCGAGCCGGTGCCTCAGGGCGCGCCGGCCGCCCCCCGGCCCGCTTGCGCTTCCGCTTCGGCCTGTGCGCGCGCGGCGAACAGCGTGCCCGGCGGCGGCTGGCGGGTGAAATAAGTGTTGACGCCATCCAGTACCGCGGCGGCGACCTTGCGCTGGTAGGCCGGGTCCTTCAGGCGCTTTTCTTCCTCGGCATTGGAGATGAAGGCGGTCTCCACCAGCATCGCCGGCATGTCGGAGGTGCGCAGCACCGCGAAATTTGCCCGTTCGATATTGGGCTTGTGGTTGTTGCCGACACGCTTGAGGCCCGCCAGCACCTGGTCTGCCGCATCTTCCGAAGCGCGCATGTTGCCGCTCTGCGCCAGGTCCAGCAGCACCGACCCCAATGTATTGTCGACCTGCTGCAGGCGCACGCCGCCGATCAGGTCCGAAGCGTTTTCCTTGTCGGCCAGCCAGCGCGCGCGCTGCGAGGACGCGCCCTTCAGCGACAGCACGTATACGGAAGAGCCGCGCGCATTGCGGTTCTCCGCCGCATCGGCATGCAGCGAAATGAAGATGTCCGCCTTGGCCCTGCGCGCCATTTGCGCGCGCGTCGGCAGCGGAATGAATACATCGCTGTTGCGGACCAGATAGGCCTTCATGCCCGGCGTGGCATCGACCTGGCGGGCCAGTTCGCGGGCGATGGCCAGCACCACGTTCTTTTCGTAGGTACCGCCCGGCCCGATGGCGCCGGGATCCTGGCCGCCATGCCCGGCGTCGATGGCCACCACCAGCGGACGCATGCCGGCGCGCATGCGCACTTCGGGCATCGACCGCGCTGGCGGCAAAATCGCCGAAGTCGTGCCAGTCTCGGGAACGCTGTTCTGCGCCACTACGGCCTGTTCGACGGGTGGAGGACCCGCCGGGGCCGGTGGCGTGAGGGCCGTGGGCTGGCCGTTGAGGATCGCCTCCGGCGAAAGTCCGGCCGCACCGGCATTGGCACCCGCGCTATCGGTGCTCAATGGCATCTGCATGGGCGAACCCTGCACGGCATTGGCCATTTGTGTCCCTGCGGACGATGCAGCCGTTGCCGGAACCGTTGATGGAATCGGGGACGCCGCCGGGGTGTTGTCGGCATTCGTTGCCGCCGCGGCCACAGTGCCGCGATCGGACGGCCATTCGATCACCAGCCGCGAACTGCTGCCGGAAACCTGTTCCACCCAGGGGCTGCGCGCCATCACCGCATCGGCAAGGTCGAACACGATGCGCAAGGTACCCGGCTCGGGCTGCCCGGTGCGGACCGATGTGACGACACCCGCTCCTGCCGGCAACTTGAGCCCGCGGACAGCCGAGGAATCCGCGAAATCGATCACCAGCCGATGCGGCGAGGCCAGGGAAATCGTCTTGTAATCCCCCCGCCCTTCCAGTTGCACTTCGACCCGGGTCAGGCCGGCACCTGCGGCCAGCTTGACCTCCCGGATCTCACCGGCCCATGCCGTCGACAGGCCGAAAACCACCAGCGCGGCTGCCATTGCAGCCCCTTTGACCAGCCGGTTGGCGAGTTTCCCCATGCGCATGGGGCGGATTCAAGCACCATCGCCTCACAATTGCAACCATTTTTTCCTTATCAATCCGTGACCTGCCGTAACTTCTTGTCACTGTGCGGAAGATGAGGCGGCGATTTCCGCGGAATACCGGGACACACGCTCCAGCCAAGCCTCACCCGCGGTGGAGAGGGGGGACAGGGACACTTGCCGCCCTGTGCCCTCCACCGCCAGTTCCACCCTCAGGTCAGGCGCGGGCAATCCACCCTGTCCACGCTCCGGCCATTCGACCAGCCAGAGGCTCACGACGGTCTCGTCCAGCCCCAGGTATTCCAGTTCCGCGGTATCGCCTATCCGGTACAGGTCCAGGTGCCAGGCTTCACCCTGTCCGAGTGGATAGCGCTCCACCAATGTGTAGGTGGGACTGCGGATGGCGCCCTGTACATCCAGGGCCCGCAGCAGCGCCCGCGCCAGCGTGGATTTCCCTGCGCCCAAGTCGCCCTGCAAATGAACCACGGCGGGGTCGGGCCGGGTTTGCGCCAGCACACGGCCCAGCGCTTCGGTGGCGTCGGCATCGGACAAAAACAATCGCATTTCCATTCCCTATGGATTGGCCAGGCGGCGCAGATACGGCATCAGGTCCGATGGCAGCAACCCGCGCTCACCCGCTTCGGCCGCATGGTCGGCCGCCAGCGAATGCAGCAGCGCGCCCGCGCTGGCCGCTTCGAAAGCGCCCAGGCCCTGCGCCCGCAAGGCGGCAATCACGCCCGTGAGCACGTCGCCCATGCCGCCGACTGCCATGCCGGGATTGCCGGCATCAATCACGCAGGGCATCCGGTCCGGTGCGGCAATGACCGTGCCGGCACCCTTGAGCACCACCACCGAGGCGAACCGATCGGCAATGGCCCGGGCCACCGCAAAACGGTCTGCCTGCACATCCGCCGTATCCACGCCCAGCAGGCGCGCCGCCTCGCCCGGATGCGGTGTCAGGATCGCATCGCGTGGCGGCACAGGCTGCGCGGAGAGCAGGGTCAGCGCGTCGGCATCAATGACCAACGGGCATTGCGCTTGCAGCGAAAGCGAGAACAGCGCCCTGCCCCATTCCTGCTGACCCAGTCCCGGCCCCAGCGCAACGACATCGGCCTGTGCCAGCATCGGTTGCAACTCGTGGCCTGACTCCACCGCGCGCACCATGGCTTCGGGGCAACGCGCCAGCACCGGGGCCACGTGCGCGGAGCGCGTGGCCACCCGCAACAACCCGGCACCGCTGCGCAATGCCGCTTCCGCGCACAGGGCTATGGCGCCTCCGCTGCCATGCTCCCCGCCGACGCACAGCACGCGGCCGGATTCGCCCTTGTGGGTATTGCGGCGACGCGGCGGCAGCCAGCGCGCCAATGCTTCGGCCTGCAACAGTCCCGCCGCCGGCACGATGCCTTCGAAGGCTTCCGCCGGCACTCCCAGATCATCCAGCGCCAGCACACCGACATGTTCCAGCGCACCGCCCGTGCGCAGCCCGGCATGCCCGGCAATGAACTGCAAGGTGCGTTCGGCTGTTACCGCGATACCCGGGACATGGCCGCGCCCGGCATCCACGCCGCTGGGAACGTCCAGCGCGAAAACCGGGGCGGACTGCGCATTGACGGCTTCGACAAGGCGAGCGGCCGCATCGTCCGGAGCCCGGTCCAGGCCAATGCCGAACAGCGCATCCACGACCAGGGCCGCGGCGGGCAAGTCGCCGTGGAACAGCTCCACCGCCCCGCCCTCGGCGATATAAGTGGTACAGGCGCGCTGTGCCAACGGGGTACGCGGCCCATGTTCCGGCAGGTGCACCACCTGGACCCTGCGCCCCGAACGACGCGCCAGCGTGGCCAGCACATAGCCATCGCCGCCATTGTTGCCGGGCCCGCACACCACCACCATGCCGTGCGCCTGCGGCCAGTGCTGCAGCAGATGCCGCCAGGCCGCCTGGCCGGCGCGCTGCATCAACAGATAGGCATCACCGCCCAGCAGCCCGGTCGCACGCGCATCCAGGGCGCGCGCGGCATGGGCATCGAACAGGGGCAAAAGGCCGGACATGCCGTCGATTCTATACTTGCCACAATGTCATCGGCCCCCGTCCATCCCGCACCCGACCCCGCCGCGCTCGCCGGACGGGTACGCGCGCTCGCGCAAGCGATGGGATTCCAGCGCTGCGGCATCGCCGGCATCGAGC
>CAZLSG010000041.1:0-24626 GCA_964562135.1 uncultured Pseudoxanthomonas sp. | reverse complement strand
GCCTGGGCCGCATCCCGACGAAGGAGGAGTACATGGCGGACATCGGCGTGATCAACGCCAACGGCGACAAGATCTACCGCTACATGAACTTCGACCAGATCGGGGAGTACCAGGACGTGGCGGATTCCGTCGCTGCCTGATCCATGCCGTCACTGGAACGCCCGGCAATGCCGGGCGTTTCGCTTTTTGCCCGTCATTCGATGGCATGCCCTCACCAGGAACAAGATCACACGTGAACGCCCAGCAAAGAATGTCGCCTGCCGGAAGAGTCTTCAGCATCGTCGCGCTGGCCGAAGCCGCAACCTGGCTGGGCCTGCTGATCGGCATGTATCTGAAATACGTCGCCGGCACGACCGACATGGGTGTCTGGCTGTTTGGCAGGCTGCATGGATTCGCGTTCCTGCTCTATGTCGCGGTAACCCTGGTGGCCGGATTCAAGCTGCGCTGGCCGCTGTGGGCATTGCTGGTTGCACTGGCTGCCGCCATTCCGCCGCTGACGACCGTTGTGGTCGAATGGTGGTTCCGGCGCAATGGCCTCCTGGCAGGGAAATGATGCCGCGAGATGGTAAAGAATCTCTGGTCACGCATGTCGCCGCCCCCGTCCGGCTGACGCAAACATGAAACAACCATGACGTCCTGCTTGCGCGTCCGGAAACGACCCGCTAGAATTCCGCTCCTTCCAGCATGTGGGGCCATAGCTCAGCTGGGAGAGCGCTTGCATGGCATGCAAGAGGTCGGCGGTTCGATCCCGCCTGGCTCCACCAATTTCGGGCAATTAGGCCTGTCCGAAGCTGTAGACAACTTGTTGACCGTTTTACCGCGTCCCCATCGTCTAGAGGCCTAGGACATCACCCTTTCACGGTGGCGACCGGGGTTCGAATCCCCGTGGGGACGCCATTTCTTCCCGAAGCCCGCCTTGTGCGGGCTTCGCTTTTTTCGGCCATTGTGATTCAGGTCCGGGCCTGGTCATTCGGACAGGCGCAACCTGCGCAGGCGCAGCGCGTTGCCGACCACGGAAGCCGAACTCAGGCTCATGGCCAGCGCGGCGATCATGGGCGACAGCAGCCAGCCGGTGAAGGGGTAGAGCACGCCAGCGGCGAGTGGGATGCCCAGGGCGTTGTAGAGGAACGCGAACCCCAGGTTCTGTTTCATGTTGCGCACCGTGCCCACCGACAGCGCGCGGGCGGTGGCGATGCCGCGCAGATCGCCCTTCACCAGGGTGACCTGCGCGCTGTTCATCGCCACGTCGGTGCCGGTGCCCATGGCGATGCCCACGTCCGCTTTCGCAAGCGCCGGCGCATCGTTGATGCCGTCGCCGGCCATGGCCACCACGCGACCTTCCCGCTGCAGGCGCTCGACCAGCGCCAGCTTGTCGGCGGGCTGCACTTCACCGTGGATTTCGTCGATGCCGAGACGTGCGCCAACAGCCTTCGCCGTGGTCAGGCCGTCGCCGGTGGCCATGATGACCCGCAGGCCGCTGGTCCTGAGCGTGGCCAGGGCGTCGGGCGTGCTGCTCTTCACCGGGTCGGACACGGCCAGCAGGCCGGCAAGCCGGCCATCCACGGCCAGGTACATCACGCTGGCGCCTTCGCCGCGCAGGACTTCGGCCTGTGCAGCCAGCGGCCCGGCGGAAACGCCGGTCTCGCCCATCAACGCCGTATTGCCCAGCACAAGCCGCTTGCCGCCGACCTGTCCGCGCACGCCGATGCCGGAGCCGGAGTCGAAATCCCGCGGTTTTTCCAGCGCCAGTCCCCGCTCGCGCGCGGCCTGCACGATGGCGTTGGCCAAGGGGTGTTCGCTGCCCTGGTCGAGGCTGGCGGCCAGGCCCAACACTTCATCGGCATCGAAGCCGTCCGCCGGCACCGCGCGGTTGAAAGCGGGGCGGCCTTCGGTCAGCGTGCCGGTCTTGTCGATGACCAGGGTATCGACCCGGCGCAGGTTCTCGATGGCGGCGGCATCGCGGAACAGGATGCCGTGGGTGGCGCCGCGCCCGGTGGCGACCATGATGGACATGGGAGTGGCCAGCCCCAGCGCGCATGGGCAGGCGATGATCAGCACCGAAACCGCGTTGATCAGCGCATAGACCCAGGCTGGTTGTGGGCCAAGCAAGCCCCAGACAAGGAAGGTGGTCACGGCAATGGCCACCACCGTCATCACGAACCAGCCGGCGACCACATCGGCCAGGCGCTGCATGGGCGCGCGCGAGCGTTGCGCCTGGGCCACCATCTGCACGATCTGCGAGAGCACGGTCTCCGAACCGACCCGCTCGGATCGCATCACCAGTGCGCCGCTGGTGTTGAGCGTGGCACCGATGAGTTTGTCGCCTTCGCGCTTGCTGACGGGCAGGGGTTCGCCGGTCAACATCGATTCGTCCACCGAACTGGCGCCCTCCGCCACCACGCCATCGACCGGTACTTTCTCGCCTGGACGCACGCGCAGCAGATCGCCCACGTGCACGTGGGAGAGGGGGATATCCTCTTCGCCGCCATCCGCGCGGATGCGGCGCGCGGTCTTGGGGGCCAGTCCCAGCAGGGAACGGATGGCCTCCGAGGTTTGCGAACGCGCCTTCAGCTCCAGTATCTGTCCCAGCAGGGTCAGCGAGATGATCACGGCGGCGGCTTCGAAATAGACGGAAACGCGGCCCATCGACACGAAGGAGGTCGGGAACACGCCCGGCGCAACGGTGGCCACCACGCTGTAGACGAAGGCCGCGCCAGTGCCCAGGCCGATCAGCGTCCACATGTTGGGGCTGCGGTTGACCACGGACTGCCATCCGCGCACGAAGAACGGTTGCCCGGCCCACGAAACCACCGGCAGCGTGAGCAGCAGCTCCACCCAGCTTTGCGTGGCCATGTCCATCAGGTGCAGATGCTCGCCGAACATCGCCAGCACCAGCACGATGGCGGTCAGAGGCAGCGTCCACCAGAACCGCCGCGAGAAATCGCGCAGTTCGGGATTGTCGTTGCCGTCGTCCAGGCTGGGCAGCATCGGTTCGAGGGCCATGCCGCATTTGGGACAGATGCCCGGGCCGTCCTGGACGATCTCCGGGTCCATCGGGCAGGTGTATTGCGTGCCGGCAGGGGCGGTTTCGTGGAGCACGGTTTCCGCTTGCAGGTATTTTTCCGGATCGGCCACGAAGCGGTCGCGGCAGCGGGCTGCGCAGAAGTGGTAATCGGTGCCTTGGTGGGAGGCGTGGTGCGGCGTATGGGCCGGATCCACGCTCATGCCGCAGACCGGATCCCTGGCCGCGGCGGTCTGGCTCGTCGTGGCGGGTTCATGGCCGGCGCAGCAGGGACGGGGGGCGTCTGGAGTGTTCATCGGGACGGCTCCGCCAGTGCGGCCAGGATGGGGCATTCGCTGAGTGCGCCATGCCCGGGGCAGGCATCCACCAGCGTGCGCAGGGCATCGCGCATGCGCGTCATTTCGGCCAGCCGGCTTTCCACGATCTCCAGCTTCTCCTGCGCTGCCGCCTTCATGAGGGACATGTCGCCGTCGCGGGCCGAACTCAGGGCCATCAGATCGGCGATCTCCTCCAGCGTGAAGCCCAGCACCTTGGCGCGGCGGATGAATTGGAGGCGAACCAGGTCATCCGGGCCGTAGCGGCGGTAGCCACTGGGGCTGCGGACGGGTTCGGGCAACAGTCCCTGGCGCTCGTAGTAGCGCACGGTATCGATGGCCACGCCGGCCTGGCGGGCAAATTCCCCGATGTTCATGGCGGTCTCCGGGTTCCGGTTTCGCCATTGTCAGGGATGGAGCATGGTCAAGAGTCAAGGGTTTGCGCCCCAAGCCCATTGTTTGTAGGAGCGGCCTTGGCCGCGATGCCTTTCGTGGGCTAACTGGAAAACATCGCGGCCAAGGCTGCTCCTACGTATAAAGCCTGTCTCAGAACTCCGACTCCAGGTAGGCGTAGATGTAGTTGGAGCCGCCGTTGACGTTCCCCAGCAGGCGCGAGGAGGCGAAGATGCCGGAGCGGTGAGAGATGCCCAGGCCGAAATAGGTCTGCCGCCAGCTGTCCGAGCGGAAGATGTCGCCCACGTTGACGTCGATGGTGGGGTCCAGGTAGTTCAGCAGCTTGGAGGTAGGGCGCTCGCGACGGGCCTGGCTGGTGACCTCGTGCCACGGCACGTGATTGGCGTAGGAAATGCCGAAGCCGAAGCCGAAACGGGTATCCACCCAGCGGCTCCAAGGGAAGCCATAGTAGAACGCCTTCATGTAGGCATCGATCTGCCAGGCGTCGGCCTGGCGGCCGCGGTCGTCGCGGTAGAGCAGGCCCACGTAGCCGTTGAAGTCCAGCGGCCAGTCGTTGACCCGCTCCAGGAACGGCCGGCCGACATGCAGGCCGGTTACGCTGGTCGGGTTTTCGTGGTCCAGCGAGGTGCAGCGCAGGGTCATGATGCGGGCCATGTGGCAGCCATCGCCGGAGGCGCGGCCGTAGAAGACCTTCACCAGCAACGGCGTGTCCTCGTCGTCCCAGCGCGTGATGGCGGTGCCGAAGTCGTACACGGCACCCACGAAGAGGGCAGGCTGCAACTGGTCCTCGACGATCGGACTGTTGCGCACGCCGCTGTCCAGCGACGTGACCGACACGCCGCCCAGCAGGCGCCAGTTGTCGAAAATGCGGTAGGAGCCGTACAGGCCCAGCGAAACGTTCACGCCACTGCCGGGGGCATAGGCAGGGCGGTCGGCCGTGGCTTCGTGCGCCTTCACCCCGTAGTAGTAATTGTTGAGGCGGGAATCACGCCAGGAGACGGACAGGTCCGGGCGCAGCACCCAGCGGTCGGAACTCCAGTCGCGGGAATAGCCCAGCAGCAGTTCGCTGCCATCGGAAATGCCACCGACGTCGCGCATGGCCATGGCGCGCAAGGTGCCCCATGGTTGCCGGTTGCGCCAGGCCAGGCCCAGGTCCACGCCGGTGTTGCGGACGTCCATGCCTTCCAGGCTGTCGGGCATTTCGTCTTCCGGGAAGCCTTCCAGGCGTCGGCCCAGGAACAGGTCAAGGCGATGCTCGTCGTCTTCCACCAGCTTGAAGCCGGCGCGGTCGGCATTGAGGAAGAAGCGCTCGCCTTCGTACAGGTACAGGGGCAGCAGGTCGCGCCGGTTGCCGCCATCCACGTAGGGCGAGGCTTCGATGCGGCTGATGAAGCCCAGGCCGGCACTGCCGGGTTCCTGCAACAGGCCGCTGATCTGGTCGGTCCGTGTTTGCGCCTGCGCTTGCGGAAGCGCGCTTCCCAGCATCAGTGCCAAGGCACCCAGAAAAAGGAAAGGGGACGATGCAAGGCGCATGGACAGGTTCCGGGAGTGGCGGGGATTCCCGCCATTTTCGGCTGCAACCCGCTGGATGCGCAATCACCCATGCCGCATGGGCGCGTCCAGGCAATGGGAAATCCCTTCATGCCACCGGCCGGATACAGGCCGCTACGGCAGATGATGTCAGGCCGGACTCACGCCATGTAAGTGATGATCAGCGCGTTGATGAGATCGATGAAGAATCCGCATACCAGAGGCACCACCACGAATGCGCGGTGCGCGGGGCCATACTGGCGGGAAACCGCGGTCATGTTGGCCACGGCGGTAGCGGTGGAGCCCAGCGCGATGCCACCGAAGCCGGAGCTGATCACTGCTGCCTCGTAATCCCCGCCCATGGCGCGGAACACCAGCCAGCGGGTATAGACGATGGCCAGGACGATCTGCAGCGCCAGTGCCGTGAGCACGAAGCCCAGCACGCCCTGCAATTCCCAGAGTTGCAGGCCCATCAGGGCCATGGTCAGGAACAGGCCGAGGGTGATGTCCGAAATCAGGGCCAGCCCGGGCGCGACCCTGTCCCAGTCCCAGATGGCCTTGCGCCGTGCCACCAGCGGCATCAGGTTGCGCAGCAGGATGCCGGCCAGCAGGCTGCCGACGAAGGCGGGCAGGGTGAGGCCGGTCTGCGCAATGAGGCCGCTGATGCCCTGGCCGATCATCAGCGCCACGTTCAACCAGAACAGGGCGCGCAGGATGCCGTAGTAATCCAGGACGGCGGACTTTTCCTCGGCATAGCTGACGCCCACGTCGAGTTCGTCCGACTGGGTGGGCGTGAGGGAGTGGCGCATGATCAGGTGGCGGGCAATGGGGCCGCCGATGGTGCAGGCGGCGATCAGGCCGACCATGTTGCTGGCCATGCCCAGTTCCAGCGCGTTGGCGATGCCCAGTTCTTCGACGAAATGGGGGGCCCATGCGAGCGTGGTGCCCGCGCCGCCGACCAGCGAGACGGAACCGGTCATCAGGCCGGCGACCGGTTCCAGGCCGAACAGGCTGGCCACGCCCATGCCGGTCAAGTTCTGCAGCGCCATGAACACGGCGGCCAGCGCCGTGAGGATGAGCAGGGGGCGGCCGCCCTTGCGCACCGTGGCGATGTCCGAGCTCAGGCCGACGCCAGCGAAGAAATACAGCAGCAGGATCTGCCGCACTTCCAGATCGAACACCACCTGGATGCCGGCGGCGAAGTACAGCGCGCTGACCAGGACGGTGCAAAGAACCCCACCCACCACGGCCTCGGGGATGCTGTACCGGCGCAGCACCTCGTAGCGATGCAGCAGGGTCTTGCCGATGAACAGTAGAAGGATGGCCAGCGTGAAACTGAGGAAGGCGCCGACGCTCACGGTTCCAATAGTCAAATTTGTGTCCTGCGCCAATTTGCGAGGTGGTCAAGTCTAGCATCGCGCGGCGACAGGCCCGAGGCACGGGCCATCATGCTTGGATGCGCGCATCGCCTGCTAAACTCCGGAACCGACCGCACGCCACGAACCACCCGCGCATACGGCCTACATGATCCCATTCCTCGAAATCCTGCTGGCACTTCCGTTTCTGGGGGCGCTGATCATTGCCTTGGCGCCGCGCATGTCGCGTGGCGCGGTTGCCTGGATTGCTGGGGCCGTGCCGCTGTTGGGGCTGCTGATCCTGGCCTGGCTGACTCCCGCGGTGTCCGGGGGCTACGTGCCGGCCGGCACCCACGACTGGCTGCCGCAGATCGGCTTGCTCTTCTCGCTGCGCCTTGACGGGTTGGCCTGGATGTTCGCCGGCATGGTGCTGGCGATCGGGGCGCTGGTGGTGATGTATGCCCATTACTACCTGAGCGCGAAGGACAGCCCCCGCCGCTTCTTCTGCTACCTGCTGTTGTTCATGGGCGCCATGCTGGGCCTGGTGATCGCGGGCAATCTGTTGTTGATGGTGGTGTTCTGGGAGTTGACCAGCATCAGCTCGTTCCTGCTGATCGGGTTCTGGTCCGACCGCAAGGAAGCGCGTGAAGGCGCCGGCATGGCACTGGTGATCACGGGCGGCGGCGGGTTGGCGCTGCTGGGCGGCGTGGTGCTGCTGGGATGGATCGCCGGGAGTTATCAACTGGACGTAGTGCTGGCCGCCGGCGACCTGGTCCGCTCCAGCGAACTGTATCCGGCCGTGCTGGGACTGATCCTGGTGGGTGCTTTCACCAAGAGCGCGCAATTCCCGTTCCATTTCTGGCTGCCGCATGCGATGGCGGCGCCCACGCCGGTGTCGGCCTACCTGCACTCGGCCACGATGGTGAAGGCCGGCGTGTTCCTGCTGGCGCGCCTGTACCCGGTACTGTCCGGCACGGACATGTTCTTCTATACGGTCAGCACCGTGGGCGCGGTGACCATGCTGGTGGGCGCATGGAACGCCATCTTCCAGCATGACCTGAAGGGCGTGCTGGCTTATTCCACCATTTCGCACCTTGGCTTGATCACGTTGCTGTTCGGCCTGTCCACGCCGCTGGCGGTGGTGGCCGCGGTGTTCCACATCCTCAACCACGCCACGTTCAAGGCTTCGTTGTTCATGGCCGCCGGCATCATCGACCACGAAACCGGGACGCGCGACATGCGCCGGTTGGGCAACCTGCGGCGCTACATGCCGTTCACCAGTGCGCTGGCGATCATCGCGGCGCTGGCGATGGCCGGGGTCCCGTTGCTCAACGGCTTCCTGTCCAAGGAAATGTTCTTCGCGCAGGCCATCGAGATCCAGGGCCATGACCTGATGCGGTTGGCAACCACCGTGGCCGCCGTGCTGATGGGGGTGTTCGGCGTAGCGTACAGCCTGCGCTTCGTGCATGAAACCTTTTTCGGCAAGGGGCCGCGCAGATTGGAGGAAATGCCGCACGAGCCGCCGCGCTGGATGAAGATCCCGGTGGAGATACTGGTGGTGCTGTGCCTGGCGGTGGGCATTTTCCCCGCCTACACCGTGGCGCCGTTGCTGGATGCGGGCGCGCGCGCGCTGCTCGGGGATGCCATGCCCCATTACAGCCTGGCGATCTGGCATGGCTGGAACTGGCCATTGGTGATGAGTCTGGCCGGCATGGTGGGCGGTGTCCTGCTGTACGCCGGGTTGCGCCGGGTATTGAACCTGCACGCGATCGTGCGCCGGGCCATCGGCAGGAAGTTGTTCCATCTCAATCTGGAAGCCATGTTTTCACTGGCGCAGCGTCTGACCCGGGCGCTGGCCAATGGCAGCCTGCAACGCAGCCTGGTATTGCTGGTGGTGCTGGCGGTGGCCGTTGCCGCGGCTCCGCTGCTGGGCAGCGATTTCCTGCGCGTGGCCGGACTGCGTGAAATGGGCGGCATGCCCATGCTGGGCTGGCTGACCTGGTTCACGCTGGTGGCCTGCGCGCTGGCCACGGTCGCTCTGTACCGGCAACGCCTGCTGGCGGTGATCGTGGTGGGCGGATCCGGCCTGATGGTCAGCCTGATTTTCGTGTTCCTGTCGGCGCCCGATCTGGCGTTGACCCAGTTGCTGGTGGAAATGGTGACCCTGGTGCTGATGCTGCTGGCCCTGAATTACCTGCCAGGGACCTCGGTGCCGGAACGTTCCGCATGGCGGCGCTGGCGCGACATCGCCATCGCGGCAGTGGCCGGGATAGGCGTCACCACGTTGGCCTATGCGGTCATGACGCGCCCCGTCGACACGATGGCCGGCGAGTTGCTCGCGCGTTCCCTGCCGGAGGCTTACGGAAGCAACGTGGTCAACGTGATCCTGGTGGATTTCCGTGGCTTCGACACCATGGGCGAGATCCTGGTGTTCGGCATGGCCGGGCTGATCGTCCACGCCATGCTGCGGCGCGCGCGGATGGCGCCCGAAGAGAAAATGCCGGGACCGCCGATACAACTTCCCGTGCCCGCGGACCTGACGCAGATGCTTTTTCCGCTGGCGCTGACCGTTTCGATCTATCTGTTCCTGCGCGGGCACAACGAGCCGGGTGGCGGGTTCATCGCCGGCCTGGTGCTGGCGGTGCCGTTGTTGATGCAGTACGTGGTGCAGGGGGCGGCTTCGGTGGAGTCGCGCTTCGGTTTCGACTACTCCCGCTGCATCGGGGTCGGGTTGTTCGCGGCGGCGACCACGGGCGTGGTTTCCATGCTGCTGGGTTATCCATTCCTGACCAGTGGCCACATCGAGCCGGAATTGCCATGGATAGGAAAACTTCCGTTGGCCAGCGCCATTGGATTCGACATCGGCGTCTACCTGGTGGTGTTCGGCAGCTCGATGCTGATCCTGTCGATGATGGGAACCCTGAAGCCCCCGCAAGCGCGCGAAGCGCTGCGTGGCACGATTGATCCGGCCAGGCGTTCGGCCCGCACGGGCGAGGTGCACTGATGGAACTCGCACTCTCCACCGCCATCGGGGTGCTGACCGCCTGCGGGATCTACCTGCTGCTGCGCGCCCGCAGCTTCGATGTCATCCTGGGACTGACGCTGCTTTCCTATGCGACCAACCTGCTGATCTTCTCGGGCGGGCGCCTGACCGTGGGCAAGGCGCCCGTGCTGCAGGAAGGCGTTGCCGCCGAACTGGCCAACTACACCGATCCATTGCCGCAGGCCCTGGTGCTGACCGCCATCGTGATTGCCTTCGCGATGACCGCGGTGACCATCGTGCTGGCCATGCGCAACCGCGTCGACAACCGCAACGATCACGTCGATGGCAAGGCGGATGACGCGGGGGAGGGCGAATGAGCCACCTGCCCATCCTCCCCGTCCTGATCCCGCTGTTCACGGGGGCATTGCTGCTGTACGCGGAACGCCACTCCATTGCCTGGCAACGCGGTCTGGCCTGGTTGGGCATGGCCGGCCTGCTTGCGGTTTCCATCCTGTTGCTGTCGCAGGCTTCGCATGGCGGGATCATGGTGTATCTGCTGGGTGACTGGCCTTCGCGTCTGGGCATCGCGCTGATGGTGGACCGCCTGTCGGCCATGATGGTGCTGACGACGGCGTTGCTGGGCATCGCCTGCCTGCTGCATGCCATGTCCGGCTGGGATCGCCGCGCATCGCATTTCCACGCCTTGTTCCAGTTCCAGCTGGTGGGGCTCAATGGCGCCTTCCTGACCGGCGACATTTTCAATCTGTTCGTGTTCTTCGAGGTCATGCTGATCGCCTCGTACGGACTGATGCTGAGCGGGGGCAGGGGGCGGCGCATGCGTGCGGGTTTCCATTACGTCACCTTCAACATCGCGGCCTCCACGCTGTTCCTGATTGCGCTGGGCCTGCTCTATGGATTGCTGGGCACGCTGAACATGGCGGAGATCGCCGTCCGCGTGGGCGCCGCATCGGGGCACGATGCGATGCTGATCCAGGCCGCGGCCGGCCTGTTGCTGGTGGTGTTCTGCGCCAAGGCGGCGCTGCTTCCGCTGTATCTCTGGCTGCCCGTGACCTATACCCATGCCCCCGCGGCCGTGGCCGCGCTGTTCACCATCATGACGAAGGTGGGCATCTATGCGGTGCTGCGGGTCAATTCGCTTGTATTCGGTGCCGAAGCGGGGGAGTTGTCCGGTTTCGCCTGGGCGTGGTTCCTGCCGGCGGGGTTGGCGACGCTGGCCGTTGCTTCGTTCGGCGTGCTGGCGGCTTACCGCTTGCGGACACTGATTGCCTACCTGGTGCTGGTGTCGGCGGCCACCTTGTTCATCGCTTTCGCCTTGAACAGCCCCGGCACGGTCAGTGCGGGACTCTACTATCTGCCGCACAGCACGTTTGCCACGGCCGCCTTGTTCCTGATCGCGGAGCAGATACGCCGCAGGCGGGGCAAGGCCGGCGACCACATGGACAAGATCGCGCCGATGCAGGAAGGCACTTGGCCCGCGATATTTTTCCTGGTTGCGGCCATTGCAGTGGCTGGCATGCCTCCGCTGTCCGGATTCCTCGGCAAGGCCATGCTGTTGCAGTCGGTGCCCGGCAAGTACGCGGCACTGGTGTTCGGTTTCATCCTGGTCAGCAGTCTGATGGTGGTCGTGGCATTGTCGCGAGCCGGCGCGCGCGTGTTCTGGCGGGTCGAACCGACGCCGCCGGATGCACGACCCATCAAGCGCCGCCCGTTGGAAAGTGCCGCCATCGTCCTGCTGACCGGCTACGGCCTCGCCATGACGATTGCGGCGGCGCCGATCCAGCGCTACACGCATGCGGCCGCCGTCCAGTTGCTTTCCCCTGCCGCCTACGTGGACAGTCTGAGGGGAGCCGCCCCCGTGTTGAGGGAGCCCTGACATGAACATCAAGCGTTGGGTGCCTTCGTGGGGCTTCAGCCTGGCCATCTTCTGCTTCTGGCTGCTGCTGGTGAAGGGCTTCGGCCCCGGCCAGCTTGTCATGGCGGTGCTGCTGGCCCTTGTTGTCCCGCTGTACGCCGCACGCCTCGACCGCGAATTCGCCCGCATCGGCAGCCTGAAGCCGGTTCCGCTGCTGGCGGCAAGGGTGTTGTGGGACATCGTGTACTCGAACATCCACGTGGCCCGTCTGGTCCTGGGGCCCCAGTCGGCCATCACCCCGGGCTTCATATGGGTGCCGCTGACGATCGCCAACATCCACGGGATCGCGGCGCTGACCAGCATCATCACGCTGACGCCGGGGACGGTTTCGGCATCACTGTCGGACGACCGCAAGCATCTGCTCGTCCATTGCCTTGACGTGAAGAATGCCGACGAGGCGGTACGCCAGATCAAGGAGCGTTACGAGGCGCCGTTGCTGGAGATATTTCCATGATCGAAGTTGCCATCCCCATCGCCATGCACATCGTCGGCTTGTCCATGCTGCTGGCGCTCTGGCGGTTGCTGCGCGGACCGACCATCCCGGACCGCATCCTGGCGCTGGATACGCTGTTCGTGGCCGCCATCGCGCAACTGATGCTTTTCGGCATGCACCTGAAGACCCCGATTTATTTCGAGGCTGCCCTGATCATCGCCATGCTGGGCTTCGTTGGAACGGTGGTGATCAGCAAGTTCGTGCTGCGCCGGGACATCGTCGAATGAACTCGATTCTTGTCGAAATGGTGCTGGTTGCGCTGTTGGCCGTGGGCTGCTTTTTCATCCTGCTGGGCTCATTCAGCCTGGTGCGGCTGTCGGATTTCCTGAGGCGCCTGCATGGCCCCACGAAAGCCAGCACGATGGGGGTGGGGTGCGTGTTGCTGACTTCGGTGGGCTACCACTTTTTCCTGGGCGACGACTTCGATCCCAGGGAGTTGCTGATCACCGCTTTCATCTTCATTACCGCGCCCATCAGCGCGCACATGATGGCCAAGGCGGCGCTTTCGCTGATGATGGATACCAAGCCGGTGCTGCCTGATCAGGTCGAGGAGGCGAATGGCCCGAAGGACCTCCCGACGGACCCCGTAGGATCATCCGCGGATAACCGATAGCTTCCTGCCCTGTTTGCAGTGCACTGCAATAACCGGCGTCTTGGCAATGTGCTATAGATGCGCCGGGTCGGAGAGGGGATTGGCATGTCGGGGTATCAAAAGATCAAGCTGGGTACGCTCACGGCCATGGTGGTCGGGGGTATGGTCGGGGCAGGGGTATTTTCACTGCCACGAAACTTCGCACAGTCGACGGGTGTTTACGGTGCACTGATTGCCTGGCTGATCGCGGGTGCCGGCATGCTGATGCTTGCCTTCGTCTTCCAGACGCTGGCCAACCGCAAACCGGACCTCGACGCGGGTGTGTACGCCTATGCGCGCGAGGGTTTCGGACCCTATCTGGGGTTTTTCGCTGCGCTCGGATACTGGGCCAGCGCCTGCGTCGGACTCGTTTTCTACTGGGTGTTGATCAAATCGACGCTGGGCCAGGTGTTCCCGTTCTTTGGTGATGGCAATACCGTCAGCGCCATCGTGGTTTCCTCGATTGGCATCTGGGTGTTCCACTTCCTGGTGCTGCGCGGTACCAAGGAAGCGGCGATCATCAACAAGATCGTCACCATCGCCAAAGTCATGCCGCTGCTGGTGTTTTTGTTGCTGGTGATATTCGCCTTCAAACCGGACGTGTTCGCGGCCAATCTGTGGGGAGGCGAGAGCGGGGACTACGGCAACCTGTTCGAACAGGTCAAGGCCACCATGCTGGTCACCGTGTTCGTCTTCCTGGGCATCGAGGGGGCGAGCAACTATTCGCGCTTCGCGGAAAAGCGCAGTGACGTGGGCAAGGCCACGGTGTTCGGTTTCCTGGGCGTGCTGGCGTTGTTCGCATCGGTGTCCATCCTCGCCTACGGCATCCTTCCGCGCGAGGAGATTGCGCAATTGCGGCAGCCCTCCGTGGCGGGCGTGCTGGAAGCGGCTGTTGGACGGTGGGGATCGATTTTCATCAGCGCCGGCCTGATCGTATCGGTACTGGGCGCGTACCTGGCCTGGATCCTGATGGCAGCCGAAGTGCTTTCCCTTGCCGCCAAGAAAAAGGATATGCCGGCCTTCCTCGCAAAGGAGAATGCCAATGAAGTACCGTCGTCGGCGTTGCTGATGAGCTCACTGTTCGCGCAAGTGGTGCTGGTGGTGACGGTCTTCTCGGGCGACGCTCTGGACTTCGCATTGTCGATGACCAGCCACTTGTCGCTGATCCCGTTCTTCCTCTCCGCCGCTTTTGCACTGAAACTGGTGCTCAGGCGTGAAACCTACGACACCCATCCCAAGGGTTATCGCGGTGACTTGGTGGTGGCGATCCTGGCTACTTTCTACACTTTGTTCCTGCTTTACGCCGGCGGATTGAAATTCATGGTGCTTGGCTTCCTGGTCTATGCCCCGGGCACGGTCCTGTACTTCATTACGCGGCGAGAGCAGGGCAAGCAGATATTTTCCTCGCCCTTCGACTGGATTCTCTTTGCAGTCGCTGTGACGGGGGCCATCACCGCGATATATGGGCTGACTACCGGCTGGATTAGCATTTGATCCGCACTTGCCGGAAACAATCTCTGGAGTTCAACAATGTCTGATACAACCACGCATCCCTCGGCAAATTACGGTGTGCATTCCGAAGTCGGCACGCTGCGCAAGGTGCTGGTCTGCGCGCCGGGGCTGGCACACACCAGGTTGACGCCGACCAATTGCGATGACCTGCTGTTCGATGACGTGATGTGGGTGCAGAACGCCAAGCGGGACCATTTCGACTTCATCACCAAGATGCGCGAGCGCGGCGTCGAAGTGGTGGAGTTACACAACCTGCTGGCAGAGACATTGGCGATACCGGAAGCCAAGGCGTGGCTGCTGGATCGCAAGATCGTCGCAAATGAAGTGGGCATCGGGCTGATGGACGACACCCGGGCATTCCTGGACAGCCTGGATCCGAGATTGCTGGCGGAGTACGTGATTGGTGGACTGTCCACGATCGATCTTCCGGCCGACTTCCGTCCTGATTATCTGGCGTTGGCGCGTGAATCCACCGGGGTGCGCGAGTACCTCATGCCGCCGCTTCCCAACACGCTTTACACCCGCGACACCACCTGCTGGATTTACGGTGGCGTGACCCTCAATCCGCTGTACTGGCCGGCTCGCCATGACGAAACACTGGTGATGAAGACGATCTACCAGTTCCATCCGGATTTCGTCGGAGCCAATGTGTGGTGGGGCGATCCGGAGCAGAACTTCGGTTCGGCCACGCTGGAGGGTGGGGACGTGATGCCCATCGGCAACGGCAACGTGCTGATCGGCATGAGCGAGCGGACTTCGCGTCAGGCGATCACCCAGGTGGCTGCTGCCCTGTTTGCGAAGAAGGCGGCCGAGCGCGTGATCGTGGCCGGCATGCCCAAGCTGCGCGCGGCCATGCACCTGGACACGGTGTTCACCTTCGCCGACCGGGATTGCGTGACGATCTATCCGGAAATCGTCAACTCCATGCACACGTTCTCGATCCGCCCCAGCGACAAGGCGCCGGGCATCGAGATTACCGAAGAGAAAAAGGCATTCGTCGACGTCGTTGCCGAAGCACTGAACTTCAAGAAGCTGCGCGTCGTCGAAAATGGCGGTGATGCCTATGCCTACGAACGCCAGCAATGGGACAGCGGCAACAACCTGGTTGCGGCTTCTCCGGGCGTCGTGTTCGCCTACGACCGCAATACCTACACCAACTCCTTGCTGCGGAAAGCAGGTATCGAGGTCATCACAATCGTCGGAGCGGAACTCGGGCGTGGGCGCGGGGGCGGACACTGCATGACCTGTCCGATCATTCGTGACGCAGTGGATTTCTGATGCTTGCAGTTCTTTACATAATATACATTATGCGAAATGATTGATGCTCTTATCCTCAAAACCACTCCATTTCGAATTTTTCGATGCTCTATCGAGTACAGCCGGCCCGAGTATCGAATCGGCACGATCCACGCGACCTTTTCCCATTGGCCAAGATTCGCGAAGTCGAGAAGATCAACGAGCAAAAAGTACACGAGGTAATAGGGCGGCAGGTGGTGCCCCCTATTGGTTCGCGACGCCATCATGAGCGCATGCGATTCGTCGTCGCCCTGAGGTGGGCCAGCCGGTTTAATGTCGCCTAAGGCGGAAAGAGCGGCGTTCCGGGCGTGCTCAAGATTCGGAGGCGATGCACTCATCACGGCCCTCAGAGTCTCGCAAAACCGTGAGTCTACCGTAGCGTGGAGGCTTCAAGGCTGTCCACGGCATCGACTCTCAAATTGCCTCTGAGGGTAAGACACCCCTTCTGGCATCTACTCTCCGAGGTTTTCAGTCCTTGCCGCAGTGCGTCAGCGTCCGCTTTGGGTCGTAAAGCGACCGCCCTACCCCCGATAAATCCATCTAATCATTCCGCCAGCTTTCTCTGTTTATTTATTGAGGCAGCTTCAACGCGATTCGTTCTTGCTCCAATGTTCTGTTTGGTAAATTCTGAAGATCCAGCCACCCTATTCGAACTGCCGACAATCTCATCGCATTGCCCGTTGTTTCCGATACATCTTCGCCTCGCCCACGCATCGTGAGATCCATCAGCCATGGTTGAAGGGAAGCATCAGTCGGGAGCGCAACTTCCTTAAGCCGCGCCGCTATCCGGAACCCTCCAAGGTCGATGTCTCCCCAGTGATAGAAAACTGTCGACGCAGGAAGATCCCGGGTCAAACGACGAAACCCTGCCACCCATGCGGGCGATGGCATGCCCCCGGTGAATACCACCACTCCATCATCCCGACTCTTCAGCGCCTCGGCAGCCAGGTGGAACGTCGTCAGGTTTTCTATCGTCAGTACCCATGCTGGCTTCGCTATCAACCCTCGCACGCTCTGTGGTGCCACGCCGACATATGGGCGCACGATCGTGCAGTCAGGACCTTCCTGCATCGTGATGGCACCAACGCCGGCGACCATCAGGGGGAGTGGCTGCTTGACCAGACCGAGCGTCCTGAGCACTTCCCACTTGCCACGCGGGCGGGTCGCCAGCCCCTCACCGGATAAGACATCGAGCTGCGGCAGGAGCTGTTCGATCCGCTTGGTATCCCGGAAAAGATGTCCGCTGAGGACACGGATGACCTGATCCTCCCCAGGCCTGGCCGCCAGTGCATCGAGCACTTTCAAGGCATCCTGCCAGGAGCACCATGAGTCCGGCCCCAGAGAGCGTATGCGCCGAAGCGCTGCCCAAGCCTTCAGTACCTCGCCCAGTCGCGGGTACCGATCCAGCCACGGTGCCAACTCCGTGCTGGCGGCCTGTAGTTGATCGATGTTCGTAGCCACGCCCAGAAGACTGGCCAGTGCGTCCACGTCGACCACTCGAACCCACTCCAGCGGTCGATCCTCCCCGCCCTGGTCGCCCCACCCTGCTTCAACCGCGCCATGCCTGACCGCATCACGGACCTGCCCGTGCCCACGCATGCGCTCATCAAACTCCTGTCGCCAGTAGATCGAGCTGGTCGGCTTCAGGTTGGTCTTCTGGGGAGCCGCAGTAGAGCCCGTCACCCGCTTTCGCTCGCCGCGTTGCAACTGCTCGCGCAGGACGGCCTCGACCCAGGGACACAGGACCAGTCGGCGGTTCTCAGCCACCGGTGCGCCCCCTGACCTCGGCCAAAGCCTCGTCCATCAATTCCGGATGCACTGCGAGGATATCGCTGGCCAGCAATTCCCGGGCAGCGGGCTTGACCTCGTTGCGGAACAACTGGATCCGCTTCGACCCGAACCGCGCCATGTCCCAGTAGACATCGAGGAACGAAGACATCTTCGCTTGGTCGGATTCGGGACCGGCAATGATCATCTGCAGGCCAAGGGCGTTCAGATACTCGGCGGTCGCACGCACGTTCTGGGCATCCATCTTCTCGAATGCTTCGTCCAGCATGATCAGTCCGCCACAGCCGGGCGTACCCGCCGGCTTGCCGAAGGCTGCCGCCAGTGCTGCACCGAAGATGACGTAGAGCGGTGTGCGGTGCTCGCCACCGGATCCGGGACCAAACCGCTTGCTGAGCTTCCCCTTCAGTTCGCCGCCAGCATAGATGTCGACGTCGTAGCTGAAGAACAGACGATGGTCATTGAGCGGACTGTTCTCCAACTGTAGGGGTGAACCCTTGCCATCGCCCTCCACCAGCAGCCGGAACTCTTCCGGGATGGGACCGGAGCCGCCGAACAGCGTGGTTTCGCTTTCGCCCATCTCACGCACGCGCTGGAGGAACTCATAGAGCTTGCGGTGCTGGTCGACCTTGGTCGCCTTGAACTGATAGCGCTCACCGTTGGTGAACTCAGGCGCTTTGTCCAGGATCCGGTTCAGTCCCTTGATCTGCTCCTCGATCGCATCGAAGCCGTTGAGCAGGGTGTGTGCCACGTCCGACCGGAAGACGTCGACCGCCGCTGCGTATGCGCGACCGGCTTCATCCTTCTTCTCGACGAGCTCCAACTCGGACATCCGCTTGATCTCGGCCTGAATCATGGTCTGCGCTTGCTGCCAGTCCTGATCGCGAACCTCGTGGTTCTCGAGCTGGTAGTTGGCCAGGTACGTGGTCATGAGCCCCCACGTCTTGGTGTTGGCACCATTGCCTAGCTTGGTGCTGTTCTCGTGCTGCGTACTGCACTCGATGATCGCTGCAGCCGCATCCTCGCCGGTCTTGGTATCGACAGCCTGGCGAAGCTCCTCTGCCGCATTCAGATCGCACAGTGGGTTATGGCGTGCGGCCGACTCAGCTGACTGGGCTTCGGCCTGGTCGCCGGAGAGGCGATCGAGTTCTTTGCGCATGCCACCCAAGGCTGAGCCGAGCCTCGTCAGCTCATTTGAAGCGGCAGTCTTGGTCTTGTCCGCCGTTTCGTGCGCCTCGACCGCTGTCTTCGCAGCCGCTTCCAGTGCAGCAAGCCCACCTGAAGCGCCGGCCTGGACGATCGTCTCCGTCTGAGTGATCGCCGCCTGCTGGTTCACGATCTGCCCAACCGTCGACTGCAGACGCCTCTGCAGAGTGTCGCTGTCGCCAGTGGATGCCAGCACCTGGCCGATCTCCGTCACCAGCTGCAGCCGGTGCTTGACCGCGTCGCGGTGCTCATCCGCCTTCCGGTGCGCCTCCCGGGCCGACCGCAACTGCTCGTCGTTGCTGACCCCACCGATCCGCAAACCCGCGCCCGTCGACAGGCGCAGGCGGTCGATGCCGCCGCCGGAGCTGACCATGCCGTCGCGCGAGATCGCCTTGTGGCCGACACGCAGCTGCTCGCTGCCGTCCACCAGCGCCACCTTGCCCAACTCACCCTGCAGGAAACGCACGGCACCCCTCTCGTCGCCGGCAATTAACTGGGCGGCGTACGCGCCACCGCCGGGTGCCTGCCACGGTCGGGTGCGCGAGCTCAGTGCGAGTTTGGCGCCATAGATGTCGCGGCGGTTGCGGCGATACAGGTCGATCGCGGCGGTTTCCTGTCCTTGGTCGTGGATCAGCAACGCGTCCACATTTCGTCCGAGGTAGGCCTCGATCACCGACTGCCAGTCCGGGTCCTTGATCTCGACTAGGTCGCACACGGGGGTGGAGCGGATGCCGGCGTCTTCCAGCAGCGACTGCAGGCCAGCCACCTCCCGTCGCAACGGCGCCCGTCCTGAGCTGGCGCGGCCGAGGTCGCCGTTGGCGATGGCCAGCGCCTGGTTCGCATCGGCTTCCTGCTGCTTCAGATCCAATCGCACACCGTCGACAGCCTTGTGCAGTGCGCCGAGGGTGTTGGCCAGCACCAGAGTGTCTTCAGGCTGGATGTCTTCTTCCCGCCCGGCCCTATCAACCAGCGTCGACACATGCGCCAGCGCCTTCGCCCCCTCGCCCTGCAGGTCGGCCAGATCCCTGTTGCCCAGCACGCGGCGCACTGTGGCGCCCAGCCTGCCCAGCTCGTCCCTGAAATCCTTCCGCACCCGATCCAGGTCCTCGCGGCTCTTGGTCAGCTCGGTCCGGCTACCCAAGTGGCGCAGATACTCCGGATCCTGGTTCAGCGCGACCTGCGCGGAGACCAGCCGCTTGTGGGCGGCGCGGGCATCGTCCTCCGCCTTGGCCAGCGCCACCCGGGCCTTGCCCTCCTCCAGTGTCAGATGCTCGATCATCTCGCCGGCTTCGGACACCTGCTCGCCCAGCCGCTCGGCCTGGTAGACAGCCTTCAGGTAGCCGTAGTTTGCTGCCTTGACGAAGTGCTGCCTGACGATGCGGTACTGCTTCTCGACGGTCTCGGCCTCCGCCAGCCGATCGGCCAGTTCCTGGATGGTGCGCTGGATCTCCCGGAACTGGTCCAGCCGTGCCCGGAACTGGGTGATGTTGGTCGGCCGCGCCTCGATCAGGTGGCTGCGCAGGGTCTCGTTGAGATCGTCAACATCGCGATTGAGCTTGAGTGAACGCGCGAATGCGGCACGGATTGCCCGATAGTTCGGCGACTCGCCACGGCTGGCCAGGCGTGCCCCGAACAACTGGCGGGAGAACTCCTCGCCATTGATGGTGAACACCGGTGTCGTGCCTGCTTCCCTGCAGCGATCGGCCAGTTCGTGTTGCATGCGTCGCCACGGCAAAACCACCTCCTGCCCTCCCTGCATCCCGATCATCTGCTCGGTGCGCAGCGCGACGCCCGGAAGGATGTAGAGGCTGTGGAAGATGTGGTCCTGACTATCCACGGTGGCCGACAGCGCGGCGCCTGCGGTGACCGGCATGCCCGTATCCGGATCGCGGAACACAAGGTTTATGTAGGTGTTGGCCGAGTCGCGGCACACGTCACTGGGCCGTTGTCCGTACACCCCGAGGCAGTAGTCGCGCAGGCTGCGGGCCCGTCGCTTGCCCTCACTCGAAGCGTTGAAGTGGATCCGGTTGCGATCGGCACCCAGCAGCACGATCTGCAGCGCATCGAGCAGCGCCGTTTTCCCGGTCCCGTTCGGACCGAGGAAGGCCGTGTTCCAGCCGACAGCCAGATCCTGTCGGTTGTAGAGGAAGTACTGCACCAGGCCGATGGACTCAAGCTGCTTCATCGCCCGCCTCCTCGTCCGTGCCATCGGCGTCGACACCGTAGGCCGCCAACTGCAGCAGCGCCGTCTCGCCCAGGATGTCGGTGATCGCCGGCCGGATCGCGATCTGGAACGGCTGATCGTCTTCGGACTCGATCTCCCGGGCCATGCCGTTGCGCTTGAGCGAGCGCACCAGTTCGCGTATCTCCCCGCGGTCGGGCAACTGTCTGCCCAGCAGCTCTTTGTAGAGCTGCTCCAGCTCTTCCAAAGTCACGAAGGCCTCGCCGTCCACGATGTCCACGGCGTTGATTCTGTCGTCGTAGACCCGACGCAGCAGCAGTGCCAATCGGGTCTCATCCAGCCGCATGCGGGCACCAAAGGCATGGCGCGGGATGGCAACGACATAGCCATGGTGGGGGTTGTGAGTGATCGTCATACCGAATTGCTCGAACACGTCGCGGAAGGCGCCCAGGTGCCGGGTCACGATTTCGTAGGGCACACGGCCGCCACGGTCACCGGCATAGATCACCTGCTCCATCATCAGGCGGTAGGCAGCCTGCTGATAATCGGACTCCTCGTAGAGGCTGTTGCTCTGCGCCGCCAATCGTTCCCAGTTAGCCATCACGCTCCCTCGCGTTCGACGACAAAGCGTCGATGTGTCATGTAGTCATTGTGGGTCGAGTGTTCGTCCTCGAACCGCACCTGGATCCCCCGCAGCATCTGCACCACCGGGTCGTGCCGCCGCAGCTGCAGCGGCGCATCGTTGCGGGACGCGATTAGCAGCAGGCGTTGATAGCAGCACAGGTCGTTGATCGAATCGACCACCAGCTCATCCGAGTCCACCCGCCGTTTGCCATCGAGCATCCGCGCGACGTATCCGGCCAGTTGCACCGCCGTGACCTTGCGGTTCTCGACCATCCGCCGGCGCAGCCACTCCATGGCCAGTTCCTCATCCGTCAGTTCGATCGCCTCGACAGCGGTGGCCACCTGCTCCCGTGGTGGCTTGCGGGGTTTGGCCAGTGCTTGCGGTGACCAGTGCACGCCGCCGGCGTCGCCCGGCAGGGCTGAGTGATCCTCTTCCATGCCTGCCAACGCGGTGCAGGCCCGGCTGATCAGCTTGTCCAACTGCTTCGGAGCGCGGAGTTTGTACTCGATCAGCGCCAGGGCCCGCTGGTTGGCAATGCTGATCTCCTCGTCCAGACGGGCGAGGTGATCCTCGATATTGTTCAGGCGCAGCAGCTGGCTCGTATCACGTCGATAGGCGGCTTCCCCACGTTCCCGATCGCCTTTGCCGATGTGCTCGACATACCAGCTGACCAAGCGCTCGCGCGAAGCCTCGTCATCCTGTAGCGCGTAGGTCTTCTCGATGATCTGGCCGCGGTACTGCAGCGGGTGGTTGCGAGTCCGCAATTCGCTGTAGTCGGCAATGTAGACCCGCTCGACGAAGTCGCTGAAGAATCCGTGGACAAAGTCGCGTGCCGACTCCAGCTCCACCAGACCATCCATCAGGTCCTGCACCCTGCATCCGGTGTTGACGATGTGCGCCATGCACTGCCTGGCCTGCTTTGCGGCGGTCTGGTACGCGCTGCAGGCGTTGGGATCGGTGCTGTCCTCGGTGATCGAGCTCAGGTTGAGCAGGATCGAACGCACCTGTCCACCAATGTACTCAGGCTCCTGCCGCGCGAACTCGCTGAGCATGGTGAACAGCATGCCGATCCGCGGCTTCACGGTGACCATGTCGACTACGCCACGGCGTCGCACCGAGAACCAACCCGCCTCGGACAGCGTCCTGAATACGTTGTGGCTGAGCACGCCGACCGGGGTCTGCAGCTCGCCATCCCAGGGGTCATCGGCCACGATGCAGGATTCGATCACCCGGACCACCACAGTCTTGGCCACTTCCTCCCCCGGGGCCCGTCCGTCGTCCCCCCAAAGCGTCGACATCACTCGCGACAGCACATCCCAGTAGTGGCGGCTGTTAGCCACACCGAGTGGACGAAAAATGTACTCCGGCAGCCGATCGAACAGTGGTGCGATTACTTCGTCATTCATCTCGCCATCCGTCAGTCTCGCTTGAGCACTGAAGCAATGCTTTTGCCTGTCTGGCAGTGAATCATCCGTCCGTTTCTCGGGCCCGTCCGAGGGACACCAAGATTTCCAGGAGCTTGGGCAGGCGCCTTTTCACGGGCCATGGGCAGTAAAGCTGACGGCGATCTCATCAATTGAGAGCGACCCTTGGACGCCGCTCAAGACGTCCGCGAGAACACAAACCTGATCGACGGTGTCCACCGGCCATGGCTGGGGCTTGGCGTGAGCAATCACCGGGGGGGCCGCTTTCGCAGCCACGCACTTCCAATGGGTATTGATGCTGTCGACGTCCGCCGCCCCCCCCCGGCCCTGTGTGTCCCTGCGGAAAGGGGATGATACGACACGGCGGGGACGATCTGAACTGGCTGGCTAGGCTAGGAGACCGATGTTGTTACCCCCGATAAACATCCCTAATCCCCTGACAATCAACCCCAGATGACAGCGGACTGTGGTGATGTTGCGCCTCAAGAAGTTGTGCAGCAGCCGACTCGGCCCGAAGCGACTAACGCATGGTGAGATTCAACATCGTTGCAAGCTCTCGTCCCGCCTTGTCCGGCAGTACAGTGAACCCGGACTCCAGATCAGACCGCTACTGAAAGCGGGGGGACGTCGGTCGCTATTTCGTTATCAACCCTTCCGATTTTCAAGCATGCGCTGAAGCAACTTCTGAAGGTGCTGCTGATCTGACGCGCTCAGCTGTTCGATGATTGGGGCCAGTGCCTGCTGCACTTGGACACGCAACTGCTTGACGAGTTTGGCACCGTCGCTCGTCAGGAAAACGTCTGTCGCCCTTCCATCTTCTTCGTTCGGCGCTCGCGCCACTAGCCCCCTCTTTTCTGCTCGGGCGATAAGCCCTGACATCGTCTGCTTCTCCAGGCCGAGGTAGTCGGCGAGTTCGGTCATCCGCGGGCGCCGATCCCACAGGATGCCCAGGACGCGAATCAGCGAGAGGGACAAATCGTTCTCGGCGCCAATCTTGTTGATCACGGCCATCGTGACAAAGGCGGTCGTCACAAGTGCATCGGCCAGCCCGTCGTCGGACGCAGGGGCTTGCTTCACGGATTTTTTCTCTTTCGTCATGGTTCTATCTTGACATAGTTCGTAATACGTATCAATAATGAATCGTACTACGAACTTTATGGCCTGCGTGCCCACCGAAGGAGAACCCCATGAAAGCTGCTGTCATTGCCTCGTTCGACCAACCGCCGCACTACGGCGACTACGCCGATCCCGCGCCCAAAGGGCCGGGAGAAATGCTCGTCGAAGTGCTCGCGGCCGGCCTGCATCACGTCACTCGCGGCCAGGCTTCAGGCGTTCATTACTCCAGCAGCGGGGGGCTGCCGCTCGTCCCCGGCATCGATGGCGTCGGGCGCGGTACCGACGGCAAATTGCGCTACTTCGTGCAGGGTCCCGGGCAGATCGGCACGATGGCTGACAGGACGGTGATTGAACTCGACCACAGCATCGAACTTCCGCTCGACAGCGACGCCGTCACCGTTGCCGGCGCGATGAATCCCGCGATGGCGTCCTGGCTCGCGCTGCGTTGCCGCGTGCCGTTTCAGAGCGGGCAGAAGGTGCTCATTCTCGGTGCCACCGGAAGCTCAGGAAGCATGGCCGTGCAGATCGCCCGGCACCTGGGCGCATCGCAGGTCATCGCCGCAGGTCGCGACGAACAGAAGCTCTCGAAGCTGCCCGCGCTTGGCGCCACGGAGATCGTGCCGCTGGGGGATGCCCGATTGGGTGCCCTCGCTCGCGAGGTGGATGTCGTGCTCGATTTCGTCTGGGGGGAGAGTGCGGTGCGCGTCATGGAGACCGTACTCAAGCAACGTGCGGATCGCAGCTTGCCGATCACCTGGATACACATCGGCTCGATGGCGGGGGAAGCCGCTGCCATTCCGGGCGC
>CAZLSG010000040.1:0-26661 GCA_964562135.1 uncultured Pseudoxanthomonas sp. | reverse complement strand
TGTGATGGATGCGGCCACGGGGCTGACGTACATGCAGGAGCGGTACATGGACCCGGTGCTGGGGGTGTTCCTGTCCGTCGATCCGGTGACGGCGTATAGCGACCCAGTTGGGCATTTCAACCCGTATCGGTATGCGAACAGTAACCCTTACAAGTACATTGATCCGGATGGGCGATGCCCGGGCGGGCCGCAGACGGGCACCCGTATCTGTGGAGGAGGTGCGGGGAATAATGTTTCAACCATTCAGGTGAACCCATCGAGTGGCAGGGAGGGTGAAAAAACAGTTAATTCGTTTAAAGATCTTCCCAAGCTGCCAGAAAGGGAAGTCAGTGCTGATGGGAAAAGGTCTGCAGGAGAGACATGGGAAAGACAAGAGAGGTTTACAGGCAAGCAAGAAATTAAATGGAATAATGTTTCAGAGAATCAATGGAAACTTCTCCCGACGTCTATTATAACAGCCCCATTAAAAATAAATCCCCTGTCTAAATTATTTATTCCTGATATACGATATGCGAAGCAAATAGGGTTTAATGCTTTGGAGTATCAGGTTGGATATAAGCATGTATTCCAATCTTATTCAGGTGGAGTTTATCATCCTAGCAGTGAGATTTATGGCGGACATGGAACTATTTGGACGTCTGAGAGGTATTGGAAGCTTGATATTTCCCCAAGAGGGGAGGTTGGCAGGGTTATTTATGATATTGATTTATAGGTGATATAAGTGACTATTAATAATATAATTACAGCACTTTTTTCAATATTAATTCCGATTGTATTGACGATTATTGTTGGTGCTCATATAGGGGTTCCAAAAGATCCGGATGGGTTCAAAGACAGGGCGGAGGAATTGCGAAGATTGGCATCTTCGGGAGATTCCCTGGATGGAGTTCTGGTTCGTGAGGATCACTTGGCGGAGATAGATTCACCTTCAGAAGATGAAGGCATTTCATATTTATTTCTAATAAATGTTATTAAGTGGAATTTATATCTATTTGGTGCTATTTATTTTATATCTCTTGTTCTCATGCGAGTTCGCGCAAGAGAGGGGTTATTAATTATACTTATTGCAACTCCTCTCTTTTGGTATTTTATTGGAATCAATATATTGGTGTTGATATTATTTACTTTTATACTGTATTTAATAATAAGATATGTTTTTATAACTACTTTAGGTTTCGCTAAAAGGTAGCGGAGGCTGAGGTTTCCCCGCCCTTTTAATAAAGGGGGCGCAGCCAATTAATCCATGTGTGTACAAGTTGAGTAATTACCCGACAGTCCGCCCGTCGTAGCTCCCTGAGGGGTGGATACCTGGTCCCTATGTTGTTATCTCCGCGACGGACCGCTCGCTTAATCGACTCCAGCCGTTTATAACCCTTCATGGTGGACCCTGGCCGCGCGGTTCCACTTTCTTGCGAATGCTGAATGGGGGAGGGGAACTTCCTGGAGGCAAGGTGCGATGTCGCTATTGGAGCAGTTGCTTGCATGGTGGAAGCGCAGGCGGGCGCATCCATCCGCGGACATGGCGGCGGAAACATCGTCGCGATTGTCCGGGGATGAGGATGGCGAGCATCAGCCCGCCAATGCGGCTCCGAGTGCTCATGTGGAACACGTTTCCGGCAAGCAGGAAGTCGCGGCCAAGACGGAAAGCCGGACCGAAGACGCGCCTGCGGTCGCTGTTCCGCCACCTTCCTGGAACGGAAGGCTCCGGCTTGCCTTGCAGGGCGGCGGATCGCACGGCGCGTTCACCTGGGGCGTGCTGGACCGCCTGCTCGAAGAAGAAGACTTGGATATCGATGCGATTTCCGGCACCAGCGCGGGCGCGCTGAACGCCGCGGTGCTGGCGAGCGGCTGGGTGCGCGGCGGGCACGATGGCGCGCGCGAGGCGCTGTCCGCGTTCTGGCGCGACGTGGGCCGTACCGGCGCATTGTTCTCGCTGCTTCCGCTGTCCAACGGGCAGGCCGCGACGCTGGGCTTCGACGCATTGCCCGGCTACGACTGGGGCAGCAGCTTCCTGCGCACGCTGAGCCCGTACGAATTCAACCCGCTCAACCTCAATCCGCTGCGCGAGGTGCTTTCCCGCCATGTCGACCTGACGGCGCTTCGGGAAGGGCCGGTCCGGCTGTTCGTCACCGCGACCGCCGTGCAGAGCGGCCTGCCACGGGTATTCCGCGGCGAGGAACTGGGCCTCGACGCCTTGCTGGCGTCGGCCTGCCTGCCGTTCCTGTTCCAGGCCGTGGAGATCGATGGCGAGCCGTACTGGGACGGCGGCTACAGCAGCAATCCGTCGCTGTATTCGCTGGTCGAACAGGCGGGAGACTGCGACATCGTCGTGGTCCGGATCAATCCGGCGCACCGCGAAGGCACGCCGCGCCGGAGCCCCGACATCATGGACCGGGTCAACGAGATCACCTTCAATGCCAGCCTGATCGGCGAGTTGCGCGCGATCGCCTTCGTCAACCGGCTGCTGCGCAAGGGCGAACTGGCGCGCGGGCGTTACCGGGAACTGCGACTGCACATGATCGCCGACGACGTCGATCTGGCCGCATTGCCCTCATCGAGCAAGCTGAAGGTGGACATGGCCTTCCTCGAAACCCTGCATGGCCTCGGCCGCGCCGCCGCTTCACGTTTCCTCGACGCGCACCGCGAGGCTTTGGGCAAGCGTTCGAGCGTGGATGTCGAGGTGGAGTTTCCGCTGCATTGAGCGGTGCGGCGCAGGCCGTTCCGGGGGAGGCGGTTACGCCGTCCCGCGCCACTCGAAGGCCAGCGCCTCGTTCCGCTCGAAGCGGCGCAGATGGATTTCCATCACTTCCTGGAGGCGCTCACGCTGGGCATTGTCCGGCTGCGCAATGCGGATATCCAGACGATTTGCTTCCACGGCGAACCAGGCTTCGCCGAATTCACCGAACGGGATGTACGCGTGGGCGTCGTCCGGGCGCTGGATCTCGAACTTGTGCCGCCAGTGGTTGCACAGGGTGCGCAACAGTTTGGCCGGGTCGGCCGGGACGATGGTGGCGTGCGATTCGGTGCTCATGGGGCAATCCTCGAAAAGTCACCATCAGGTGTAGTGCCGTACCTTGCTGCATTCAATCCCGCGGATGGAACGCATCATCGCAATGGGCTATGCATGGCAGGGGGTTCCCGCCATGCATGGACATCGCCGGTCAGTCCGCCGCCTGGTAGCGCAGCGCGAAGCCGTATTCGCGGCCGGGCTGGTTGTACCAGGCCACGGTTTCGTAGTCGCGGTCGAATACGTTGGTGGCGCGCGCCTGCAGGGTCCAGTCGCGGTGCACGGCGTATTCCAGGCGCAGATCCACGGTGCCGTAGCCGGACAGGCGCACGCTGTTGGCGGCGTTGTCGTAGCGGTGGCTGGCGCCGTTGACGGTAGTGCCGAAACGGAAAGCGCCGAAAGCGCGGTCCACGTCGATCCGTCCGGTGTTGCGGGCGCGGCGCGGCAGCAGGTTGCCGTGGTTGGGGCCGGCGCTGCGGTTGCGCGGGTCGGTATGGCTGAGCTGGGTGGACAGTTCCCAGCCGGCGATCTCGGTGCCGAACGTGGCTTCGGCGCCGCGGATGCGGGCTTCCTCGATGTTGCCGGGCATCCACACGGCATCCAGTGCGATCAGGTCGTCGACGCGGGTTTCGTAGGCATTGAAGCTCCAGTGCCAGCGACCGCGCGCCTGCGATGCGCCCAGATTGAAGCTTTTCGAGGCTTCCGGCAGCAGGTCCGGATTGCCGGAGAACGGGAAGTACAGATCGTTGAAGCTGGGCGCACGGAAGCCGGTGGCGTAGTTCGCGTTGAGGCGGAGATCGCGCCCGATGTCCATGCCCCAGCCGAGGCCGCCGGTGGTATGGCCGCCGAACTGTTCGTTGTCGTCATGGCGCAGGCTGGCCTGCAGCCGATGGGCGCCGAAGGTGCCCAGGTATTCGATGAATCCGGCGCTGTTGTCGCGGTCGGTCACGTCGAAGGCGGTATTGCTTTCCACCGCATCGCGCTGCCAGTCCGCACCCACGGCCAGGCGCTGGCCTTCGGCCACGGCGAAATCCGCCTGCGCCGAAGCGGTATCGCGACGGGTGTCGAAGGTGCTGACGAAGGTGCGCGTGCCGGTGCTCTCGTCGGCGAAATAGTTGTCCGATTTGTCGTAGGCGCGTCCGGCCTGCGCGGTCACGTTGATGCGTTCGGAAGCCCTCCAGTCCAGTCGGCTGCCGAACACGCGCTGGGTGTTCTCCGCCTCGTTGCCTCCAAAGATGGTGCCGTCGAATTCGTTGCGCGCATCGGCGTTGAGGAAATGGCCCTGCAGCGTCAGCGCATCGGTGAAGCGGAAGCCGCCGCGCAGCGATACGGACACGTTGCGGTAGCCGTCCAGGTCCGGTTCGTCGGCGAAGCAGCCCTGGAACAGGGTTGCGGAACCATTGCAGGCATTGATGCCATCCGTCTGCTGGTAGGCCGCCTCGGCGCCGATCCAGCCGCGTTCGCCGCGGTTGCCGAAACCCGCGCTCGCCTCGCGAAGATTATTGCTGCCGCCACCGATGCGCAGATGGCGCTGGAAGCCTTCGCCGCCGGAGCGGGTGAAGATCTGGATCACGCCGCCGATGGCTTCCGAGCCGTACAGGCTGGAGCGCGGGCCGCGCACGATCTCGATGCGTTCGATCTGGTCCACCGGGAGGTCCTGGAACATCGCCAGGCCGGCGGTGGCCGAGCCGATGCGGATGCCGTCCACCAGCACCAGCACATGGTCGGCCTCGGTGCCGCGCAGGAACACGCTGGTCAGCTTGCCCTTGCCGCCCTGGTTGCCGATGTTGATGCCGGCGCGGCCCGTGAGCAGGTCGGGCAGCGAACGCGCCTGGCTGCGCTCGATGGCGGCGCGGTCGATCACCTCTACCGGCAGCAGGCCGTCTTCCAGCGACAGTTCCATGCGCGTGCCGGTGACGATGACTTCGTCCAGCTCGGTGGCGTCGCTCTGCGCTTGCGCGAGGACGGGGGACAGGCCCAGCGCGATGCACAGCGCGAGCGGCTTGAAAACGGGAATCCGGGATTGCATGGCAGGCATCTCCATCGCGCACGACCCGTACGCATGACGGTGGGTGGAGTTGCGCGCAGGGGACGAAATGCGAGGGGCCGGCACGTGGCGCGGTCCGCCGCCGTGACGCCCGCCGCATCACAACCAGTCGTCTTCGTGGCCGGTCTCCGGGCTTGCGATCAGGAGTATGTGCACTCCGGCTGCGACGCCTTCCCATGCCTGGGCACAGTGGCGGATGTCGTCAGCGCGTCTCGCTTACCGTTGCGGGGGCAGCGCCGGAATCGTCGTGTGACTCACCGGCTTCCCGTTTCAACCTTCGGGCGCATGCCCTCAGGTCACCATGAAGCGGCGCAAGTATACGCGATGCGGCCGGAGGCCCGGACGGCGTGCTCAGTCGTCGCCGGGGCCGGCGTCCGGCCCGGAAGCATCGAACGCGGCCGATGCATCACCTTCTTCGTCACCGTTGCGGGTGAACACCGGTGCGGCGGCTGGCCGTCCGCGCGGGGCGGGCAGTTGCGCGACGGCTTCTTCGCAGGCCTGCAGCAATGCCTGGCGGCGCGCCTCCGGAATCTCCTGCCAGTGGCAGTCCGCCAGCGCGCCTTCCAGTGAGTAGAGCAGGTTGAGGCTGGGCTTGAAGCCGGCGCGCTTGACCCGGACGAAGGCTTGCACGGCACCGACGCTTTCCAGGTCCTCGCGCGTGCGCAGGCCCACCTGGCGCAGCCAGGCGGCGGATTTCGGCCCGATGTTGCGAAGCTTGGCGGCGGTCATGGCAACGACTCGACGAATGCGCGCGCAATGGCTTCCAGGCCTTGCTGGTCGTCCTCGTCGAAGCGATCCGGTCGCGGGCTGTCCAGATCGAATACGCCGATCAGCTGGCCATCGCGAACCAGTGGCACCACCAGTTCCGAGCGCGACGCCGCATCGCAGGCGATGTGTCCCGGGAAAGCATGCACGTCGGCCACGCGCTGGGTCTGGCGGATGCGCGCGGCGGCGCCGCAGACGCCCTTGTCCAGCGGAATGCGCACGCAGGCCGGCAGGCCCTGGAAGGGGCCCACCACCAGTTCACGCCCGTCGAAGAAATAGAAACCCGTCCAGTTGAGGTCCGGCAGCGTGTGATGGACCAGCGCCGAAAGGTTGGCCGCGTTGGCGATGCGGTCAGGCTCGCCATGCAGCAGCGCATGCGCCTGGGCCAGCAACTGGGCGTACTGCTCGGGCTTGCTGCCCGATAATGACGTGGAAGCGAACATGCCAGCAGTCTAGCGCAAGCGTTGTTGTGGCCAGTGAAGCGGCGCATGGCATGACGGCCTTGCTTTCCGGGAGTCCAGATGCACGTTTACATCACCGCCACCGATACCGACGCCGGCAAGACCGTGGCTTCATGCGCGTTGTTGCATGCCCTGCGCCACCGTGGGTTGCGGGTGGCGGGGATGAAGCCGGTGGCCAGTGGCTGCGTGGAAACCGAAGCGGGCTGGCGCAATGCGGATGCGCTGGCGTTGCTGGAGGCAAGCGCGCCGCAACCGGCCTACGAAGATCTCAATCCGTACGCCCTGCCATTGCCGCTGGCGCCGGAAATCGCGGCGCATGACGCGGGCGTGGATATTGATCCGGCCATCATCGAATCGGCATTCCGGCGTCTGGCCGTGCAGGCCGATGCGGTGGTGGTGGAAGGCGTGGGCGGCTGGGCAGCGCCGCTTTCAGCCACGCTGGACCAGCCGGACCTGGTACGTAGTCTGGGATTGCCGGTGGTAATGGTGGTTGGCCTGCGGCTGGGCTGCATCAACCATGCGCGACTGACGGCGCGTGCCATTGCCGCCGACGGCGCGCAACTGGTGGGCTGGATTGCCAGTGAGGTGGATCCGGACATGGCGTGCAGGGACGGGAATTTCGCGCTGCTGTCGGCACGCATCGCCGCGCCTTGCTGGGGGCGGCTGCCCTATCGTGCGGCCCCGGACCCGGCGGAGTTGGCCGGTTTCATTTCCATGCGCGCATAAAAAAACCCGACAGTGCGCGAACACTGTCGGGCTGGGTGCGCGGAGGGAGGGGGGCCGCGCAACACAGACGGTGAAACGGGTGGTTCAGCGAGCCTTGGCAGCCTTGGTGGCCTTGCTGACAGCCGCCTGGGCGCTGTCGGTCACGGCTTCGAACTGGCCCTTGGCCAGCTGGCCGAGGGCTTCGGAGGTCTTCAGGGTGATGCCGAACACTTCCTGGCCAGCGGCCACGGCGCGCTCGGTGTTGTCCTTGGCGACCTGCAGGCCCTTCGGCAGCAGGGTCTTCAGCGAATCCAGGCCATTGGCCGAGCTCAGCTCGCCGAAGTAGTCGCTGGTGGCGCTGAGGTTCTTTTCGAAGGTGCGCAGCTGGACGCCGAACACGGTCTCGGCATTTTCCAGGGCCAGGCGGTTGGCGCGCGCGGCGGCGGCCGAGAACTGGGAAGTCAGGGTGGAAAGCTGTTCGGTGAACTGGGCGGACATGGGACTGCTCCATCAAAGAGGGGTTTGTGTTGCGATGCACAATAACCCCCTTCTTGTTGCGATGCAACATAACTCCGCTTACATTTATATTTCATTCATATAAACGGCGGGACCGGCTTGCCGCATCAGCCCCGGTAACGACAGCCGGAGGTGCAGGTCTCGTGCACCACGACTTCGCTCAGGGCGGGCAGGCCGGGTTTCAGGTGTTCCCATATCCACACCGCCAGGCGCTCGCTGGTGGGGTTCTCCAGTCCGGTGATGTCGTTGAGGCAGTGATGGTCCAGTTGCGCATACAGCGGCTGGAAGGCCTGCTTGATGTCGGCGTAATCCATCACCCAGCCGGTGTGCGGGTCCAGTTCGCCCGAGACGTGTATTTCCACGCGGAACGAATGTCCGTGCAGTCGCGCGCACTTGTGGCCCTCGGGCACGTTGGGCAGCCGGTGCGCGGCTTCCAGGGTGAAAACCTTGAAGATGTCCATGGGGCGGATTATCGGTTGCGGGCAAGGAAAAGGTAATCGATGCCGTTGCGCGGGCAGGCGGGGCCTTCACGCGGCAGGCATGGAATTGGCGCCGGTGCGGCCGGCGCCATCATGCAGGCCTGCCGGCAATCAGGCGCCGCTGTGACGCCGTGCGTTGCCCTGGCCATGCCGCGCGCCGCCAGCGTGCTGGCGGGCGCCGTCGCGCTGGCCGCCATGTTTCTTGGGGCCGGCGTGGGCGTGGCGCGGCGCTTCGCCGTGCGGGCGGCGTGCGTGCTTGCGCGGCGCGTGCTGGCCGCCCGGCGCTTCGGCCTTGCCGGGGGCGCTGTTGCCCCAGCGGATCGGCGTCTGCGGCTCGAAGCCGGGCACGTCGCGCAGTTCCACATCGCGGCCCAGCATGCGCACGATGGCGCGCAGGTACTTGGCTTCGTCCTGCGCCACCAGCGAGATCGCCTGGCCCGTGGAGCCGTTGCGGCCGGTGCGGCCGATGCGGTGCACGTAGTCCTCGGCCACCATCGGCAGGTCGAAGTTGATCACCTGCGGCAGCTGGTCGATGTCGATGCCGCGCGCGGCGATGTCGGTGGCGACCAGCACGTTGATGCGCCCGGCCTTGAAGTCGTTGAGCGCGCGCTGGCGGGCGCCCTGCGACTTGTTGCCGTGGATCGCGGCGGTCTTGACCCCGCTCTTCTCCAGGAACGTGGCCAGCTTGTCGCTGCCGTGCTTGGTGCGGGCGAAGACCAGTGTCTGCGAGCGGCTGTCCTGAGCCAGCAGGTGCAGCAGCAGGTCGCGCTTGCGGCTGCCGTCGACCGGATGCACGCGGTGGGTGATGGTTTCGGCCACGGTGTTGCGCGGGGTCACCTGGATCTGCTTCGGCTCGCGCATGAATTCCAGCGCCAGTTCGCGGATCGGATCGGCGAAGGTGGCGGAGAACAGCAGGGTCTGCCGGTTCTGGCGCGGCAACTTGGCCAGGATGCGCTTGATGGAGGGCAGGAAACCCATGTCCAGCATGCGGTCGGCTTCGTCCAGTATCAGCACCTCGATGCCGGACAGGTCGATGCTGCGGCGTTCCATGTGGTCGATCAGGCGGCCCGGGCAGGCGATCACCAGGTCCACGCCGCGACGCAGCGCGTCAAGCTGGTTGCCCATGCCGACGCCGCCGTAGATGGTGGTGCTGGGGATGCGGACGTATTTGCCGTAGTCGCGCAGGCTTTCGTGCACCTGCACGGCCAGTTCGCGGGTCGGGGTCAGGATCAGCGCGCGCGGCTTGCGCGGCCCGCGTTGCACTTCCTGCGGGGTGGTGGCCAGGTACTGGATCAGCGGCAGGCCGAACGCGGCGGTCTTGCCGGTGCCGGTCTGGGCGCCGGCCAGCAGGTCGTGGCCTTCCAGGACCAGCGGGATGGCCTGCAGCTGGACGGGGGTGGGGGTCTGGTAGCCCTGTTCGTTGAGGGCGCGCAGCAGGGGGGGCATCAGCCCGAGGTTTTCGAAAGACATGTTGGCGAAGCTCCGGTATCGAGGGCCGCCGAGCATGCGAAGTCCGCGCGGGAATGCGCGGGCTGCCGGTCAGGGGCCATCAGGTGTAACTCGAAGCGTTCCCGATGAACCGCGCCGCGAGAAAGGGGGACGGACACCACCCAGGGCGGTTCCGGTGTTTGCGCGGCAGAGGCGTCGGAGCGGGGCGGCTACCGGATCAGCCAGGGATCGGGCAGCGGCGGACCATTAAGGGAAACGGACGGGCCGGCAAACGGGGCGCACTGTAACCGATCCTGGCTCCGGGCGGGGAAAAACGTGCCCGGCCCTCGTCGATTGGTCGCAGGCGGGTGGGTCCCGGTTCAGCTGCCGCGTGGCGGGGGGGTATCATGTGCGCATGCATATGCACGGAGCGGCCCGCTCATGACCAACATGCGTGATTTCCGTCCGGTCGCCTTGCGGGGGGCCGATGCGGGGCACTGTTCCGCTGGTCACAGGTCCGGCCGCGACAAGTCCGCCAACTGTACCGCCTGCTCGATCCGGCACCTGGCGATGTGCGCGGCCCTGCCGGCCCAGGAGATGCAGGCCCTGGAGGGGCGTTCGGACCATCTCACGCTGGGCCCCGGCGCCATGCTGGTGCGCGAAGGCGAGCCGCGCCGCGGGGTGTTCACGGTTACCTCGGGGGCCTTGCGCCGGATCCGGCTGTTGCCCGATGGCCGCCGCCTGGTGGCCGGGTTCCTGATGCCGGGCGATTTCATCGGCTTCAGTGGCGCCGCGCACTACAGGCATTCCATCGAAGCCATCACCGACAGCATCCTGTGCGCCTTTTCGATGAAGGACATGCGCGAGTTGTGCCAGCGTTTCCCGGCGCTGGAGCACGAGTTGCTGGAACGGGCCTGCGTGGAGTTGGACGCCACCCGCGGCAACCTGATGTCGCTGGCGCGGATGACGCCGGTGGAGCGCCTGGCCGGGTTCCTGCTGGACATGGCCGCGCGCCGCCAGCGGCAGGGCTATGCCGATGGCCAGGTGGTCCTGCCCATGACCCGCGCGGACATCGCCGACTACCTGGGCCTGACGGTGGAAACGGTGAGCCGCAGTTTCACCAAGTTGCGGCAGGACGGGGTCATCGCCACGGACGACCCGCAGCGGATCAAGCTGTTGGACCGCAAGCGGCTGGAAGCCCTGGCCGAAGCGCGGGCCTGACCCGCCATCCGGCTTCAAGGCCGGCAGGCAAGGGGTTTCCGGGCCGGATGACCGGTCCGGGCCGGGCACCGTCATTGATCTGGATCAACACCGTCACCTGACGCCTGGCTTAATATGCGCCGGACATCAGGCTGAGGAGCGGTCGCATATGAGCGTCCAGGGTACCTATAACGACAAGGTCGTCCGCCAGTTCGCGGTCATGACCGTCGTCTGGGGCATTGTAGGCATGCTGGTGGGGGTGATCATCGCCGCCCAGTTGTACTGGCCGGCACTTAATTTCGAGATTCCGTGGCTGGGCTACGGGCGGCTGCGGCCGTTGCACACCAATGCGGTGATCTTCGCATTCGGGGGCAGCGCCTTGTTTGCGACCAGTCTGTATGTGGTCCAGCGCACTTCGCACGTACGGCTGCTCTCCGACAAGCTGGCGTCCTTCGTGTTCTGGGGCTGGCAGCTGGTCATCCTGCTGGCGGCCATCACCCTGCCGCTGGGCCTGACCCAGGGCAAGGAATACGCCGAGCTGATCTGGCCGATCGACATCCTGATCGCGGTGGTGTGGGTGGCCTACGGGGTGCTGTTCTTCGGCACCATCGTCAAGCGCCGGGTCAAGCACATCTACGTGGCCAACTGGTTCTACGGTGCGTTCATCATCGCCGTGGCGCTTCTGCACATCGTCAACAGCATCGCCCTGCCCAGCAGCGCGCTGCATTCCTATCCGGTCTACAGCGGCGCGGTCGACGCCATGGTGCAGTGGTGGTACGGGCACAATGCGGTGGGCTTCTTCCTGACCGCCGGCTTCCTGGGGATGATGTACTACTTCGTGCCCAAGCAGGCCGGGCGCCCGGTGTACTCGTACCGGCTGTCGATCGTGCACTTCTGGGCGCTGATCGCCATCTACATGTGGGCCGGTCCGCACCACCTGCAGTACACCGCGCTGCCGGACTGGGCGCAGTCGCTGGGCATGGTGTTCTCGCTGATCCTGCTGGCGCCCTCGTGGGGCGGCGCGATCAACGGCATCATGACCCTGTCGGGCGTGTGGCACAAACTGCGCACCGACCCGATCCTCAAGTTCCTGATCGTCTCGATCTCGTTCTACATGATCGCCACCTTCGAGGGGCCGATGATGTCGATCAAGATGGTCAACTCGCTGAGCCACTACACCGATTGGACGGTGGGCCACGTGCATGCCGGCGCGCTGGGCTGGGTGGCGATGATTTCCATCGGCGCCGTCTACGCGCTGTACCCGCGCCTGATGGGTCTCAAGGAGATGTATTCGGTCAAGTTGATCGACACGCATTTCTGGGTGCACACCATCGGCGTGGTGTTCTACATCGCCTCGATGTGGATCGCGGGCGTGATGCAGGGCCTGATGTGGCGTGCCACGAACGATGACGGCACGCTGACCTACAGCTTCGTCGAGTCGCTCAATGCCACCTATCCGTATTACCTGGTGCGGCTGCTTGGCGGCGTCCTGGTGCTGGCCGGCATGTTCCTGATGGCCTGGAACATGTGGAAGACCTACCAGGTGGTGAAGGCGCCGGCCGAACATCCCGTCCTGCCGCCCGCCGATGCCTCCGAAGCCAGCGCCTGAGGACCCGTGATGAGCAACAATCCACACGAAAAAGTCGAAAAGAACATCGGCCTGATGGCCATCCTGATAGCGGTGGCGATTTCCTTCGGCGGCCTGGCCGAGATCGTGCCGCTGATGTACCAGGCCGAAGCGATCGAGCCGATGCCCGACATGAAGCCGTATCCGGCGCTGGAAGTGGCAGGACGCGATGTCTACATCCGCGAAGGCTGCTACAACTGCCATTCGCAGATGGTGCGCACCTTGCGCTTCGAGACCGAGCGGTTCGGCCATTACTCGCTGGCCGGCGAGTCGGTCTACGACCGGCCATTCCAGTGGGGCAGCAAGCGCACCGGGCCGGACCTGGCCCGCGTGGGCGGCCGTTATTCGGATGACTGGCACCGCGTGCACCTGATCAATCCGCGCGACGTGGTGCCCGAATCCAATATGCCGGCCTACCCGTGGCTGTCCAGGAACAAGGTCGATGGAGAGACCGTCGCCAGGCGCATGCGCACGCTGCGGACCCTGGGCGACCCGTACACCGACGAGGAAATCGCACAGGCGCCCGCCGATGTGGACGGGAAGACCGAACTCGATGCGGTCGTCGCCTATCTGCAGGGATTGGGCAGGCATGCACCAAGGGGGGCAAGCAGATGATTCCCGGCATCGTCACCGCCGTCCTGCTGGTTCTGTTCATCGCGGGATGGATATGGGCCTGGAGCCCCAAACGCAAGAAAGATTTCGATGCGGCGGCACGGCTGCCGCTGTCCGAAGATGAGGAGCAAAAGCCATGACCCTCGGATGGACCATTTATGTCGTCCTGCTGGTGCTGCTGAACATTGTCGGCTGCGTCTGGCTGCTGTGGTGGACCGCCAAGCGCCGCCCGGGCGATCCCGCGCCGGAAGACACCAGCCATTGGTGGGACGGCGACCTGACCGAATACAACAAGCCGTTGCCGCGCTGGTGGATCAACCTGTTCTACATCACCATCGTGTTCGGCGTGGCCTACCTGCTGTGGTTCGGCGTGGGCAGCTTCCGCGGGTATGGCGACTGGACGTCGCAAGGCGAGCATGATGCCGACAAGGCGCGCTGGGACCAGACGCTGGAGGAGACTTTCCGTCCGTATGCCGGCCAGCCGATCGACGTGCTGGCCCAGGATGAACGTGCACTCACGCTGGGCCGTTCCATCTTCAGCAATACCTGCGCCACCTGCCACGGTTCCGCGGCGCAGGGCGCGGTGGGCTATCCCAACCTGACCGACGATATCTGGCACTGGGGCGGCACGCCCGAGCGCGTGCTCGAAACCGTGCTGGACGGTCGCGAAGGCGTGATGACGCCGTGGGGCGACGTGCTGACCGGAATGGGTGGGCCCGATGCGGTCGATTACGTGGTCGCCTACGTGCGCGCATTGGCGCAGCCGGACATGGAAGCGGCGTTGCGCAACGACTACATGGCGGCGCGCGGGCAGAAGCTGTTCGAAGGCGTCTGCGTGGCCTGCCATGGCGTGGACGGCAAGGGCAACACGGACCTGGGCGCGCCGGACCTGACCGACAACTACTGGATGTACGGCGACAGCAAGGAAAGCCTGTACCATACGATCGCCAAGGGCCGGCATGGCGTCATGCCCGCCCACCGCGAATTGCTTGGTGAAACCCGTTCGCGCCTGGTGGCCGCCTATGTGTGGTCCCTGTCCCACGCGACCGAGCAGAAAGCGGCCGCCGCCGAAGGTTCCAACGCCCCTTAATGACGGATTTCACAAGCCCGCGATTCGATCACCCGCCGCGCCCGCTCGCGCAGCGCGTCGGGGCGATCGTGTGGCCCAGCTTCTTCGCCGCCGGCGTGGCGACGATGGTGTTCTTTGCTTTCGTCGACCCGCTGGTGTTGCGCGACATGACGTTTCCCGATCTCGCGATCAGCCGCGAGTTCGGTTACACCATCGGCTTCTTCATGTTCTGGCTGGCCACGGCATCGTCCAGCCTGTTCACCTGGATCCTGCTCCGTCCCTCCAGCCGTTTCAACCGCGCTCTGCCCCCGGAGTAGGAAGGCAGCCACAGGCCATGCGCACCCGCTTGCGGCAATCCGTCGCTTACAATATCGAAACGTAATTTTGGATACCTGGAGACTGGAGGCAGGGCGGAATCCGCTCACAATGCCGTCCATGCGGCCAGGCTTCACCCGATGAACGCAACCGAATCCAATCGCAACGGCCCACGCCCACACCATGGTGTGGCGCTGGAGGCGCAGGACGGCAGCCATGAGTAAGCAAATTCCGCTGGACGTCGTCGACGAGAAGGGCAATTCGTTCTACGTCAGCGAACGCAAGGTCTATCCGCGCGACGTGTCGGGTCTCTTCAACCGTCTGCGCGTGGCGGCGGTGTTCTGGCTGCTGGGCATGTTCTACGTGTTCCCGTGGCTGCGCTGGGACGGGCGGCAGGCGGTGCTGTTCGATCTGCCGGCGCGCAAGTTCTACGTGTTCGGCCTGACCTTCTGGCCGCAGGACTTCCTGTTCCTGGCCTTGCTGCTGATCATCGCGGCCATGGCGCTGTTCTTCTTCACCGCGCTGGCCGGACGGCTGTTCTGCGGTTATGCCTGCCCGCAGACGGTGTGGACCGAAGTGTTCCTGTGGATGGAGCGCTGGACCGAAGGGGACCGCAGCAAGCGCATGAAGCTGGACGCGGGGCCGTGGACGCGCGAGAAGGTCCTGCGCAAGGGCAGCAAGCATGCCCTGTGGCTGGTTTTCGCGTTGTGGACAGGCTTCACTTTCGTGGGCTTTTTCACTCCCATCGTCGACCTGGCCGCGCGCGCGCCGTTCGGCTGGGGCGGCTGGGAAACGTTCTGGATACTCTTTTACGCGCTGGCCACGTGGGGCAACGCCGGCTTCCTGCGCGAGCAGGTGTGCAAGTACATGTGCCCGTATGCGCGCTTCCAGAGCGCGATGTTCGACCGCAACACGCTGGTCATCGCCTACGACCCGATGCGCGGCGAACCGCGCGGTCCGCGCAAGCGCGGCCTCGGCAGCGTGCTGGAGCGCGCGCGCGGCCTGCTGGACCAGGCGCTTGCCTACGACTATGTGTTCCGCGCCAGCAAGAATCCGACCGCCGCGGACAATCGCATCCAGGCGCGCGGCACCATCACCTGGGATGGCGGCGATGAAACCGTGGAGCCGCTGCCGAAATTCGCGCCGGACCAGTTGGGCGATTGCATCGACTGCACGATCTGCGTGCAGGTCTGTCCCACCGGCATCGATATCCGCAACGGGCTGCAGTACGAGTGCATCGCCTGCGGCGCCTGCATCGACGCCTGCGACGAGGTGATGGACAAGGTGGGCTACCCGCACGGACTGATCCGCTACTCCACCCAGAATGCCATCGACGGCAAGTCGACCCGGGTGCTGCGTCCGCGCATCCTCGTGTACGGCACGCTGCTGCTGGCGTTGATGGTGGGCTGGGCCTGGGGCGTGACCAACCGCGACGTGCTGATCACCGAGGTGTTGCGCGACCGCAACGCGCTTTACCGCGTGCTGGCCGATGGCCAGGTGGAGAACACCTACACGCTGAAGCTGATCAACAAGGACCAGACGCCGCGCACCTACCTGATCGACATCGAATCGGCGACCCCGGGTATCAAGTTGCGCGATGGCACCCTCACCGTGCAGGCCGAATCCGAGCAGGTACTGTCGGTGCCGGTTATCATTACCGCGCCGGCCAGTGTCGCCGGGCGCCATGAAGTGCGCTTCAACATCCAGAGTGCCGACGGCGACACGGCCAAGGCCGTCGACAGCAGTTTCTTCGGACCCCTTTGAATGACCGGCAAACGTTCCTTCTGGCGCAGCCCCGTCTCCTGGTTGTTGATCGGCCTGCCGCTGCTGTCCGTGGTGGCCGGCATCGGCCTGGTGATCGTCGCCGCGCGCACCGGCGGCAACGACGTGGCCATCGACCATGTGCAGCGGGTGGCGCAGATCCAGACCACGGACCTGGGGCCGGACTACATGGCAAGGAAGCTGAAACTGACCGCGGTGGCGCGCATCGAGGATGGCGTGATCGAAGTGTTGCCGGCGAGTGGCGAATTCGCCCGCGACCAGCCGTTGCGCCTGACCGTGGTGCACCCGGCGCAGTCCGCCGAAGACCGGACCTATGAGCTGGCGCCCAGCGCCTACGGTTGGCGTGCCGAAGCCGCGCTCGACCCTTCGCATGACTGGATATTGCGGCTGGCGCCTGAAGGTGCGGCATGGCGACTTCACGGCCGCCTGCCCAGGGACCAGCATGCCGCGCGCCTGGGGCCGTCGCTAGCGACGCCGTGAACAGTCCGGCGGAGCTTCCCGGGGTGGCCGGTGGCTGCTACCACTGTGGCGAGGCCTTGCCGGACGTTCCCGTGTTTCCTGAATCCGGGGAGCGGACGAAGGCATTCTGTTGCCAGGGCTGCGCCGCCGCCGCGCAATGGATCCGCGATGCCGACCTGGACGACTATTACCGCCTGCGCAGTGCGATGGCTTCGCGGGTCGGCAACGAGCCGGTCGATCTGGCGCTGTGGGACCGCGAGGAGCTGCTGCGCGAGCATGCGCGCGAGACCGAGCGCGGTTGCGAAATCACCCTGCTGACCGACGGCATGCACTGCGCCGCCTGCGCGTGGCTGATCGATCGCGCGCTGGGCGCGCAGGAAGGCGTGTTCGACAGCAACGCCAATGCCGTGACCGGGCGCATCCGGATCGGCTGGGATCCGGCGCGGACTTCGCTTTCGCGCGTGCTGCAGCGGCTGGTTGCCCTGGGTTATCGTCCCTACCTCGCCAGCGGCGAGGCGCGCGAGAAGGCGCGCAGGCAGGAACGCAACCGCTGGCTGTTGCGGCTGGGCGTGGCCGGGCTGGGCGCCATGCAGGCGATGATGATGGCCGAGGCGCTGTACCTGGACTTCGACCGCGCCATGCCGGTGCCCACCCGCGATTTCTTCCGCTGGATCACCTTCCTGCTGTGCACGCCGGTGGTGTTCTACTCCGGCTGGCCGTTCCTGAGCGGCATGTGGCGCGAGCTGCGCAACCGCCAGTTGGGTATGGACACCCTTATCGCCAGCTCCGTGCTGCTGGCGTATTTCGCCAGCCTGGTCGAGACGATCCGCGGCGGTCCGCATGTCTGGTACGACGCGGCGGTGATGTTCGTGTTCCTGCTGCTGGCGGCGCGCATGCTGGAGCAGCGCGCGCGCAACGCGGCCACCGCGCAGGTGGATGCCCTTGCGCGTGCGCGCCCCGCGTTCGCCACCCGCGAAACCGCCGATGACAATCGCGAGTCGATCCCTTTGAGCGCATTGGCCGTCGGCGACGTGGCCTGCGTGGCCGCGGGCGAATCGGTGCCGGCGGACGGCGTGTTGCTGGACAGCGACGCGGTGTTCGAGGAAGCGCTGCTGACCGGCGAATCGCATCCGGTCCGCAAGGCGGCGGGCGACACCGTGTATGCGGGCACGCTGTGCCGTGAACGGCCGGCGCGCGTCCGGGTCACCGGGACCGGCAGCGCCACGCGACTCTCGCAGTTGGCGCGGCTGGTCGACCAAGCGCAGGGGCACCGGCCACCGATCGCGCGCGTGGCCGACCGCATCGCCAGCCGCTTCGTGGCCGGATTGCTGGTGTGCGCGGTGCTGGTGTACGCCGCCTGGCGCATCCACGACCCTTCGCGGGCCTTCGAAGTGACCCTGGCGCTGCTGGTGATCAGTTGTCCGTGCGCGCTTTCGCTGTCGGTGCCCGCCGCGCTGGCCGCCGCGCACGGCACGCTGGCGAAACTCGGCGTGCTGGCCATCCGCCCCGATGCGCTGGACACGCTGGCGCAGGCCACCGACGTGGTGTTCGACAAGACCGGCACGCTCAGCGATGCGCGCCCGGTGCTGGCCGGGGTGGAAGTGCTTGCCGCCGGACATGACGAAGCCGGCGTGCTCGGCATTGTCGCCGCGCTGGAACGCGATACCGGCCATCCGATCGCCGTCGCCTTCACCCATGTGGAGGTGCCGCACCCGGCGCGCGACGTCGAAGTGGTGCCGGGCGCGGGCATCCAGGGCCGGGTGGGCGGGGTGGTGTGGAAATTCGGCCATGCGCATTTTGCCGGCGGTAGCGAGGACGACGGCCAGCTGTGGCTGGGCGATGGCGAACGTGCGGTGGCGCGCTTCCGGCTGGAGGAAACCGAGCGTCCCGATGCCCGCCAGGCGGTGGTCGCATTGCGCGGGCTCGGACTCGACGTGCGCCTGTCCAGTGGCGACGCGGAGGCTTCGGTGCGGCGGTTCGCGCAGCAGGTCGGCATCGACGACGCGCAGGGGCGGCAGACGCCGGAACAGAAGCTGGCCCGGGTGCGCGAACTGCAGGCGCAAGGCAGGATCGTGGCGATGGTGGGCGATGGCCTGAACGATGCGCCGGTGCTGGCGGGCGCGGATGTGTCGCTGGCGGTGGGCGAGGGTGCCGCGCTGGCGCAGCGCGCCGCGGACATGGTGATGACGGGCACCTCGCTGCTGCGGGTGCCGGCGGCGGTTGAACTGGCGCGCCGCACGCGCCGGATCATCCGCCAGAACCTGGGCTGGTCCGCCGCCTACAATGTGCTGGCGATACCGCTGGCCGCCGCCGGACTGGTCACGCCGTGGGTGGCGGCGCTGGGAATGGCGGTATCCTCGCTGGTCGTGACCCTCAATGCGCTGCGCCTGACCTGGAGGACGCCCACGCCATGACCATCCTGCTGATACTGATCCCGATCAGCCTGATCCTGCTGGGTGCCGCCGTGTGGGCCTTCGTGTGGGCGGTGCGGGGCGGCCAGTTCGACGACATGGACACGGCGGCCATCGACATCCTCACCGAGAAGCCGCCGGTGGTCGACCCGCCCGCGGCACCCGGCCGGCCGGACGATGCCGGTTGACACGCTGGTGTTGACGGCCGCCCTGTTGAGCGGCCTGCTGGGAGGCGTGCATTGCGCGGCGATGTGCGGCGGCATCGCCACCGGTTTCTCGGCGATGAATCCACAGGGTGGTTGGGCCAATGCGCTGCAGGTCAACCTGGGGCGGGTGAGCGGCTACGTGCTGGCCGGTGCCATCGTCGGTGCGTTCGGCGGCGGGCTGTTGCGGCTGGCGCGCACGGACCTGCTGGCCATCGGCCTGCGCATGGGGGTGGGGCTGGTGCTGGTGGTCATCGCATTGCGCATGCTGGACAGTCGCGGGCGCCTGAATTTCATCGCCAAGCCCGGTGCGCGCATCTGGCAGCGGTTGCAACCGCTGCAACGCCGGTTGTTGCCGGCGGACAACGGCTGGCGCCGCTTCGGGCTGGGCATGCTGTGGGGATGGCTGCCGTGCGGGTTGAGTCTCAGCGTGCTGACCGCGGCCTGGTTGCAGGCCAACGCGCGCGATGCGGCGCTGACCATGGCGGTGTTCGGGCTGGCCACGCTGCCGGTGATGTTGCCGCTGACCTGGTCAGGCGCGCGCATGGGTCGCTGGTTGCAGCGGCCAGGCCTGCGCACTGCGGCCGCCATGCTGGTGCTTGCGATGGGGTTGGTGACGCTGGCGTCACCGTGGCTGATGCAGGTGCCGGCGTTGCACGGTGTGCTGACCGCGCTGGGTTGCCGACTGCCGCAATAGCAGGGTCACGCGGAGGCAGGCGGATCAGCCTGCGGCCATGAACGCCGGACGCGTCAGGTTTTCGGGTGCATCCTCCGTGCACAGCACTTCATCCTCGATGCGGATGCCGCCATAGGGACGGAATTCGTCCACGCGCTTCCAGTCCACGCTGCCGGCATGGCCGTTCTTCTTCACTTCCTCCAGCAGCATGTCGATGAAGTAGAGGCCCGGCTCGATGGTGACCACCATGCCCGGTTCCAGTACCCGGGTCATGCGCAGGTAGGGGTGCCCCGGCGGGCGCGGGATGGTGCCGCCGGCATCGCTTTGCGCGAAGCCGGCCACGTCGTGCACCTGCAGCCCGATGGGATGGCCCAGGCCGTGCGGGAAGAAGGCCGCGCTGACGCCGGTGGCCAGCGCCGTTTCCGGCGACACCGTGATCACGCCGAAGTCCTTGAGGATGCCCATCAGGGTCAGGTGGGCATCGATGTGCAGTTGCTTGTAGTCCGTGCCGGCACGCACGCCGGCGCACATGCGCTGCTGCGCGGCGTCCACCGCGTCGATCAGCGCCTGGAATTCGCCGGAGGTTTCCTTCGCGTAAGTGCGGGTGATGTCGCTGGCATAGCCATGCGCGCTGGCGCCGGCATCGATCAGGAAACTGCGCGGTTGCGCCGGCGCGCGGCGGTCCAGTTCGGTGTAATGCAGCACGGCGGCGTGCTCGTTGAGCGCCACGATGTTGTTGTAGGGCAACTCGCCCAGGTCCTGGCCCACGGCGCCGCAGTACGCCATGTGGATGCCGAATTCGCTCTTGCCCTCGCGGAAGGCGGCCTCGGCGGCGCGGTGCCCGCGCACGGCCAGGTGTTGGGCTTCGCGCATCAGCGCGATTTCGTAGGGCGTCTTGTACGAGCGCTGGTATTCCAGGTAGCGGATCACCGCTTCGGGGTTGTTCGGCGCGTATTCGCCCAGCGCGCTTTGCGCCTCGCCCAGGATGGCGCAGCGCGCGGCGGGCCCGGGCAGCAGCGCCAGCGCTTCATCCGGCTTGCGGATGACGCGGATGTCGAAGTGGTCCACCCACCAGCCGCTGGGGGCATCGGGCACGGCGTGCCAGTAATCGAAGGGCTGGCAATAGATGAGCACGGGCCGGCGGCCCGGCGTATGGACCAGCCAGCTGTTGGGCATGCGCGTCAGCGGCAGCCAGGCCTTGAATTGCGGGTTGACGGCATAGGGATAATCGCGGTCGTCGAATAGCTGGTAATGCAAGGTGCCGCTGGGAACCAGCAGGTGGTCGAAGCCGCCGCGGGCCAGGGCGATGTCCGCGCGCTGTTTCAGCGTGTCCAGGTGGGCGGCGTACAGCGAAGCGATATCGGCGGCGGTCATGGCGAGGGCTTGGCGAAAGAACAAGCGCCGATTTTGCCGCATTTGCCGCGTTGTTGCCGTTGCGGTGGGCGGAGCGGGGCTTCCATTGCTCCGGTTCCGACGTGCGTGCCCATGGGCGGACGCTCAAGCGGAGTGGTCTTCCATGCCGATCCACTTGCGCAGCGAGGACAGGGCGGTTTTGTCGATGGTCAGGAACCGCAGGCCTGCCCAGGTCTGGCCGGGCGTGTTGGCGGGTGCCGACCACAGCAGGTGGGCGCCGACCTCGATGGCGATTCCGCCACCATCGCCAGGCAGGTTGAAGCGCAACTGGTACAGGGCTTCGTCTACGACCGGTTCGCTGGCGATCAGCAGCATTCCGGATTCGGAGATGTTGCTGAGGTGCCCGATGATGCGCTCGGTCATGACGTCCAGCGCGGGCACCGGGTCCGACACCGATCGACGCGGGGCGCGGCGGAGGTCGCGGCTCATGCCCCGGCTCCTGCGTGGCCATCGTGCGAAGGATGGCTGCCGGCGAGACCCCGCAGCATCTTCAGGGTCGCCGTCCATGCGCGGTCGATCAAGCGGCCCCTGTCTTCGGTCACCACGCTCGCCTGGCCTTGTGCCATCAGCCTTGCCACGTGATCGAGCGAGTACTCGCCGATTTTCTGGCCGCGCTGGTTGACGAACAGGGCGTTGTCGGTGATGGGACTGAACCAGGACAGTCGTTTCCGCACCACGTCGCCCTGCTGGTTCTTGGTGAATTCGAACCAAGTGCCGAAGGGAAGCGTGCGCAGGTAATCGTAGTGTTCCTGCTCGCGCGCATTGCGCGGGGCAGGCGACGGCTTGCGGGCGGCGTTCTGCTCGCCGACGTGCGCCCGCGCCTTCAGCCGTGCGGTGAGTTCCGTGCGCGAGGCCCCGCCGCTTTCGGCTTCGCCCTGGGCGCTGGACAGCCGGGCCGCAATGGCGCTGGCCTCGTCCTGGTGGTAGCCGACCTGCAGCAGGGACTTTTCCACTTTCCGGGCAAGTGCCGGGTCCGGGCTGGCGCCCGGCTCGGACGAGGTGACGGCCACGATGGCATCGGTGGTCTGCAGGTGCTCGCGCCAGCTGTCCGAATCCTCGCCCTGGCGGAGCTGGGTGAGGGTCAGCACGTCGGCCCATGCCTGGCGGATCAGTGCCTGCACGAACTTCGACGGCTGCCGGTCGCGCAGCGCGGTTTCGATGGCATTGGTGGCGCGTTGCTTGGCCGTTTCCAGCCGGTCCTTGCCGCGCGCGGCTTCGACGTGGCGACGCTCGGCCAGCTCGGCCTTGCGCGAAGCGGATTCCAGGTGCGCCTGGACCTGCTCGTTGGCCTGCTGGAAGACCGCCTCGTCCCCCTTGTATTCGGTGGCCACATGGTTGACCGCCTGCTGCAGTTTCTGCGTCAGCTGCGGATCGGCATCGTCTTCGCCCAGCCAGACGGCGCAGGATTCGGCGACCGAGTTGAGCAGTTCGCGGGCCGGATGCTGCGGCCGCAGGAAGAACTGCCGGTCGCGCAGCGCCACTTGTGCCAGTGGCACCTGCAACTGCGTGAGCAGTTCCGCCGTGGGGGCGTTGAAGCTTACTTCACGCTCGATTTCACCGTAGAGCATGTCCAGCAGCTCGAAGGTGTCGGAGTCGGCGCGGGTCAGGGTTGCCTGTGGACCGTGCTGCCTGCGGGCCTGCGCCAGCAGGGCCTGTTGTATGTCCTTCAGCCGTCGCCGCGGTTGTCCGTTGGCGGCTGTTGCGGTCGCGGGGATTGCGAAGGGAGACGCCTGCAATGTCTGCAGGGCCATGATCACGTCGTAGGTAGGCAGGGGCCTGGGCACGACAGCGGATGCGGCGTGGGGTGCCCCGGTCACTTCTGTCGCGGCACCGTCGGGAGCAGGACGGGAATTGGGTGCGGGCGCGCCCTCCAGGCCCGATGCCTGCCCCTGGCGGCGGACGGACAGCAATTCCTGCAACAGGGAGAAGGCTTCTTCCGCAGACAGTGGATCCTTGGCGGGCACCGGCGGGGCGGGTGCTTCGCTTGCGTCCTTGTTGGGATCAGCCGCCAATTCCTGCGGTATTTCCCGGGCCAGCTCGGGCCAGGCGCCGGGCTGGGCTTGCCAGCCCGTCATCGGGCGGGCAGCGCCGGAAGCATTCGGTTCGCGCGCAGCGGGGGCATCGTGATGTATCACGCGTCCGCGCGATGGCCGGAAGAACAACCCGGGCAACACGCCCTCGTCGGAGAGCAGTTGGTCGAACGCATCCAGCCATTCGTGGTAGGCCGCCATCGCTTTATGGTCGAAGGCGCGGTACAGCATCAGCTTGGATTCGGTGGGGATATCGAAACACTCGGCCGCTTCCTTCAGCATTCCGCACAGCGCGCGCGGTCCGACCGGAAGATGCGCGCTGTCGAATGCCGGCCGTCCGGCCAGGACGCCGAAGCGCTGACCGCTCAACAGCAGGGTGCTGGCGGTGCGGCTTTCGTGGCGGCGTGCGATGTCGTTCAGCACGACCGCCTCGTCCATGGTGGCATCGTCCACCAGGGTCAGCGAGCGGTATTCCAGCGGCGCCCCCTGCTCGGGCGCAGGGTCGGGCGGCAGGGTCCGGATCCCGGCCAGCGCGGTTTCGAACGCCAGCATGAAATGGGGGGCGAAATCGTTGCGGTTGCGCTGGAAGGAATGCAGGCTGGCGAAATGCTCGGCCTGGCGGTTGTTGCTGCGCGCCTGTTCGGCCAGCCGGAACAATTGCTGTTCGAATTCGACCAGGGTGCTGTTCAGCGCCTGCGACAGGTCGCGGGAGGCGGTGTCGAACAGGCGGCGCAGGATTGCCCGGACGCGCGGCGGCAGCGGTGCGCTGGCAAGGCTGGCTGGTGGAGCAGCGGGCGCGGCAGGCTTCTGCGTGGGCATGGATGCGGTGGATTCCCCTGTAACGGCCGCATTATGACACTGCAATCAAGTACCGCACGCATGGCCTGCGGCCCGGCGGGGGCCGGCCCGATCGGTAATCAAGATTCCATGAACAGCGCGACGATATCGTTCACGAAGCGGTGTCCGGCGGGGGTCGGAAGGATCCGTTCGCCGGTGTCCGTCAGCCAGCCGCGCGCGGCCGCTTCCGCCAACGGGATGGCAATGGCGGTCCGTTCCAGTCCGGTACGGGCTTCGAAATCGGCCAGGGTGAAGCCTTCGCGCAGGCGCAGCAGGTTGAGCATGTATTCGAAAGGACGCTGGTCCGGGGCGATGTCGTCGTCGCCACCGATCGCCTGGGGAGCGCCTGCGCGCTCCAGGTAAGTGGCGGGATGCTTGACCTTCCAGCGCCGCAGGATGCGTTGTCCGGCGCCCAGGCTGATCTTGCCGTGCGCGCCGGCGCCGATCCCGAGGTAATCGCCGAAGCGCCAGTAGTTGAGGTTGTGCGCGCATTGCCGCCCTGGCCGGGCGTAGGCGCTGACTTCGTACTGTGCATAGCCGGCTTCCGCCAGCAGGGCCTGGCAATGTTCCTGCATGTCCCAGGCATCGTCCTCGCCGGGAATGCCGGAAGGCGGCCGGGCGAAGAAGACCGTGTTCGGTTCCAGGGTGAGCTGGTAGTGGGAGATGTGGGCCGGCTGCAGGGCGAAGGCGCGTTGCAGGTCATGCCCGGCCATGGCCAGGGTCTGCTCCGGCAAGGCGTACATCAGGTCCAGGTTGAGGTTGTCGAAGCCGGCGTCCTGGGCCAGTTTCACCGCGCGTTCGGCCTCGGCGCTGTCGTGGATGCGTCCCAGCCGTTGCAGGCAGCCGTCGTCGAAGCTCTGGATGCCGAAGCTGAGGCGATTGACGCCCGCGGCCAGGTAACGGTCGAAGCGTCCGTGCTCGGCGGTGCCGGGGTTGGTTTCCAGGGTGATTTCCAGCCCGGGCGCAAAGCGCAGGCGGCCTGCGGCGGCCTGCAGGAAGCGGTCGATCGCATCGGGCGGGAACAGGCTGGGGGTGCCGCCGCCGAAGAACACGCTGTGTACCGTGCGTCCCCAGACCAGCGGCAGGTCGAATTCCAGGTCGCGGACCAGCGCGTCGATATAGCCATCGAACGGCAACGCGCCCTTGCCCTGATGCGAGTTGAAATCGCAGTACGGGCACTTGCGCACGCACCAGGGCAGGTGCACGTACAGCGAAAGCGGCGGCGGGATCAGCATCGGCATCGGCTTATTGTAGGAGCGGGTCCTGCCCGCGATGAAGCGTTGCCGGGAAAGCCCGTCGCGGCGAAGGGTTGCTTCTACAGTGCTTGTTCGAGGCGCTGTTTGAGCAATGCCAATGCTTGGCCCCGATGGCTGAGCCGGTTCTTCAGTCCGGGTGTCATCTCGGCAGCGGACTGTCCGTGCCGCGGATCGAAGAACACCGGGTCATAGCCATGCCCGCCGTCGCCGCGGCGCTCATGCAGGATGCGGCCACGCCATTCGCCCTCGACGATCAGCGGCTGCGGATCGTCGGCATGGCGCAGCAGCACCAGCACGCAATGGAAGTGCGCGTCGCGGCGTTCGTCGGGCATGTCATGCAACACGTCGAGCAGCTTGTCGATGTTGGCCCCGGCATCGCCGTGCCGGCCGGCGTAACGGGCCGAAAGCAGGCCAGGTGCGCCTCCCAGCGCATCCACGCACAGTCCGGAATCGTCGGCCAGCGCCGGCAGGCCGGTGATGCGGCTGGCATGCCGCGCCTTGATCAGGGCGTTCTCGATGAAGGTGCTGCCGGTCTCGTCGGCATCGTCCACGCCCAGGTCGGATTGGGCGACCAGTTCGATTCCCGCATCGGCCAGCAGCCCGCGCAGTTCGTCCAGTTTGCCGTGGTTGGAGGAGGCGAGGACCAGTTTCAAACGTTTTATCTCCGGCGAGGTGGTATGGAAAACCCGGAACATCAACCCTGTAGGAGCGGCCCTTGGCCGCGATGCTTTTCGGCCAATTCGCCAAAATCCATCGCGGCCAAGAGCCGCTCCTACAAAAAGGCGGATCAGGAACCCAGCGCCGCGCGCTGCGCCTCGAACAGTTCGCCGATGCCCTTTTCGGCCAATGCCAGCAGCGCATCCAGCTCGTCGCGGCGGAACGCATGGCCTTCGGCGGTGCCCTGCAATTCGATGAAACCGCCGCCATCGTTCATCACGATGTTCATGTCGGTATCGCAGTCGCTGTCTTCGGCGTAGTCCAGATCGAGCACCGGCACGCCGCGGTAGACGCCCACCGACACCGCGGCCACGGCGCCGTGGATCGGCTCGCGCTTGATCTCGTTCCTGGCCTTCAGCCAGTTCACCGCGTCCGCCAGCGCCACGTAGGCGCCGGTGATGGCGGCGGTGCGGGTGCCGCCATCGGCCTGCAATACGTCGCAATCCAGGGTGATGGTGCGTTCGCCCAAGGCGCCGCGGTCCACGCAGGCGCGCAGCGCGCGGCCGATCAGGCGCTGGATTTCCAGCGTTCGCCCGCCCTGCTTGCCGCGCGCGGCTTCGCGGTCGCTGCGGCTGTGGGTGGCGCGCGGCAGCATGCCGTACTCGGCGGTCACCCAGCCTTCGCCCTTGCCGCGCAGGAACGCCGG
>CAZLSG010000039.1:0-27082 GCA_964562135.1 uncultured Pseudoxanthomonas sp. | reverse complement strand
AATCGCCGGTATCGACGTGCGGGGTGTAGACGGGCTTGTGCTTGCCGCGGAGGCGACGGGCCAGCTCGGTGGACAGGCGACCCAAGGTCTTGCCTGCGGCGTCAACGAGGTACCAGTCGCGCTGGACGGTCTCGGACTTGGCGGTAAAAGTCTTCATGGAAAAACTCGGTTGGTCGGGCGGATTCCGGCAGGGCGGAACTTTGCCACGCGATGTGAGCTGCGGAAAAAGAAGCGGGATTGTACCCGGCGCGCTTCCTGCTTGCAAGTTGGGGGAACCGGGACTGGCGGGGCTGCTTGGCAGGGGGCACCCGCGGGGCGAGAATCTGCCCGTCGGCCGCCCAGCGGCCTGTCCGGAAAACCCATGCCCCCCTCACCCCGCCTGCATACCCCGCTCGATCGCTTCCTGGTGGAAAGCCAGCGGGCGCTGGAAACCGTCTTCGGCACCCCGCCCGCCCAGCGGCCCAACCCGGCGGCATCCACCCCGGAGCTTGAACTGGACGCTGCCGAGCGCCGCCATGCCGCCGGCCTGATGCGGATCAACCATGTCGGCGAAGTCTGCGCCCAGGCGCTGTATTCCGGCCAGGCCGCCGTGGCCCGCGACGAAGCCACCCGCCGCCACCTGCTGGAAGCGGCGCAGGAGGAAACCGACCACCTGGCTTGGTGCGCCGACCGCTTGCGGGAACTGGACAGCCGCCCCAGCCTGCTCAATCCACTGTGGTACGGCGGCAGCTACGCCATCGGCGTGATGGCCGGGCTGCGCGGCGACGGCTGGAACCTGGGCTTCGTGGTGGAAACCGAACGCCAGGTGGAAGCCCACCTGGACGAACACCTGCAAACCCTGCCGCCGGCCGACCTGCGCAGCCGCGAGATCATCAAGGTGATGAAGGCCGACGAAGCCCGGCACGCCGACCACGCCGAACAGGCCGGCGCCCGCATCCTGCCGCCGCCCATTCCGGGCGTGATGGCCGCCGCCTCGAAGCTGATGAAGACCGTGGCCTACCGCCTGTAGGAGCGGCCCTTGGCCGCGATGAAGCTTTACCGTGAAAGCCCATCGCGGCCAAGGGCCGCTCCTACACTGTGTGTTTATGGACGCGCCAACCTGGCCGTTACTCGACCAGGTTGCGCCCGTGGAACAGTTCCTCGATCTCGCGCTTGAGCAGCGCCTCGATCTTCAGCCGCTCCTTGAACGACAGGTTGCGCGCCTTTTCCTCGAAAAGATAAGTATCCAGATCGAAGTCCTTCAGGTGCATCTTGGTGTGGAAGATGTTTTCCTGGTAGACGTTGACGTCGAACATCTCGTAGCGGGTCTTGATGTTCTTGGCCAGGAAGTCCTGGATCGAGTTGATCTTGTGGTCGATGTAGTGCTTCTTGCCCTTGATGTCGCGGGTGAACCCGCGCACCCGGTAGTCGGCGATGACGATGTCCGACTCGAAGCTCTCGATCAGGTAGTTCAGCGCCTTCAGCGGCGAGATCACGCCGCAGGTGGCCACGTCGATGTCCGCGCGGAAGGTGGCGATGCCGTGCTGCGGATGCGTCTCCGGATAGGTGTGCACGGTGATGTGCGACTTGTCCAGGTGCGCCACCACGGCATCGGAGATCACCTCCTTGCCCGCCAGCTTCTTGTCGATCACCGGCTCCTCGGAAATCAGGATCGTCACCGAGGCACCCTGCGGATCGTAGTCCTGGCGGGCCACGTTGAGGATGTTGGCGCCAATGATTTCGGCCACATCGGTGAGGATCTGGGTCAGCCGGTCGGCGTTGTATTCCTCGTCGATGTACTCGATGTAGCGCTGGCGCTCGTCCTCGGACACCGCGTAGCAGACATCGTAGATATTGAAGCTCAGCGCCTTGGTGAGGTTGTTGAAGCCCTGCAGCCTCAGGCGAGGCAGTGGTTTGACCACGGCGGTAATCCCTCTGGGGGAAGCGGAAGTGGGGCGCGATTATGCGACAAACCGGGTGACAGTGAAATGTCCGGCCACGGGCTCCGGCGCGCAGGCGTTTGCCGTACCACGAGCATTCAGACTAAGCTTGGCCGGTTTATTCCCCAGACCACCCAATGAGATCAGGCACTTCCACCCCGTCCCCCATGCGCATGGCGTCCGTCCCGCTGGCGCCCGATGCGCTGGCCATCGAGCGCTTCCTGGCGCACAGCCACCGGCGCCGCTATCCCGCCCGCGCCGATGTATTCCGCCCGGGCGATCCGGCGGGAACGCTGTACTACGTGGTCAGCGGGTCGGTCAGCATCATTACCGAGGAAGACGACGACCGCGAGCTGGTGCTGGGCTATTTCGGCACCGGCGAGTTCGTCGGGGAGATGGGTTTGTTCATCGAATCCGACAGGCGCGAGGTCATCCTGCGTACCCGCACCCAATGCGAGCTGGCCGAAATCGGCTACGAGCGGCTGCACCAGCTGTTCGCCGGTTCGCTCAGTGCCGACGCGCCCAAGCTGCTCTACGCCATCGGCGCGCAACTGTCCCGGCGCCTGCTGGACACCAGCCGCAAGGCCGGGCGCCTGGCCTTCCTGGACGTGACCGACCGCATCGTCCGCACCCTGCATGACCTGGCCCGCGAGCCGGAAGCCATGAGCCACCCCCAGGGCACCCAGTTGCGCATTTCACGGCAGGAGCTGGCCCGGCTGGTGGGCTGCTCGCGCGAGATGGCCGGGCGCGTGCTCAAGAAGCTGCAGGCCGACAACGTCCTGCATGCGCGTGGCAAGACCGTGGTGCTGTTCGGCACCCGCTGAAAGCACACGGGAGTTGTAGGAGCGGCTCTTGGCCGCGATGGGACTTCACCTTGGAAAGCCAATCGCGGCCAAGAGCCGCTCCTACATGCAACACTCAATCTTCTGCCGCCACCGGCTCCCCGCCCCGCGAGCGGCAGCCCCAGTTGAGGATGGGCGTGCCCGGCGGCAGCACGCGCCGGAACATTTCGATCCGCCCGCGCTTGGGATTGACCACCACCGGCGTCCGCGCCGCCCTGAGCAGCGGCAGGTCCGCGCTGCTGTCCGAATAGGCGACATCGATTTCGCCATGTCCGCGCTCGCGCAGCATCCGCATCTTTTCCTCGTTGTGGCAATGCCGGGTGGCGACCATCGCCCCCAGGCGGGGCCCGACCGCCGTGCCGATGACCGGCACGTCCTCGTGGGCGACGAAGGCCAGGATGGCGCGCGCCAGTTCAGGCGGCGCCCCCGTGGCCACCACTACCCGGTCGCCGTCCATCCGGTGCTGGCGGAACACGTCCAGCGCCACCGGCAGCAGCCGCTGCTGTATTTCGTCCTGGTGCTCCAGCACATAACGGTCTATCAGCGAATCGAACCCGCGCCGCCCATGCAGGCCGAAGCTGCCTATCCAGATGTAACCGGACACCCCGTACCGACGGGTGGGCAGGAAGGCCACCATCGGGCCCAGCACGGGCGTGGCCAACAGCGCGAAGAAGGTCCGCCAAACGCTGCGCCGGATCAGCCACATGACCAGATGGCCGCCGGAATCACCGTCATACAGGGTATGGTCGAAATCGAATACCACCAGCGGTGCGTCCGGCCGCGGCCGGGGATACGGGCTATCACTCATGAAGCAAAGAATAGCCGACGCAAGGCCTCGCCCGGCTCGTCGGCGCGCATGAAAGCCTCACCCACCAGGAAGGCATCGATCCCGGCGCTGCGCATCTTCGCCACGTCTTCCTGCGTCAGGATGCCGCTCTCCGTCACCAGCAAGCGGTCGCGCGGCACCGCACCCTGCATCGACAGCGTGGTCTCCAGCGAGACTTCGAACGTGCGCAGGTTGCGGTTGTTGATGCCCACCAGCGGCGCGGGCACCTGCAAGGCGCGCTCCAGCTCGTCGATGTCGTGCACTTCCACCAGCACGTCCATCTCCAGTCCCATCGCCAGGTCCGCCAGTTCGGCGAGTCGCCGGTCATCCAATGCCGCCGCAATCAGCAGGATGCAGTCGGCTCCCAGCGCGCGCGCTTCATGGACCTGGTAAGGGTCGATGGTGAAGTCCTTGCGCAGCACCGGCAGCGTGCAGGCATCGCGGGCCTGTTGCAGGTAACGGTCCGCGCCCTGGAAGAAATCCACGTCCGTGAGCACGGAAAGGCAACTCGCGCCGCCGAACTCGTAACTCATCGCGATCTCGTCGGGACGGAAATCCGGCCGGATCACACCCTTGGACGGACTGGCCTTCTTCACTTCGGCAATCACCGCCGGCTCGCCCCGCGCCACCGCCTGTCTCAGCGCATCGGCGAAGCCGCGCACCGGCGAGGCATCGCGCGCGCGCGCCTGCAGTTCGGACAACGGCATGCGCGCGCTGCGCGCGGCGATTTCGTCGGCCTTGCGGGCCAGGATGGCGTTGAGGATGTCGCTCATGTCGTTCCCTTAGCGGACCGGCGTCGTGGTCGCGGAGCCATCGCTCCAGCCATATGCACGCTCCACCCGAGCCACGCGCACTTCAAAGCCTTCATACCAGTCGCGACGTCCGCGCTCGCGCGCCGCCACGTGCTCGATCTGCTGCCGCCAGGCACGAATCGCGTCTTCGCTGTCCCAGTAGGACACGGTGATGCCGAAGCCTTCCGGATCGCGCGCGGACTCCACGCCCAGATAACCCGGTTGCTGCATGGCAAGCTCCGCCATGCGCCGGCTCACCGCGTCATAGTCCCCGGCATCGCCGGCATTGCGTTGCGAGGAAAAGACCACCGCGTAATAAGGCGGCCTGGGCAGCGCGGCAAAACGGGCCTGCGGCATGTCAAGCCACCCCGCCCTGCTTCGCCAGCGCCTGCGTGGTGGCGACGAAGCGGTGCAATTTCTCCAGCGCGCGGCCACTGGCGATGACCTCGCGAGCCAGCGCAATGCCTTCTTCGATGCTTCCCGCCACCCCGGCCACGTACAGCGCCGCGCCCGTATTCAGCGCCACGATCTCGCGGGCCGGCCCGGGCTTGTTGTCCAGCACGCCCAGCAGCATCGCTTTGGATTCCGCCGCATCGGCCACCCGCAGGTTGCGGCTGGCCGCCATCGCGATGCCGAAATCCTCCGGATGCAGTTCGTACTCACGCACCACGCCATCGCGCAACTCGCCCACCAGCGTGCCGGCGCCCAGCGACAGTTCGTCCATGCCGTCGCGGCCCCAGACCACCAGCGCGCGCTCGGCCCCGAGTTCATGCAGCGCGCGCGCCTGGATGCCGACCAGGTCGGGGTGGAACACCCCCATCAGGATGCCGGGGGCGCCGGCCGGGTTGGTCAGCGGCCCCAGGATGTTGAAGATCGTGCGCACGCCCATCTCGCGCCGCACCGGGGCCACGGCCTTCATCGCCGGATGGTGGACCGGAGCGAACATGAAGCCGATGCCGGCCTGTTCGATGGACTTTGCCACCTGCTCCGGCTGCAACTCGATGGCCGCGCCCAGCGCCTCCAGCACGTCGGCGCTGCCGGACATGGACGAGACGCTGCGGTTGCCGTGCTTGGCCACCCGCGCGCCGGCCGCCGCGGCCACGAACATCGAACAGGTGGAAATGTTGAAGGTATGCGAGCCGTCGCCGCCGGTGCCGACGATGTCCACCAGATGCGTGCGGTCGGCCACCTCCACCGTGCGCGAGAATTCGCGCATCACCGCAGCCGCGCCGGCGATCTCGCCGATGGTCTCCTTCTTCACCCGCAGACCGGTGAGGATGGCCGCGGTCATCACCGGCGACACGTCGCCGCGCATGATCTGGCGCATCAGCGACACCATTTCGTCGTGGAAGATCTCGCGATGCTCGATGGTCCGTTGCAGGGCTTCTTGCGGGGTAATGGGCATGTCGGCTTCGAAACAGGGGTTCAGGAAATGACCAGATAGTCGCTGTGGCAGGCCACGCCGCGGTGCGGTCCTTCCACCAGCACCACGTGGCGGCCATCCACCGCATCGACGGGAATGCAGTCGTCCACATCGTACAGCGCATCGGTGTGCGGCTTGTCCCAGCTCGCGTCCGCCTGCAGCTTGCCCTTGCGCTTGGCCTCGGCCTTGTCCGCCGCGACCACCAGCAGGTAGCGGTGCGATTCGCCGAAGACGCCGGCCTCGTATCCGCCCAGGTTGATGAAGAACAGGCGCGGCGCTCCCTCCGCAGGCGGCGTGTCGGAGAAGCGGACCTGCCAAGCGTCCACGCCATCGACCTCCAGCCACGAATCCACGTGGGCGCCGCGCGGCTCGCCGAACCACTGCCGGCGCAACTGCGGGTACACCGCCTGCAGGCTTTCGCCGATGGCGAAGACCACGTCGTGCAGTTCGACTTTCGCCTGCGGGTGGGTGCCGCCCAGCATCACGACGAACAACTTTCCGGAACCCGGCATCTCAACGCTCCAGGAAGTTCTTCAGCAGCGCGTGGCCGTGCTCGGTCAGGATGGACTCGGGGTGGAACTGCACGCCTTCCACCGGGAACTCGCGGTGGCGCAGGCCCATGATCTCCTCAAAACTGCCATCCTCGTTCTCGGTCCAGGCGGTGATTTCCAGCGCATCCGGCAGGGTTCCGCGCTCCACCACCAGCGAGTGGTAGCGGGTGGCCTCGTAGCCGTCCGGCAGGCCTGCGAATACTCCACGGCCTTCATGGCGGATATGCGAGGTCTTGCCATGCATGATCCGTCCTGCCCGGATGACCTTGCCGCCATAGGCCTGGCCGATGCTCTGGTGGCCCAGGCACACGCCCAGGATCGGCGTGGTCCGGCCCAGCCGTTCGATCACCTCCAGCGATACCCCCGCCTCGTTCGGCGTGCAGGGGCCCGGCGAAATCACGATCCGTTCCGGCGCGAGTTTTTCAATCTCCCCCACCGTCAGCGCGTCGTTGCGCACCACCTTCACCTCGGCGCCCAGCGATTGCAGGTACTGCACCAGGTTCCAGGTGAAGCTGTCGTAGTTGTCGATCATCAAGAGCACGCTTGCATCATCCATTTGATTTTGAAGGGTATTTCAGGATTTCGACGGCTCTGATACACACTTCATTACACACATCGGCAGCCACCAAGCAACCTTGAAGGGTCATTATCCGTTGAACTGGGAGGCTTCGGCAGCCTGACTGCAACTTCACGGCAACGGTTTCAATCCCAACTCGGCAAGAAAGGCATTGTGGCGCTTCTTCGCCTTCTCGATCTTCGATTCGATCGCCTTCAAATTGGCACGCACGGCTTTGAGATCGACCTCCTTTTCAGCTTCGGCTGTGCTGACGTAGCGCGAGATGTTGAGGTTGTAGTCATTGTCGGCGATCTCTTTCATCGACACACGCCGGGAATAGCGTTCTTGCTCGCTCCGGTTCTGGTACGTGCCGACGATCCGCTGGATGTGTTCGTCGGTCAGTTGGTTCTGCCGCTTGCCTTTGGTGAAATGATTGGCCGCGCTGATGAACAGCACGTCATCCGGCTTCTTGCATTTCTTCAACACCAGGATGCACACCGGAATGCCGGTGGAATAGAACAGGTTCGGCGGCAAGCCGATCACTGTGTCGATGTGCCCGTCCTGGAGCAGCTTGATACGGATGTCCGCCTCCTTGCCACCGCGGAACAGCACGCCGTGCGGCAGGATGATGGCCATCACGCCGTCGTCCTTCAGGTAATGCAGGCCGTGCAGCAGGAAGGCAAAGTCGGCCGCGCTCTTGGGCGCCACGCCGTGGTTCTTGAAGCGCGAATCCTGCGCCATCGCCTCGCCCGGCTCCCAGCGGTAGCTGAAAGGCGGATTGGCGACCACGGCGTCGAACCGGGGTTTCTTCGCCGGATTGGTTTCGCGCAGCCAGTCCCAGTCATTCTTCAGCGTGTCGCCGTGATAGATCTCGAACTCGGTGTCCTTCACCCCGTGCAGCAGCATGTTCATGCGCGCCAGGTTGTAGGTGGTGACGTTGTATTCCTGCCCGTAGATCTTGCCGATGCTGCCGCCGGCCTCCTTCATGCGGTGGCGGATGTTGAGCAGCAGCGAGCCGGAGCCGCAGGCAAAATCGAACACGCTGGCAAGCGACGCGCGCGGGCCTGTTTTCGGCTCTTGGCTGTCGAGGGTGACGATGGCGGACAGGATGTTGGAGATCTGCTGCGGCGTGTAGAACTCGCCGGCCTTCTTGCCGGAACCGGCCGCGAACTGGCCGATCAGGTACTCGTAGGCATCGCCCAGCGTGTCGCTGTCGGTGGAGAACAAGGACATGCCGCGGGCGATCTCGCTGATCACCGAGCACAGTTTGGTGTTGCGATCGGCATATTTCCTGCCCAGCTTGTCCGAGGCCAAGTTGATTTCCGAGAATAATCCCTGGAAATGGCTCTCGAATGACTCCTCCTCGATGTACTTGAATCCCTTCTGTAGGGTATTCAACAGATCACCGTTCTGTTCCCTCGCCAACTGGACGATATTGCCCCACAGGTACTGTGGCTCGATGACATAATGCACTTTGCGGCGCATCTGCTGCTCGAACTCGGTAATATCGTTCTCGTTCTCCTCGTACCACAACTGCAGCGGCGTGATGGCTTCGCCATTGGCGATCTTCGGGAAATCAGAGCCGAGCTCCTTCTTCGCCGCCACCTCGTAGTTATCGGACAGGTAGCGCAGGAACAGGAAGGACAGCATGTAGTCGCGGAAGTCGTCCGCGTTCATGCTGCCGCGCAACTGGTCGGCAATGGCCCACAGGGTCTTGCCGAGTTGTTTCTGGTCGTCTTCGGTCATGGTTTCAAGCGTCGTTTGATCTTGTTTTCGATGGCGGCTAGTTCGTTCTCGTCGGCGGCATCGGCGGCCTGCACTTCCGTCTGTTTTCGCTGCTCGTCGAAGGCGAGATACCGCGTGTTAGTTTCCGTCTCCATCTGTACGTGGCTGACGGAACCTGCATTGGCCAGCAAGGGAAAGCCATTGGAACTGATGATCTGGCCCACGTTCTCCATCCAGAAGCGCATGGGAATCTCCTGGCGGTTCTTGGCGCGTAACTCGGCGGTTTCCAGGAAGATCACCACCAGACGGTTGAGGGTGTCGATCTCGTCTTCGACGAGGTAGTTCTTGGCGATCAGTATGTCCTGCTTGCGCACCCGTCCACCGCTCCATGCGCGCAGACCGAAATGCGGATCGTCGGGGTTGGCGCGGGCCATGATGAGCTCGGCGGCGGTCTGTCCGGTCACGGCGTAGAGCAGCAGGTTCTGCACGGTGGCGAAGAAGGTCTGCGTGGCGCGGTCGGTCTTGTCGTAGTCCACGCTCATGGCGAACAGGTCGCGCACCTTCTGGTAGAAGCGCTTTTCCGAGGCACGGATGTCGCGGATGCGCGCCAGCATCTCGTCGAAGTGGTCCGGGCGGCCATCCGGGTTCTTCAGGCGCTCGTCGTCCATGACGAAGCCCTTGAGCAGGTATTCCTTCAGGGCGGTGGAAGCCCAGCGGCGGAACTGCACGCCGCGCGGCGAGCGCACGCGGTAGCCCACGGCCAGGATGGCGTCGAGGTTGTAGAGCGTGACCGGCCGACGCACCTCCCGCCCGCCCTCCCGCTGAACCACCGAGGATTCCTCGGTAGTTCGTTCAGGTTCCAACTCCTTGTCTGAAAAGATGTTTTTCAGATGCAGGCTGATGTTGTCGGTGGTGACGTCGAACAGCTCCGCCATCTCCGCCTGCGTCAGCCAGACGGTCTGGCCCTCGGCGCGGAGCTGGATGCGGCTCTTGCCGTCTTCGCTGGTATAGAGAATCAACTCGCTCATACGTCACCCACCATCTCAGCCAACCGCGGGAACAGTGTGGGATTGAACGGATGGCCAGCGACGAACCGGCGAAAAACGATGCGGAAGTGCGCCTTGTTTTCTTCCATCATTTCCCGCGGCTCATAGACCGAATAGTCACCGTGGCTCATGAGATCGATCATCCGCGTATACAACGTTCGGTCGGGATCAACGTCGGCCACCTTGACACAGGTTTTCCAGTCATCCAGTCCAAAGAAGTTGGCGGTCTGCTCCATCACACGACGCAGCATATTGAAGTGATGGGTATACAACGCTCCGGATGCCTGTACCTCATGCAACTCAACTAACGTCGCCAAATGGTGGAGGAATGGCTTGGACGTTGTATCCAGCAACATATAGCTACCGGGCTCCGCACCATTCTTTAAGAAATGCCGAAGCGCCTTGTTCTTGAGCTCATTGCATAACACATTGAAGAACAAAACGTGATGCGTCGAGACGACTACACGCAGACCATTCTCGCCGCTCGTCAAAAGCCGCGCGAGGTGATTGGCAACAGATATGGCGTTCTGTTCGTCAAGGGATGAGATCGGATCATCGATATAAACGTACTTCACCCATCGGTAAGCCTCGATCTCAGGATCCATCGCCAGCTCGACGATCGCCAGAAAGAAGCACCAGATGAAGATATTTTCCTCACCGCGAGACGCCTTGATCGGCCGAGGGTCGCCGTTCTCCTCACGCTCACGGAAGAAAGTCACGCCCGGAGGAAGCGGCGCCCCTGGTTCGCCGGAAGAATCCGGCGGTTCGCGACGTTCGTAATCGATGTAGAAATTGATATCGGTATAGCGCGCCAGCAGCCGCCCGATCTTCACTTCCATTTCCAGTTCGCGCAAGCCGGCGAAGAACCTCGAATCCGCATTGAGTTCCAGAACGCGCCTTCTCTCAAATGACAGATCGTTGTCCCATGTGAACAGGTCTTCGGTGTACGCATTGAAATAGAGCGTGTCACGCTGACTGGTCTCTCCGTCAGCGTCAACTACACGCCCTAGATCCCGAAAAGCACCAGACAGGCGTGTCTTTCCGACACCGTTGTAGGCATAGAGAAGCGCGAACTTCTTCCGTTCCAGCTCACCGCGAAGATGCCCCGCTAGAGTCGGAAGATCGGGAAGCGACACATCGGCCATTTCAGCCCGCCCCCTGCGCCGGGAACAACTGCTGCATCAGGCCCTGTTTGTGGGTCTTGAGGGCGGCGAGCTGGTCGGATTCGGCGGCGATCTGGGCGTCGAGGGAGGAGAGAAAGTTGGCGATCCGCTGCTGTTCTGCATGTCGAGGAACACACAATGGCATGCGCGCGAAGTCCTCGAAGTAGAGACGGAGGCGATCCTGGGTAAGTCCTCGCGAGTATGCGGTCAAAAGCTCCAACGACTGCGTGAGTTTGAAGAGATAAGCGAAGAAACTGGAGCAAACACCATCGACTGGTGAAAGTACGACGTACGCGGGGCTAACTATGCAATCCTCAACCGCCACGCCTTGAGCACCTTGCCACATCCGCATCATGTTGTACGCGATGTCACCCTTGCATGCCTTCTTGTTTTTAGCAGGGTCTTCGATATCATAAAAATCCCGATCAAATGACGCGCGCGGAATCATTCCGTCATTTACGGTTACCGAATAGATCGGAAGTCCTTCCTCACCACCTTCCTTTCGATTATCGAATAACGCACCGCCAAGTTTCTGTTCCCATTCCGCCGCATTGCGGAACTCGGGGAAGCGGAGGCGGGGACGGGTTTCGCCTTCGCGGGGGAATAGTTGCTGCATCAGGCCGCGTTTGTGAGTCTTCAACGCTTCCACTTTCCGTCCCTGCGCGGTGATCACCTCGTCCAGCGACGTCAGGCAGTCGGCGATTTGTTGCTGCTCTTTTATCGAAGGAGTCGGTATCATCTGCTCCGAGAACTGCTTATAGCTGATCATCTTCCCGTCGCGCAGCCCCTCAATATTTCGAGTCATCTGCTGGATGAATCGATTCGACTTGAAGAGCTGTTTGAAGTACTGATCCGCGCCTTTTCCTTTCCGCCGAAGAATCACGTAGGCCGGACTACAGATGCCGCGATAGTTGGAGTACTCAATGCCACCCTGAAATGATCTGAGACTGATGATGAAGTCGCCACGATCAACCACCTTGTAGCTTTCGATGCTCTTATCAGTCACCGAAACGTGATAGTCGATCAAGTCGCGCGGAATGGCACCGTGCTCCTGCGTGATCGCAAGGATGGGAAGACCAGCATCTGCCTCTCGATTATTGATCTGGTCAAAAAGCTCATCGCCGGGAACGTAATCCCAAACATCCTTCCGAAACTTCGGGAATCGCAACCTCGGCACCGCCATCTTCGCCCCCTGCTTCGCCATACTCATTCCTCGTACGCCTTCAGCCCGGCGATCTCGCGCCCGCCGGCGCGCTTGTGCAGCAGCGGCAGCAGATCGCGCATCAGCGTCAGTTCGGCCTGCGTACGTGCCTTCCAACCCAAGTCCAGCGGAGCCAGCAGTTCGGTGAGCTGTTCGCCATCGAAGATGCGACGGGCAAGGATCGCATCGACGAACACCTGCAAGTCAGCGACCGGCAAGCCGTGCTTCCCGGATAGCACGGTGATTTCCTGCGCGGCCTTGTCGGCCTTGAACTTCTCGTAGCCGACGCGGATGGTGTTCTCATCCAGTCCCTCGCCCGCCTTCAGCCCGCGCACATACTCGCTGATGTCCTCGCGCTCGTCGATGAACTTGGCGTCGGAGGCGATCAGGCCGATCAGCTGCTCGCGGCTCATGCTGGCCTTGCCCGGTGTCTTACCCGAGTAATCGGCGATCAGCTTCATGATGTAGTCGTAGTCGATGGTGCTGGAAGCGAACAGCACGAACTCGAAGTCGAGCTGCTCCACCTCGTTGCGCGTGGCGTCGTCCAGCCCGCCGGGCTTCTTCTGGTCGGCGCGTAGTTCCTCGGCCTTCTGCAGGTACTGGCCACGGAAGCTGCGCAGCTCGTCCTTGGGCAGGATGGTCTCGATCTGCGCCTGCTGCTCGGCGGTCAGGTCGGTGTACTGGTCAAGCTGGGTCTGCAGCTTCTGCACGTCCTTGAAGTGCTTGATGAAGGCGACCTTGGCCGCCGTGCCCTTGAGGTTGGCGATGTCCTCAGGTCTACCACCCAGTCCTTGCGAGGCGAGGAATCTGTCGAGGCTGACGCGGGCTTCCTTCAGCTTGTCGATCACCACCAGCGCGGTATCCACCAGCCAGATCTCGCGTGCCTTGTCGGCCTTGGCGCCGGAAAACAGCGCGATGGCGGCGTCCACTTCCTTCTGCTGGCCGCGGAAGTCCAGGATGTTGCCGTAGGGCTTGGTGTCGTTGAGCACGCGGTTGGTGCGGCTGAACGCCTGGATCAGGCCGTGGTACTTGAGGTTCTTGTCCACGTACAGGGTGTTGAGGTATTTGCTGTCGAAGCCGGTGAGCAGCATGTCCACCACGATCACCATGTCCAGCTTCTCGCGGCCTTTCATCGGCAGGTCGGCGTTGGGGAACTGCTGGTCCTTAATGCGCTGCTGCACATCCTGGTAGTAGGCATCGAACTCCTCGATGCGGTGGTTGGTGCCGAAGCGCTCATTGTAGTCGCCGATGATGGCCTTGAGTGCCGCCTTCTTGGCATCCGGATCCTTCTTGTTGTCTTCCAGTTCCTGCGGCAGGTCTTCCTGCAACTGGCGCACATCGGCGCTGACGTCGCTGGGCGGCGAGAACACCGCAGCGATGTTGAGCGGCACGTAGTCCGGATCGGCCTGCTGCCTCTCGGCCTGCGCGGCCTTGAACAGTCCGAAGTACTCGATGGCGTCGTTGATCGACGCGGTGGCAAGGATGGCGTTGAAGCGCCGCCCGCCGGTGGCGGCGTCGTGCTTGGTGAGGATGGCATCGGCCACGGCGCGCTTGGCCAGCGTTTCGCCGGGCCTGGGTGCGTGTTTGCCGTCGGGCTTGTAGTACTCGACGTGGAAGCGCAGAACGTTCCTGTCCTCGATGGCATGGGTGATGGTGTATTCGTGCAGGGACTGCTGAAACAGGTCTTCGGTGGTCTTCAGCGTCTGCTCGTCGCCTTCGATACGCTTGTAACTGGCATTGTCCTCGAAGATCGGCGTGCCGGTGAAGCCGAACAGTTGGGCCTTGGGGAAGAACTCCTTGATGGCCTGGTGGTTCTCGCCGAACTGGGAGCGGTGGCATTCGTCGAAAATGAACACGATCCGCTGGTCGCGCAGCGATTCCAGCCGCTGCCGGTAGTCGGCACGAGCCGGATCCAGCGCGCGACCCAGCTTCTGGATGGTGGTGACGATGACCTTGTCGGCGGCATCGTCGGACACCAGGCGGCGCACCATCGATTCGGTATTGGTGTTTTCCTCGACGCAGCCTTCCTGGAAGCGATTGAACTCCTCGCGGGTCTGGCGATCCAGGTCCTTGCGGTCCACCACGAACAGGCATTTCTCGATGGCCGGGTTGGCCTTGAGCAGAGTCGATGCCTTGAAGCTGGTGAGCGTCTTGCCACTGCCGGTGGTGTGCCAGATGTAGCCGTTGCCCAGGTTCTTGTCGATGCACTCGACGATGTTCTTCACCGCGTAGATCTGGTACGGCCGCATCATCAGGAGCTTCTGCTCGCTGGCCACCAGCACCATGTAGCGGCTGATCATGTGCCCCAGCGTGCACTTGGGCAGAAAAGCATCGGCAAAGGCATCGAGGCCGCCGATCTTGCTGTTGTCCGGCGCGGCGTACTGGTAGATGGGCAGGAAGCGCTCGTCCGCGTTGAAGGCGAAATGGCGCGCGTTGTTGTTGGCGAAGTAGTACGTCGCATCGCGATTGCTGACGATGAACAGCTGGATGAAGCACAGCAGCGTGCGCGCGTAGCCATTGCCGGTGTCGTTCTTGTATTCGACGATCTGCTCGATGGCCCGGCGCGGGTTGATGCCCAGCGTCTTCAGTTCGATCTGCACGGCGGGCACGCCGTTGATCAGCAGCAGCACGTCGTACTGGCGATAGCTGTATTCGTTGTTAATACGGAACTGGCTGGCAACTTCAAACGTGTTCTTGCACCAGTCGCCGATGTTGACCAAGGTGTAGTTCAGCGGCGTACCGTCGTCGCGGGTGAAGGCGTTGCGGTGGCGCAGCGTGTGCGCTGCAGTGAAGACATCGGGAGTGACGATTTCCTCCAGCAACCGGTGGAATTCTGTATCCGTCAGGTTGACCCGGTTCAGAGCCTCGAAATGTCTTCGGAAATTGGTTTCGAGCGCCGCGCGGTCGCGGATGTCAGGGCGCAGGGTGTACTTGAGCTCGCCGAGCTTGGCGATCAGTTCCTGCTCGATGGTGCTTTCCCTGACGTGCATAAAAGATCTCATTCTTGGACGGTTGCCGCGCAATGAAAGGACGTTCGGCAAATAACGGGAAATCTTACCGGATGCGGTGCCCGGCAGGCTGTCGCCACCCCCAACAAACCGAGCTGAAGCTCATAAGCCAAGCTCCCCCTACAACACTCCCATACGACGCCGGATACCTGCATAAGGCGGCCATGCGTATAACGAACGTCATCCGGCCCATTACACACTTCATTACACACATCGGAAGTGGATTACCTTGGAACCCGCTAGCACCCCATGGACAACTAAGTCAATAGAATCATAAATTTACCAAACCTCCTTGGAGGTCCCTGGATGGCGGTAGACCCTATAAGCCGTTGTCGAGCATCAGCAGCATCGGACGTTCCTCATAGACCTTTCGCCGCCTCGGCCACCGCGCGGAACAGCGCCCGTCCCTTGTTCATGGTTTCGTCCCATTCCTTTTCCGGATCCGAGTCGTAGACGATGCCGGCGCCGGCCTGCACGTGCAGGCGGCCATCCTTGATGACGGCGGTGCGGATGGCGATGGCGGTGTCGGCATCGCCATGCCAGCCGATGTAGCCGATGCTGCCGGCGTAGACGTTGCGCTTGATCGGCTCCAGTTCGCGGATCACTTCCAGCGCGCGGATCTTCGGCGCGCCGCTGACGGTGCCGGCGGGGAACGTCGCCCGCAGCACGTCCGCATAACTCAGGCCGGGCAACAGCTTGCCGGCGACTTCGCTGACGATGTGCATGACGTGGCTGTAGCGCTCGATCACGAACTGCTCGCCCACCTGCACGGTGCCGGCCTCGGATACCCGACCCGCGTCGTTGCGGCCCAGGTCGATCAGCATCAGGTGTTCGGCGCGCTCCTTGGGATCGGCCAGCAACTCGGCCTCCAGCGCCAGATCCTCTTCGTGCGTGCGGCCACGCGGACGGGTGCCGGCGATGGGGCGCACGGTGACTTCGCCCCCCTCCAGGCGGACGAGGATTTCCGGTGAGGAGCCGACCACCTGCACGTCGCCCACGTCGAGGAAATACATGTACGGGGACGGATTGAGCGCGCGCAACGCCCGGTACACGTCCACCGGGCGCGCATCGAAGGGCACGCTCAGGCGCTGGCTCAGCACCACCTGGAAGATGTCGCCGGCACGGATGTATTCCTTGGACTTCTCCACCGCCTCGATGAAGCCATCGCGGGTGAAACCGGAGACGAAGTGGCTTTCGTCCAGCACCTCGCGCGTGATCGGTTGCGGATAGCCGGCGCCGGGCTGGCGCAGCTTGGCGGTCAATGCGTCCAGGCGCGCCTGCGCGCGCTCCCAGGCCCCATCTTCGCGCGGGTCGGCATGCACGACCAGGTACAGGCGTCCCTTGAGGTTGTCGAACACCGCGACTTCCTCGGACAACATCAAAAGGATGTCCGGGGTGCCCAGCTCATCGCGCTTGTCGCCCCCCGCCAGCCGCGGCTCGATGTAGCCGATGCATTCGAATCCGAACCAGCCCACCAGTCCGCCGGTGAAGCCGGGCAGCCCTTCCAGCTTCGGCACCGAATACGCGGCGCGCAGGGCTTCCACTTCGGCGAAGGGATCGTCCACCTCGCGGGTTTCCACAAGCGCGCCGCCATCGCGGACTTCCAGCGTGTGGCCGCGGAACGCGATCACCCGTTTCGCCGGCAGGCCGATGATGGAGTAGCGGCCGAAGCGTTCGCCGCCCTCCACCGATTCCAGCAGGTAGGTATGCGGGGCGTCGGCGAGTTTCAGGTAGACCGAAAGCGGCGTGTCCAGGTCGGACAGCACTTCGCGGACAACGGGGATGCGATTGCGGCCTTCAGCGGCGTGGCGCTGGAATTGTTGGAGCGTGATCAAGACGGGCTTCCTTCCGGGACATGGGGGCGTGGCAGGCGACGGCAACGGGCCGCCATCGCCACGCGCGGCGCACGGAAGAAAGGGAATGCAGGATCGCTCGTCCGGACATGGCCGTACTTTAACCCGCCACGGGGGGTTCACGGCAAGCCGTCACACGCCCGTCATGTTGCACGGGGAGCATGGAAGGCCATAGCAGGGACGACGGGCGGAGGCAGGATCAGCCTCCATTATTCCGGGGCGATGGCGCAGGCCATCGCCCCTTCACGTCATGCCGGGAAACGCGCCTATCGGGCAGGGATGAATTCCAGGTACGCCGGCAGGACGACTTTCACCGTCTGCACGGTATCCGAGAGCAGCCCGCTCTCCGGATCGCGCGCGATCACGCCGATGGCGTCGTCGCCCTGGTTGGCGACCAGCAGGAAGCGTCCGCTCGGATCGATGGTGAATTCGCGCGTCTGCCGCCCACCGGTGGGGTGCCGTTGCAGCAGTGAAAGATCGCCATGCGGGTCCACCGCGAACACATACAGGTGGTTGTCGCTGCCGCGATTCACCGTGTAGAGGAAGCGCCCGTCGCTCGACAGGCGGATGGCGCCCGTACCGTGGTCGCCATCGAAGCCCGGCCCGGCCAGGTCCACCACGCGGCGCAGGACCATGTGGCCATCTTCATGCTCCAACACCGCCACCTGCCCGGTCATCTCGAGCGTCAGGTAGGCATGCCGTCCGGTCGCATCGAATACCAGATGCCGCGGACCGCTCCCGGGTGGCAGGTCCACGAAGGCAGGGTCCGCCGGCCGCAGCGGGCGCTCCGCGTTCGCGGCCGGGTCGTAGCGATAGGCATAAACGCGGTCGCCGCCCAGGTCGCTCACCGCCAGATGGCGCCCGTCCGGCGCCCATACCGCCGAATGGACATGCGCGGACATCTGCCTGCCCGGCACCTTGCCGCTGGCCTGGTAACTGTGGATCTGCGTCACCGGCCCGAGGCTGCCATCCGCGCCGACCGGCAACACCGCCAGCGTGCCACCCGGATCGGCCGGACCCGAATAGTTGGACACGAACAGATAGCGCCCGTCCGCGCTCAACGAGGCGTGCGTGGGGTGGTCGCCGAGCGTGGACATGTTTCCGCGCAAGCCCAGCTTCCCGCTCTTGTCGAACGCCAGATGGCTCACCCGCCCGACCGGGTCAGGATCGCCGGTGCCGACTTCGTTGACCGCATACGCATGCTGGCCATCGGCCGACACGGCCAGCCAGGAAGGATTCTTCAGCGGCACGGCCTGGTACGGCACGTCCTGCAATTGCCCGCTCGCCGCATCGAAGCGATACAGATAGACGCCTTCGCCCTCGTCGCGCGTATAGGAGCCCACCAGCAGGTCATGCTGCGGCGGTGTCGCCATGACCATGCCGGACAGCACCCATGCGGCCAATGCCAACGGCCACGCCTTCACCTTCCCCGATGCGGACATCGTTTCCCCTCGCCTGCCGGCACCCCCGGCCTGATCAGGGCAATGTCTCACATTGCACATTGGCGCAGCCAGACTCGGCGCATCGCCCTGAGCAGGAAAGGACGCTCAGGCCGTTCGCGCCCTTGCAACCTCGGCCCGCATGCGCGCGATCACGCCAGCGTAGTCCGGCGCATTGAAAATGGCGGAACCGGCCACGAAGGCATCCGCGCCCGCCGCCGCGATCTGGCCGATGTTGTCCGCCTTCACTCCGCCGTCGATCTCCAGCCGGATGTCCCTGCCGGTCTTGTCGATCATCGCGCGCACCGCGCGCAGCTTGTCCAGCGCCGAAGGAATGAACGCCTGCCCGCCGAAGCCCGGGTTGACCGACATCAGCAGCACTAGGTCCAGTTCCGGCAACACCCAGTCCAGCACCTCGACCGGCGTGGCCGGGTTCAGCACCAGCCCGGCCTTGCAGCCGTGCGACTTGATCAACTGCACGGTCCGGTGCACGTGCTTCGAGGCTTCAGGATGGAAACTGATGATGCTGGCCCCGGCCTCGGCAAAATCCGGCACCAGGCGGTCCACCGGCTCCACCATCAGGTGCACGTCGATCGGGGCGGTGACGCCGTGCTTGCGCAGCGCAGCGCACACCATCGGCCCGATGGTCAGGTTGGGCACGTAATGGTTGTCCATCACGTCGAAGTGCACCCAGTCGGCGCCGGCTGCGAGCACGTTGTCCACTTCCTCGCCCAGGCGGGCGAAGTCGGCGGACAGGATGGATGGGGCGATGATGCAGTCGGACATGGGGGTTCCCGTTCGGTCAGCGCTTGCGCAGCGCCTTGATGCGGTCGTAGGCGGCATTGATTTCGCCGGCCTTCTTCTCGGCCTGGCGGCGCAGTTCAGGGGCGACGCCGGCCAGCTTGTCGGGATGGTACTGCGACATCAGCCGGCGATACGCCTGGTCGATCTCTGCATCGCTGGCGTCGCTGGTCAGGCCGAATACCCGATAGGGATTGTCCCGCTTGCCCAGCTTGAACCAGTCGGTATCGAAGGCATGCCCGATCAGCAATCCGATGGCCGCACCGAACAACGGATTGGGCCGGAACAGCAGCGCACCCGCGATCAGACCCAGCAATTTGCCGTACCAGCGCTTCATCGGATCAACCGGTTCCATGGGGATGCCGGGCATTTTACGGCACACGGCGGGCCATCGCGCCGTAAACTAGCCGGCCCGGCCGCGGACCGGCGCCATCCGGTACCCATGACGGCGGGAATCACCCCTCACCGCGAAGGAATGTCAGTGCCCACGACGCTACTCCAATCCGACCTGCCCGGCTTGCCGCTGCGCCATCGCGGCAAGGTACGCGATGTATTCGACATCCCCCGCGAACGCCTCCCCGCCGATGCGCCACCCGGCGATTACCTGCTGATGGTCGCCACCGACCGCCTGAGCGCGTTCGACGTGGTGCTGCCCGATCCGATCCCCGGCAAGGGCGAGATGCTGTGCCAGATATCCAACTTCTGGTTCGCCAGGACCGCCCACCTGCTGCCCAACCACCTGACCGGCATCGATGTGGCCGCCGTACTGCCCGAGGGCACGGACCCGGCGCTGTACGCCAGGCGCGCGGTGGTGACGAAGCGGCTCAAGCCGGTGCCGGTGGAGGCGATCGCCCGCGGCTACCTGATCGGCAGCGGCTGGAAGGATTACCAGCGCACCGGCAAGGTCAGCGGCATCGAACTGCCCGGCGGCCTGCGCCAGGCCGAGCAACTGCCGGAACCGATCTTCACCCCCTCCACCAAGGCCGCCGTGGGCGACCATGACGAGAACATCGACTTCGACACCATGGTCAGGGCGGTCGGCGCGGAACTGGCCGAACGCGTGCGCGACGCCACCCTGCGCATCTACCGCTACGCGGCGGAGTACGCGGCCGAGCGCGGCATCCTGCTGGCCGACACCAAGTTCGAATTCGGCACCGACGCCGACGGCCGGCTGTACATCATGGACGAGATGCTCACGCCGGATTCCTCGCGCTACTGGCCGGCGGAGCAATACCAAGTGGGCACCAGCCCGCCCAGCTACGACAAGCAGTTCGTGCGCGATTACCTGGAAACGCTGGACTGGGACAAGACCGCGCCGGGCCCCAGACTGCCTGCCGAGGTGATCGAACGCACCCGCGCCAAATACGCGGAGGCGCTGGAGCGGCTGGCCGATCTGCGCATCGATTGATCCCTCCCAAGCACCTCCTATGTAGGAGCGGCTCTTGGCCGCGATGGGCTTTCCCGGTAAAGCTCCATCGCGGCCAAGAGCCGCTCCTACAGCGCGTCCATCGCTCACGATGGCGCCCAACGCACGCTGCGGCGACAATCCCGCCATGAGGAAACCATCATGAATCCGGGCTACCTGTACCTGACCATCGCCATCGTGGCCGAAGTCATCGCCACCAGCGCGCTGAAAGCCTCCGACGGTTTTACCCGCATCGGTCCCTCGATCATCGTCGCCGTGGGCTACGGCACCGCCTTCTACTTCCTCTCCCTGGTACTCAAAAGCGTGCCGGTGGGCGTAGCCTATGCCGTCTGGTCGGGTGCCGGGATCGTGCTGATCGCCCTGATCGGATGGCTGGCGCTGAAGCAACCGCTGGACCTGGCCGCCATCCTGGGCATCGCCCTGATCGTCAGCGGCGTGCTGATCATCCAGTTGTTCTCCCGAGCCACACCGCACTGACGCCATCCGTCCACCCCCGTTGAGGTATGCTCCATACCTCGGCGCATTGAATCCTCGGGAGGGATGAGTGAACGCAACCGCGCAACGACCATTGGACCGCTGGTTCGCCAGCTATTCGGGCGACCATCGCAACGACACCAACCAGTGGATCCACATCTTCGCGGTGCCCGCCATCCTGTGGTCGGTGATTGCGCTGATCTGGTGCATCCCGATCTTCGGCACGCTGTTCAAGACCGGTATCTGGGCCGCCGTGGCGATGTTCGCGGCCTGGATGTTCTATTACCGGCTGTCCCGCCCGCTGGGCATGGGCATGCTGGTGGTCTTCTTCGTGATCGCCTGCAGTTGCCGCCTGCTGGAAGCCCGCATCGGCATCGCCAACCTCGCCTGGCTGGCGCTGGGCGTGTTCGTGGTGGCGTGGATCGCGCAGTTCATCGGCCACAAGATCGAAGGCAAGAAACCCAGCTTCTTCACCGACCTGGTCTACCTGTTGATCGGCCCGGCCTGGGTGCTGGCCAAGTTCTACCGCAGGATGGGCTGGAGCTACTGATCCGGTGCCCGGAACATGCCCGCCTCGGGCCGGAACGACCGGGGCGCATAACCGAAATCCCCTAGCGCCGGCGCCGCATCGAATACCAGGTCCTCGCGCATCCGCGCCAGCGTCGCGGCATTGAAACCACGCAAGCGACCAAGACCCCGGGCAAGCGAAACCGCTGTCCGGAACACCGCGGGCGGCACTTCCAGCAATCGGGCCGGTGGCTGCAGCGAAGCCAGCGTCCGTCGCACCATGTCCCGGTACTCCAGCGTTTCGCCGCCCGGCAGCGCATATGCGCGGCCATGGGTCATCGTCTTGTCCAGCGCCGCCAATGCCGCGCCAGCCAGGTCATCCACGTGCACCGGCTGGCGCAGGCCTTTCGCATCGCCCGGCAGAACGAAGAAACCGGCACGGCGCGCCATCACGGCAACCCGCGACAGGGTCAGATCACGTCCCGCCCCATAGACCAGCGTGGGCCTGAGCAAGGTGGCGGCCGCGTCCCGCGCGCAAGCCGTTTCGAAGATCAGCCGTTCCGCTTCCGCCAGCCGCGCCGCGATGTCGCGTTCACCTGCGTCCATCGAATCCTGCTTGGTGTCCGCGCTGGTTGAACCGAAGGCAATCACGCGCGACGCCTCGATCGGCGATTGCGCATACCAGCGGGAAAACAGGTCCAATGGCCCCGCGCTGAAAATCGCATCGACCTGCCCGGGCAGGCCTTCGACATGCCCGAAGTCCCCATGCGCCCACACCAGTCCGGGGGATGAAGCCCGCGCACCGCGGGATACCGCGTGGACCTGCCAGCCTTCCGCCAACAGCCTCGCCAGCAACGGCACTCCAATCTGCCCGCTGCCGCCGAAAACCAGCGCGGTACGCTGCACCGTCACTCCGCCCCCCGCAACCGCGCGCGCCGAAGCATCACGCTGCGACCAGCACAATCTGCAGCAACACCCAGCCGGCGAACGCCACCAGCAGGATGCCGCCTTCGGCCTTGCTGACATGCAGGTCGCGCCGCAGCATCGGGTACAGCACCAGCGCGAACGCCAGCGCGGCGGGAAGCTCCAGGCGCACGAACGAATGCGGCAACGCCAGCGGACTCAACACCGCCATGCCGCCCACGATGACCAGCAGATTGAACAAGCTGGAACCGATGACATGGCCCACCACCATGTCGCCCTGCCCGCGCCGCGCCGCGGCGATGGCGGCGGCCACTTCCGGCAGCGCGGTGCCGATGGCCACCGGCAGCAAGCCCACCAGCAGCGGCGAGATGCCCCAGGACTGCCCCAGCGTGGTCGCGCCATTCACCACGTAACGGGCGCCGAAATACAGCAACGCCGATGCAATCACCAGCCGGATCACGTTCAACCCCAGGCCGTTGCGGGTCGATGCGAAAGCCGAAACACCCGCCTGCGCGTCCGCCGATTCCTTGCGCGCACGCGCCAGCAGCATCGCCAGCACCGCCACGAAGGCCAGCAACAGGACCACGCCTTCCAGCCCGCTGATGGTTCCGTCCAGGCCGAACACGATCACCAGCACGGTTGCCCCCAGCAAGGACAGCAACAGCGGCGACAGCACGCGCATGCGCACGGCCAGCGGTGCAGCCAGTGCCGCAGCGCCCAGGGTCAGGCCGATGTTGGCGATGTTGCTGCCCACCGCGTTGCCCAGCGCCAGGTCATGCGCGCCCAGCCACACGGCCTGCGCGTTGACCGCCAGCTCCGGCAGCGAGGTGCCGAACGCCACCAGCAACAGGCCGGCGATGAAAGGCGATGCGCCGAAACGTTGCGCCAGCCCCGAAGCAGCCTTGACGATGGAATCGCCGCCCAGCGCCAGCAGCACCAGCCCCACCACGAACAGAAACCAGGCTTCCAGCATCGCCGCCTCTCCGTAGAACGATAGCGGACGATTCTATGCCCCACGCAGCGTCGCAACCAGCCGCGGCTTGCTCAGGAGCAGCCTTCCACGTAATCGGCCTGCGGCAGCAACCCGACCCGCCAGCGCACGACATTGCCTTCGGCATCCGTTTCGAAGACCAGGCGGCTCGGCGCCACGCCACTGGCGTCCACGGACAGATACTGCCCGCCTTCCACGTACTTGTGCGGCGACGCCTGCAACGCGTCGCCATACAGGGCTCGCAGCGCATCGGCCCGCATGCCGACCTTGCCCCCGCCCGGCGCGGCCTCGCGGTCGGTGCCGACGTCATAGCGGACGAACCTGCCGTCTTCCATCATGAAGGCGAATTCGGAGGCCTGCTCTACCCAGCGTGGTGTCAGGTAATGGCAGGTGGTGCCTTCGCCAGGCGCGCCATCCAGCTCTCCGCCCCAGGCGGCCCTGGCTTCGTCCACCGTGCTGCCCAACCGCATGTCGCCATACCCCTCGAATGTCGCCGGCGATGCGGCAGACAGGGAAGCATCGGCGGCAGCGGGCAGCGGTTCGCTTGCGGACGTGTCGGCGGGCGGAGTTGTCCGGCCACAGCCGGCCGCGACCAGCAGGAACAACAGCGGAAGCATCGTCTTCATCGGCCACTCCTCGCGAACAAACAAGCAGCCTGCGACGGCAGCCGTTAACGGCCTGCGAATACGCTTCAGGCCGGGTTGCGGAAATGCTTCTCCAGTCCCGTCCAGCAAGCCTGGTAATCGCGCTGCCGGTGCGCGGCATCCAGCGCCTGCGTCGTGGGACGGATCACCGCACGGGTTTCGAACATGAAGGCCATGGTGTCGGTGACCACGTCCGGTTTCGACAGATCGGCATGGCTCGCCTTCTCGAACGTCGCCGCATCCGGCCCGTGCCCGGTCATGCAGTTGTGGATGGAGCACCCACCCGGCACGAAGCCCTCGGCCTTGGCGTCATAGGCGCCATGCACCAGCCCCATGAACTCGCTGGCGATGTTGCGGTGGAACCACGGCGGACGGAACGTGTCCTGCGCCACCAGCCAGCGCGGCGGGAAGATCACGAAATCCAGGTTGCCCACGCCGGGGGTGTCGCTGGGCGAGGTCAGCACCAGGAAGATCGACGGATCCGGGTGGTCGTAGCTGATCGAGCCGATGGTGTTGAAGCGCCGCAGGTCGTAGCGGTACGGCGCGTGGTTGCCATGCCAGCCCACCACGTCCAGCGGCGAATGGCCGATGTCGGCGCGCCACAGGTGGCCCTGGAACTTGGCGACCAGTTCGAACTCGCCCTCCACGTCCTCGTAGGCGGCATTCGGGGTCTCGAAGTCGCGCGGATTGGCCAGCCCGTTGGAGCCGATCGGGCCCAGGTCCGGGATGCGCATGAAGGCGCCGAAGTTCTCGCAGACGTAACCGCGCGACGGGCCATCCGGCAGTTCCACGCGGAAACGGATGCCGCGCGGGATCACCGCGATCTGCTGCGGCTCGATGTCCAGAACGCCCAGTTCAGTCGTGATCTTCAACCGGCCCTGCTGCGGGACGATCAGCAGTTCGCCATCGGCGTTGTAGAAGAAGCGCCCCTGCATCGAACGGTTGGCCGCGTACAGGTGGATGCCCACGCCCGTTCCGGCGGCAGGCGAACCATTGCCGCCCATCGTGTACAGGCCCTCGACGAAATCCACGCCCCCTTCCGGCATTGGCAGCGGATTCCAGCGCAACTGGTCCGGCGTGACCGGGTGGCTGCCGAAATCGCTGTGCAGGCGCGGTTGCGCGAACGGCGTGAACGCGCCATGCATCGCCGCCGGGCGGATGCGGTACAGCCAACTGCGGCGGTTCTGGTGACGCGGCGCAGTGAACGCGGTGCCGCTGACCTGCTCGGCATACAGGCCATGCGCCACGCGCTGCGGCGAGTTGCGCCCGACCGGCAGTGTGCCGGGCACGGCCTCGGTGGCGAATTCGTTGCCAAAGCCGGACATGTAGTGCGTCGTCACCGTCATGCTCCTTTCACAATGCATTACCGCCACGGATCTTCACGGACGACACGGATCGGAAACAAGACCCGATCGCCTCGATGGCTCGACCCGCGTTTGTCCGCGTCAATCCGCGGCCGCCCGGCTTACAGCACGCCGCGCTTCATCTGGTCGCGCTCGATGCTCTCGAACAGCGCCTGGAAGTTGCCTTCGCCGAATCCTTCGTTGCCCTTGCGCTGGATGATCTCGAAGAAGATCGGACCCAGTGCGTTCTTGGTGAATATCTGCAGCAGCTTGCGCTGCTTGGTCTCCGGGTCGGCGTCGATCAGGATCTTGTTCTCCCGCAATCGCGCCACGTCTTCGCCGTGGTCCGGGATGCGCAGGTCGATCACGTCGAAATAGGTGTCCGGCGTATCCAGGAAATCCACGCCCTGCGCGCGCATCGCCTCGACGGTGGCGTAGATGTCGTCGGTGAAGCAGGCGATGTGCTGGATGCCTTCGCCGTGGTAGGTATCGAGATACTCGTTGATCTGCGACTTGGGATCGCTGGACTCGTTGAGCGGGATGCGCACCATGCCGTCCGGCGCGGTCATCGCCTTCGACAGCAGGCCGGTCTTGGCGCCCTTGATGTCGAAATAACGGATCTCGCGGAAGTTGAACAGCTTCTCGTAGTAGTCCGACCACTTCGCCATGTTCCCCTGGTAGAGGTTGTGGGTGAGGTGGTCGATGAAGGTCAGGCCGAAGCCCTGCGGCAGCTTTTCCGCGCCGGGCAGCCACTCGTAGTCCGGGTCGTGGATGGTGCCTTCGCTGTCGTAGCGGTCCACGAGGTACAGCATGCATCCACCGATGCCCTTGATCACCGGGGCGGCGACGGCCTTGGTCAGTTCGTCCTTCGCATCGAACGATTCGGCGCCGTTCTTCAACGCCTGCACGCGCACCCACTCGGCCAGCTTGCTGAAGCGGATCGCAAAGCCGCAGGCACTGGGTCCATGCTCGGCGGCAAAGCGCGCGGCGAAGGAATCCGGGTCTTCGTTGATCAGGAAGGTGCAGTCGCCCTGGCGGTAAGTGCTGATCGGGCGCGTCTTGTGGCGGGCGACCTGCACGAAGCCCATCTTGCGGAAATAATCGTGCAGATGGGCCGCCTGGCCCTCGGGTGCGGCATACTCGACGAATTCGAAACCGTCGATACCCATGGGGTTCTCGAACGTCGTCACCTGCATGCCGGGATGGGTGCCGGGTAGGGATTGGGTATTCATGGCGCGGGCTCTCTGGGCTTGCAACCGGAAACCCCATCTTATAGTTTCACATGCAACCAATTGCAAGCCGCATTGCCACAATGACCACATCCGATACCGCTGACCACCCCCCCGCGCTGGACCTGGAACACTTCGTGCCCTACCGGCTGAGCGTGCTGTCCAACCGGGTCAGCCAGACCATTTCGCGCCGCTACGGCAAGCGCTTTGGCCTGGCCATTACCGAATGGCGGGTCATGGCCATCCTGGGCCGCTACCCTTCCCTGTCGGCCAACGAAGTGGCCGAGCGCACCGCGATGGACAAGGTGGCGGTCAGCCGGGCGGTGGCGCGGCTGCTGGAGCGGGGCCTGATCGAACGCGACATCCATGGCGGCGACCGCCGCCGCTCGGTGCTGGATCT
>CAZLSG010000038.1:0-27461 GCA_964562135.1 uncultured Pseudoxanthomonas sp. | reverse complement strand
ATGCGCCTGCTGATTGCCCTGCTGTTGCCCTGGCTGGTGTTCTTCACCATTGGCCGTCCCTTCGCCGGCATCCTCTGCCTGATCCTGCAGATCACCTGCATCGGCTGGGTACCGGCCGCGATCTGGGCGGTCTACGCCCTCAACCAGTACAAGACCGACCAGAAGATCCGGCAGGCACTTGGCCCCAACGGCCGCCTGCCCTGAGTTCCCCCCCAGTCCCGAACATCCAATCCCGAATCCCGGCTCCACCATGACCCAGCTCGCTCCCGGCTACGAACCCGCCACCTTCGAATCCCGCCTGTATGCCGAATGGGAGCGTGCCGGCTGTTTCGCGCCCAGCGGCAAGGGCGAGCCCTACACCATCCTGCTACCGCCGCCCAACGTCACCGGCACCCTGCACATGGGCCACGCGTTCCAGCACACGCTGATGGACGCGCTGGTGCGCTACCACCGCATGCGCGGCTACGACACCCTGTGGCAGATGGGCACCGACCACGCCGGAATCGCCACCGAAATGGTGGTCAGCCGCAATCTGGCGCAGGAAGGCAAGGGCGAAACCCGCGACTCGCTGGGCCGCGACGGCTTCATCGCCAGGGTCTGGGACTGGAAAGCGCAGTCCGGCGACACCATCGAGCGACAGATGCGCCGGCTGGGCGCTTCCGGCGACTGGTCGCGCAGCACCTTCACCATGGACGAACAGGCGTCGAAGGCGGTCATCGAAGCCTTCGTGCGCTGGCACGAGGAAGGCTTGATCTACCGCGGCCAGCGCCTGGTCAACTGGGACCCGGTGCTGAAGACCGCAATCTCGGACCTGGAAGTGGAAAGCGTGGAGGAAGACGGTTTCCTGTGGTCGATCCGCTACCCGCTGGCCGACGGCGTGACCTACGAGCACGTGGAACACGATGCCGACGGCAACGAAATTCTGCGCGAAATCCGCGGCTATCTGGTGGTGGCCACCACTCGCCCCGAAACCATGCTCGGCGACACTGCGGCGATGGTGCACCCGGGCGACGCGCGCTATGCGTCGCTGATCGGCAAGGAAGTCACCCTGCCCCTGACCGGCCGCCGCATTCCGGTGATCGGCGACGACTACGTGGACCGCGAATTCGGCACCGGCGTGGTGAAAGTCACGCCGGCACACGACTTCAACGACTACCAGGTGGGCCAGCGCCACAACCTGCCCATGATCAACCTGTTCACGCCCGTGGCCGCGGTGAACGACAACGCGCCGGAAAAATATCGCGGACTGGATCGTTATGAGGCACGCAAGATCGTGCTGGCAGATCTGGAAGAACTGGGCCTGCTGGTGGAAACCAAGCCGCACAAGCTGCAGGTGCCGCGCGGCGACCGTACCGGTCAGGTGATCGAGCCGTATCTGACCGACCAATGGTTCGTGAAGATGGACGCGCTCGCGAAGCGGGGGCTCGATCTGGTGGAATCGGGCGAAGTGAAGTTCGTCCCGCCGAACTGGATCAACACCTACCGCCACTGGATGGAAAACATCCAGGACTGGTGCATCAGCCGCCAGCTGTGGTGGGGGCACCGCATCCCCGCGTGGTTCGATGGCGAAGGCAACTGCCATGTCGGCCACGACGAGGCAGAAGTCCGCTCGAAAAACTCACTCAGCCCTGACTTGTCCCTCACCCAGGACAGCGACGTGCTGGAAACCTGGTTCTCATCGCAACTGTGGCCGTTCAGCACGATGGGCTGGCCGGACGAGGCCGCGATGGCCGAACGCGGCTTCGACCGTTACCTGCCCTCGTCGGTGCTCGTCACCGGCTTCGACATCATCTTCTTCTGGGTGGCGCGCATGATCATGGCCACCGACCACTTCACCGGCAAGGTACCGTTCCGCGACGTCTACATCACCGGCCTGATCCGCGACGCGCAGGGCCAGAAGATGTCCAAATCCAAGGGCAACGTGCTGGACCCGCTGGACATCATCGACGGCATCTCGCTGGAAGACCTGGTAGCCAAGCGCACCAGCGGCCTGATGCAGCCGAAGCTGGCCGAAAAGATCGAGCGCGCCACCCGCAAGGAATTCCCCAACGGCATCATCGCCCACGGCGCCGACGCTTTGCGTTTCACCATCGCCGCGCTGGCCACGCACGGCCGCGACATCAAGTTCGACCTGGGCCGCGCCGAGGGCTACAAGAACTTCTGCAACAAGCTGTGGAACGCCACCCGCTTCGTGCTGATGAACACCGAGGGCTTCACCGCCCGGGGCGCGCCACAACCGCAGACCGATGCGGAAAAATGGATTCTCGCCCGTTTGGCCCAGGTGACCGGCGAAGCGGAAACGCACTTCGCCAACTACCGCTTCGACCTGCTGGCGCAATCGCTGTATGAATTCGCCTGGAACGAGTTCTGCGACTGGTTCGTGGAACTGGCCAAGCCCGCGCTCAACGGCACCGATCCGGCGGCGGCCGACAGCACCCGCCACACCCTGCTGCACGTGCTGGAAGCGCTGCTGCGCCTGCTGCACCCGCTGACTCCGTTCGTCACCGAAGAGTTGTGGCAACAGGTCGCGCCAAAGCTGGGCGTGGAAGGCAGCACCATCTCCCTGCGCCCCTATCCGGCCGCCGCCGATTTCGCAGGGCAGGACCACGCCCGCGCCGAAGCCGACGTGGAATGGCTCAAGGCCATGGTGTCGTCATTGCGCCGGGTCCGCAGTGAACTGAACGTGGCGCCTTCGAAATCCATCCGCCTGCTGTTGCAGGACGGTGCGGCGCAGGACCGCATGCGCGCGGATCGCTTCGCCCCGTCGCTGTCGTTCCTGCTCAAGCTGGAAGACATCGCCTGGCTGGAGGATGGCGCGGACCCCCCCGCCTCGGCCACTGCCATGGTCGGCCAGCTAAAGCTGCTGGTGCCCTTGGCCGGACTGGTGGACCTGGACGCCGAACGCGTCCGCCTGGACAAGGAGATCAAGCGCGTCGAAGGCGAGATCGCCAAATGCAACGGCAAGCTGGGCAACGCCACCTTCGTGCAGAACGCCCCCGCCGCCGTGGTCGACCAGGAACGCGCCCGCCTGGGCGACTGGACCACCCAGCTCAATGGCTTGCGCGGGCAGCGCGAGAAGCTGGGCAGCACATAGTCACAGGAACGAACAAGCAACCCAGGCGCCCGCAAGTCCGGACCCGCCTTTGTAGGAGCGGGCTTGCCCGCGATTGCTTTCCACAGGAATACCCCATCGCGGGCAAGCCCGCTCCTACACAAGCGGCGGCTCAGCGCACCTCGGCCACTTCCACCCCATCCAGGCCCTGCGCCAGGGTCTTGGCATCGCCGCCCTGGGCCAGCTTGATGCGCAGGCGCACTTCGTTCTGCGAGTCGGCATAGCGCAAGGCATCTTCGTAGCTGATCTCGCCAGCCTGGTACAGCTCAAACAGGCTCTGGTCGAAGGTCTTCATGCCCAGGTTGGTGGATTCCTTCATCACTTCCTTGAGCTTGTGGATCTCGCCATCGCGGATGTAATCCTGCACCAACGGCGTGCCCAGCATGATTTCCATCGCCACGCGGCGGCCCTTGCCATCCGGGGTCGGGATCAACTGCTGCGCGACCACGCCCTTCAGGTTCAGCGAGAGGTCCATCAGCAACTGGCTACGCCGGTCCTCGGGGAAGAAGTTGATGATGCGGTCCATCGCCTGGTTGGCGTTGTTGGCGTGCAGGGTGCACAGCACCAGGTGGCCGGTTTCGGCGAAGGCAATGGCGTGGTCCATGCCCTCGCGGGTGCGCACCTCGCCGATCATGATCACGTCGGGCGCCTGGCGCAGGGTGTTCTTCAGCGCGTTCTCCCAACTGTCGGTATCGATGCCGACCTCGCGCTGGGTGATGATGCAGCCCTCGTGCTTGTGCACGAATTCGATCGGATCCTCGATGGTGATGATGTGGCCGGTCGAATTCTGGTTGCGGTAGCCGATCATCGCGGCGAGCGAAGTCGACTTGCCGGTGCCGGTGGCGCCGACGAAGAGGATGATGCCGCGTTTGGTCATCGCCAGCGTCTTGATGATCGGCGGCAGGTTCAGCTCTTCGATGGTGGGGATGCGCGTCTCGATCCGGCGCAGCACCATGCCCACCTGGTTGCGCTGGTAGAAGCAACTGACGCGGAAACGGCCCACGCCGGCCACGCCGATGGCGAAGTTGCACTCGTGGGTCTTCTCGAACTCCTCGCGCTGCGGCGGCGTCATCACGTTGAGCACCAGATCGCGGCTCTGCTGCGGCGTCAGCGGCGTCTGCGTGATCGGCGAGATCTTGCCGTGCACCTTGATGGCCGGCGGCATGCCCGAGGTGATGAACAGGTCCGACGCCTTCTGGTGCGCCATCAGCTTGAGGAACGAGGTGAAATCGATGGTGCTCATGGGTGGCTCCTGTGGAGCCGGGGCTCGGGATCCGGGATTGGGGATTCGCAAAAGCAACCGCCTGCGACATTCACCACCAAACTCGCATCACACTCCCCGGCCTTGACGAAATCCCGACTCCCGCGCCTGTCCGATCATTCGAACAACCGCTTGTCCTTGGCGTATTCCTTGGCCTGCTGGCGGGTGATGAGGCTGCGCTTGACCAGATCCTGCAGGTGCTGGTCCAGCGTCATCATGCCCATCTGCTGGCCGGTCTGGATGGCCGAATACATCTGCGCCACCTTGTCCTCGCGGATCAGGTTGCGGATGGCCGGCGTGCCGACCATGATTTCCCACGCGGCGGTGCGGCCGCCGCCCACCTTCTTCAGCAACGCCTGGCTGATCACCGCGCGCAGCGATTCGGACAGCATGGAGCGCACCATCGGCTTTTCGCCGGCCGGGAACACGTCGATGATGCGGTCGATGGTCTTGGCCGCCGAACTGGTATGCACCGTGGCGAACACCAGGTGGCCGGTTTCGGCCGCGGTCAACGCAAGACGGATGGTTTCCAGGTCGCGCAATTCGCCGACCAGGATGTAATCGGGATCCTCGCGCAGCGCCGAGCGCAGCGCTTCGTTGAAGCCGTGGGTGTCGCGGTGCACCTCGCGCTGGTTGATCAGGCACTTCTGCGACGTGTGCACGAATTCGATCGGATCCTCGATGGTGAGGATGTGGCCGTATTCATTCTTGTTGATGTGGTCCACCATCGCCGCCAGCGTGGTCGACTTGCCCGAGCCGGTCGGGCCGGTGACCAGGATCAGGCCCTGCGGTTGGTCGATCAGTTGGCGGAAGACCGGCGGGCAACCCAGGTCCTCCAGGGTCAGCACGTCCGATGGAATGGTGCGGAACACCGCGCCCGCGCCGCGGTTCTGGTTGAATGCATTGACGCGGAAGCGCGCCAGCGAAGGAATCTCGAACGAGAAGTCGACTTCCAGGAATTCCTCGTAATCGCGGCGCTGCTTGTCCGACATGATGTCGTACACCAGTGCGTGCACCTGCTTGTGGTCCAGCGCGGGAATGTTGATGCGGCGCACGTCGCCGTCCACACGGATCATCGGCGGCAGTCCTGCCGACAGGTGCAGGTCCGAGGCCTTGTTCTTGACCGAAAACGCCAACAGCTCGGCGATATCCATAACGCTGCTTCCCCAAAATGGCTGCGAATGAATCTGGAACGATGAATCCCCAAAGGGCAGTATAACGCTCTTGTCCCATTCGCCAACTGTTGGATCGACATGCTCGCCGACGCCCTCCGCGAGACCCTGCAACACATTGAAATTGCTTCGGTTTCGTCCGGAAAACCCCTACCCCGGCTGTTGGCCGTCTCCAAGACGCACCCGGCCCAGGCCGTCGCGGAACTGGCGGCTTGCGGGCAGCGCGCCTTCGGCGAGAACTATGTGCAGGAGGCAGCTTCCAAGGTCGGTGCACTGGCCAGCCTGGACCTGGAATGGCACCTGATCGGCCACCTGCAAAGCAACAAGGCCGAGGCCGCCGCGCGATTGTTCGACTGGGTACAGACGGTGGACCGACCCAAGCTGGTGGCCGCGCTGGGCCGCCACCGGACTGCCGACCGGCCGCCGCTGAACGTGCTGATCCAGGTGAATGTGGATGGCGAGACTGGCAAACAGGGCTGCCATCCCGGCGAAATCGACGCCCTGGCCGACCTCGTTGGCGCCGAACCGCGCCTCGTTCTCCGCGGCCTGATGGCAATCCCCACCCCGCACGCCGATGTCGAAAACCGTCGCCCCGCCTTCCGCCGCATGCGCGAATTGTTCGACGCGCTGGCCGGACGCCATCCCTCGGCCGATATCCTGTCGATGGGCATGAGCGATGATTTCGCCATTGCCATCGAAGAGGGAGCGACAATGGTGCGCATGGGCACCGCGCTGTTCGGCGCGCGACCGTCCAGGGCTTGAGGAGAGACTGCATGAGTGAAACACAGCACATCGCCTTCATCGGCGGCGGCAATATGGCGCGCAGTCTGATTGGCGGGCTGGCAGGCCGGGGCATCGACCCATCGACGCTGCACGTCGCCGAGCCGATCGGGACCTTGCGCGAGGCATTGGCGCGCGATTTCGGCGTGAACGTCCATGCCGAAGCGGCACAGGCCGGTGCAGGCAGGCCGCTGTGGCTGCTCGCGGTGAAGCCCCAGGTGATGCGCGGACTCTGCGAATCACTGGCGAAACTCGCCGACCGGCAGCGTCCGCTGGTGGTTTCCATCGCCGCCGGCATCACCTCCGCTCAATTGCAGCGCTGGCTGGGGGCAGAACTTCCGGTCATCCGCGCCATGCCCAATACCCCGGCACTGCTGGGTGCCGGGGTTACCGGATTGTTCGCCACCGGCAATGTGGATGCGCAACAGCGCGGGCTCGCGGAGCAATTGCTGTCCGCCGCCGGCATGACCGTATGGGTCGACGACGAGGCGCTGATCGATGCGGTGACCGCGGTCTCCGGCAGCGGCCCGGCCTATGTGTTCCTGCTGGCCGAGGCGATGGAGGCCGCCGCCCGCCGGCAGGGGCTGCCCGACGATGCGGCGCGCACGCTGGTCCAGCAGACCTTGCTGGGCGCGGCGCGCATGCTGACCGAAAGCGGCGAACCGCCCGAAGAACTCCGCCGCCGCGTCACTTCGCCCAACGGCACTACCCAGGCGGCGCTGGAAGTCTTCGAGGCCGGCGGCTTCCGGCCGTTGGTGGAAAGCGCCATCGCCGCCGCGGCCGAACGCGGCCGACAACTTTCCGCCGACTACGACTGACAGGCCCCATGAACAAACGTCTTGCGACCGTACTGCTGCCGCTATGCCTGCTCGCCGCCTGCTCCGGCGGGGAGGCGCCCCGCCCTGCCGAGTTCGTCGCGCCCGCCCCCGCGCATTCGCGTTTCGGCGACCTGCGCGTGCACTACAACGCCCTGCCCACGCTGGCGCTGAGCGAAGCAATGGCACGCGAATACGGGGTGAAGCGCGATGCCGGCTCCGCGCTGGTGGTGATCGCCCTGCGACGCGAACAGGACGGCACGGAAGTTCCGGCGCAAGGCGAGGCTTCGGTCACCGTCACCGATCTGTCCGGAAAGCGGCAGCAGGTTCCGCTGCGTCCCGCCATCACCGGCGAATACATCGACCATATCGGCACGTTCACCGTTTCCAGCCGCGACACCTACCGCTTCGACGTCACCGTGCGCTGGGGAGAGCGCACCGAAACGTTGCGCTTCCAGCGCAATTTCTGAACCCTGTCAGGGACGGCGCCCACCCCTGTAGGAGCGGCTCTTGGCCGCGATGGGGCTTTACCGTGAAAAGCGGTCGCGGCCAAAAGCCGCTCCTACAAACCGTCTTGGGCACGAATGGCACTGTTTTCAGCGCCGCGACCAGGCCTGCACGATGCGGGCGATCTCGCGCACGCCATCGGTCAGCGCAGCGGGGCCGGGCTGCAGGATCAGCGGCGATTTGATCTCGTGCAGCTCGCCGTCGCGCACGGCGGGAACGGCATCCCATCCGGGGCGTGCCGCGACCCGGTCGGGGCGGAATTTCTTGCCGCACCACGATCCCAGCACGATGTCCGGCGCGCGCCGCGCGACTTCGCCGGCATCGGCCAGGATGCGCGCCTTCGCCAGCGGCTCGCAGGACAGTTCCGGGAATACGTCGTCGCCACCGGCAATGCGGACCAGTTCCGCGACCCAGCGGATGCCGGTGATCGGCGGATCGTCCCATTCCTCGAAGTACACGCGCGGTCGCCGCGGCAGGCGCGCCGCTGCCGCCTCGATTTCGTCCAGGCCGCGACGCAGCCCGTCGGCGTAGGCTTCCGCCCGCGCGCCCGCGCCGACCAGCGCCCCCAGCCGGCGCACGTAATCCAGGATGCCCTCGACGCTGCGATGGTTGGCGATCCAGACTTCGACCCCGTGCCGGATCAATTCGGCGGCGATGTCGGCCTGGATGTCGGAGAAACCGATGACCATATCCGGCTCCAACCTCAGGATCTCGCCGATCTTCGCGCTGGTGAAGGCGCTGACCTTCGGCTTCTCGCGCCGCGCCTGCGGCGGCCGCACGGTGAAGCCGCTGATGCCGACGATGCGGTCCTGCTCGCCGAGCGCGTAGAGCGTCTCGGTGGGTTCCTCGGTCAGGCAGACGATGCGGCGCGGGCCGGTCATCACGTCTCTCTCCGCAGGAACGGCGTGAGCCGCGAACGGGGCTTCCATGGGAAAGCTCCATCGCGGCTCACGCCGCTCCTGCAAGCGATGCGCCGGGGGTTCACGGATGCAGCATCCGCTTCGACCAACCATCCGCATCGTCGCGCTCGTAACGCCAGCGCTCGTGCAGGCGGAACTCCGCGCCGTACCAGAATTCGATGGCATCGGGCGCCACGCGGTAGCCGCCCCAACCCTGCGGACGCGGCACGGGCTTGCCTTCGAACTCCACTTCCGCATGTGCCAGTCGCTGTTCGAACTCGTCGCGCGAACCCAGCGTTTCCGACTGGCGCGAGGCCCAGGCACCGATCTGGCTGAGGCGCGGACGTGAGGCGAAATAGGCATCGGCCTCCTCGTCGGACACGCGCTCCACCGCCCCCTCGATCCGTACCTGCACGCCGGCTTCGCGCAGTGTCCGCCACAGGAACAGCAGGGCGGCCTGCGGATTGTCCGCCAGCTCGCGTCCCTTCTGGCTGCCGGTATGCGTGTAGAACACGAAGCCCTGCGCATCGAACGACTTGAGCAGCACCGTCCGGGCCGATGGCCGGCCCTGCGGCGTGGCGGTGGCCAGGATCATCGCGGTGGCTTCGGGTTCATGGCTGGCCCTGGCCTCATCGAACAGATGGGCGAAGGTGGACAGGGCTTCGGCGTAGAGGTCGGTCATCGGAGGAAATGCTCACGTTCGGCGCCTGCGGACGATGGCGCGCATTGCGCTATTGTCGCGCGATGGCCAGTCGCCTGCACACACCCAGCTCTCACGGCTTTCCCGGCGCTTTCGTCACCGCGGCGCTGGAAGCCGCACTGTCCTTGCCGGCAGCAGTGCCGGTGTTCGCCATCGCCGGACTGCAAGGAAGCGGCAAGTCGACCCTGGCCGCGCAGATGGTGGAAGCGGCAGCGATATGGGGACTGCGGGCCGCCGTCGTTTCGATCGACGATTTCTACCTGACCCGAGCGGAACGTCAACGCCTGGCGCGTGATGTGCATCCCCTGCTGACGACCCGCGGCCCGCCCGGCACGCACGACGTGGCGCTGGCATTGGAGGTGCTGGACGCGCTGCGCGACGGCACGGACACCGCATTGCCACGTTTCGACAAACTGGCGGACGACCGAGTGCCGGTTTCGCAATGGCCGAAAACTCCCGGACGGATCGATCTGGCGATCTTCGAGGGCTGGTTCCTGAAAACCCCTGCCGAAAGCGACGCGGCACTGGAACAGCCAATCAATGCGCTGGAACGCGACGAAGATGCAAAGGGCATCTGGCGGCGCTGGTGCAACGACGCACTGGCGCAGGCTTATCCGCCGTTATGGGAGCGCATCGACCAGTTGCTGTTCCTGCAGCCGCCAGGCTTCGACATCGTTCCGCAATGGCGCTGGCAGCAGGAGCAGGCATTGCAGGCGACTTCCTCCTCCCGTGCCAGCATGGACCGCGAAGGACTCGACCGTTTCGTCCAGCACTTTGAACGTGTCAGTCGGCAGACACTGCGCGCGCTGCCAGCCATCGCCGACGCCACCGTGGCCCTGGACGCCGGTCGCCGTCCACATCCGGCTGCGGTACGCTGTCCCGACACACGAGGGACAAGCGCCCCATAACCCGGTAGAGCCCCATGAGCCGCCTCCTCCGCCACTGCCTGATGGCTGCCGGCCTGATGCTGTCGACGCTTGCGGCACCTGCCTGGTCCGATGCGGGAGTGGTCCAGTGCACCCACGGCGGCGACGGCGCCCATGCCAGTCTCGTCGCCTACGACACGCACCGCGCCTCGCTGAGCGGGCGCATCGGCGACACCACATTCAACTGCCCGGTTGCCATCGAGCAGATCCGCGTCTGTGGCCCCAACTGCCACGTCCCGTCGCTGTTCCGCCTGTACGGCCGGCTGGATCCGGCGCAATGCACCACCGCCGGACCCGGATCCGACGACTGGAATCCGGCCCGTCTGTCGACACAACCCTGGCTGCATGTCACGCCAGCCGGCCATCGCATGCGCTGGCAGGCGGACGGCGACTCGCCTTGCACCGCGTTCCGGATCGAACCGGCGTTCGCGCACGCCCATCGCGCCGAAAGCGCGATCGCACAGGCGCCACCGGACGACCTGGCCAGATACGCCGGCCTGTACCCTCACGATGCGATTGCCGGCGTCCGCTTCACCGACCATCCGCTGTTCCGCGCGGCATGGGCGGGAATGCCGGGCGACACTGCGCTGGACCAGGCGATCCTCGAAGATGCGGGGCCGTGGCAGCGCATCCACCGCGAGGGCGGACTGCTCCTGCTGGAAGGCTGTGCGGCGCACGACTGCCTCGCGCGGCGCTGGACCCTGCGGCTGCGCCCTGACGGCAGCTTCATCGAGGCCTGCCGCAGCGACGCCCATCACGCGCCCGGGATCACCCACACCTATCGCACCGGCGAGCCGCCTTCACGGCTGCCGGCGCCATGCGCATGGGATTGAATACATGGCCCGCGGACCGCTCACAGGCTGATGTCCCTTGCAGGAACTGCCCGTGAAACTCGTCGCATGCTGCGGGCGCGTCGCTTTCCCGGATGCCGGCGCCATCATGGTTCAATCGACGAAACCGCCCGGACCGCCCTCGCGCCACAGCGCCGGCAACTGCTGCCGCGGACAGCGGAGGATGCGCTTGACCTTCATGTTCAGGTCTCCTTCGTGGATTGGAAAGTGGATGCAGCCTGCGCGGACCAGCAACACCCGCCTGCACGGACACCAATCCTGGAAGACGACGATGCGTTCCGGGGTGAACGGGCTGGACTCATGTCCGGTCGAAGCTGCGCCACCAGCCCTTGCCTCCCAGCAACGCCGGCAGGCTCGTCACCAGGCCGACGATGCCGACCAGGGCGGGGAGCAGACTCAGTATGGCGAGCCACAGCGCCACGTTCTCGGCCGTGGAGTCGTCCGCGCTGGAGTGGAAAAGGACATAGCCAATGGCGAACAGGAATGCCGCCAGCACCACCAGCTTGGCCGCCAGGCGCACCGAGCGCCCACTGACGCGAGGGTTGCTGTAGCCGTAGTAGGCCCCGCAGACGCACACCGTCGCCCCCGGTGGAATCGGGTGGCCGCTGAAGGGACAGGTCGTGCCGCCTTTGACCGCAGCCGTCGTGGACCCGACTGCCTGCTGCACCAGGTTCGGCGCACCGCAATGCAGGCAGGCACTCGCCCTTTCGGATATCTCGCGGTTGCAATCCGGGCATTGGACCAGTGCCATGGTCACCCCTCTGCGGGCCTGACCCGCACGCGAGTCAGCAGGTTCGGTAACGGATAACCACTGGAATCGGCTTGCTTTGCATCAGTACGTCGAGGGTTCAGAGACTTGTCGAATCCGTTCAAGGTCAAAGCCTCGGCGTCTGCCCTTGCGCCTGGCGCTTGCGCACCGCTTCGACCTGCAGCTGCTCGACCCAGGCCGCCCTGCTGCGGTGGGTGACCACGATCGCTCCCAGGTCGTACAGATACGCCTGGAAGCTGGTGACGGGTTCGCGGGGCAGGTAGTAGCTCAGGAATGTCCCACACCGCGTCAGATCGGTCGGACGCAGGCCTTGCACCGTGGTGCCTGAGCGCAGGAGATCCTCCACACGCTCCCCCTGCATGAAATCGCTGGCGCCAATCGAGGAGCCGTAGTCGATGGCGACTTGCCCCTTGGAGTCCCTCGCCCGGATACAGGACGGCTTGCCGGCGCCTTCCCACACGGGACTGCCTGGCGACGCCCGGTTGAACCCGGCCGGCTGGCCGTACTTGTCGATCAGGCTTTGCGTGAACTGCGCCTGGGTGGGGGGATTGGGCGTGTGCGCCTGCCTGCTCATGGCGATGACCCGAACGTCGTTGCCGGGGCCAGAGAACAAGACCTTGATGCTCACGTTGCCCCGGCCGCCCTTGTGTCCTTCCAGCCGGTCGAGGAATTCCGGGGTTCTCAGGCCGACGTTGACGCCGTCGCTGTAGGTGTACACGCCCATGATGGAGGTGACCTCGAGGTCGGGATCGAAGGCCGCGAGCGCCGCCCGCACCTGCACCTCGGTCATGCCGATCCGGACTCCCGCTATTTCCAGTTTGTCTTCCGTGGTTCCCTGGGCATGTGTTGGGGGGACAAAGCCAAGCATTGCACCGAGAACGATACCGAATACTGCTTTCATGACGGGCTCCTGGGTGGTCGATTGCGGATTCTGGGCGGGCATTCTGATTGAATGCGCCAGCAAGCCCCTGCCTCAGCGTTCCGCCGCTGCCGGGGCTGCCGCGCCGCTGGCCGCTTCCACCACCGTGTCGCCCTGCCAGCGGTAGTGGGCGGTCTTTTGCAGGGTGGGACAGCAACGTCCATCGTTCGGGCCGTGCCACCGGGATTCCACCTGGATCAGGCCATCGGTCACGCTGATGGCCTCCACACTTCCCAGCGGGTCCTCGCTCTGCGCCACCTTGCGCAGGCCGTTGCCGGTGTCGACGAACACCACCAGCCGGCCGTAGAAGGTGTTGCCCATGTACCAGTTGATTTCCGCCACCACCTCCGGCTTGCCATCGCCGTCCAGGTCGGCCGCCACGCTGCGCTCCACCCCCGCATACACCCCGTCGGCGGCCGAGGACTGGGACGCGGCATAGGCCTCGACTTCCTTTTGCTGTGCCGGGCTGGGCTGCGCCACCGGATCTGCGTCAGCGACCGCACCATTGCACGCCGTACTCATCGCCAGCAAAGCCCCCGCCAGCAGCAGTCCGTTCATTCTTGCTTTCATCGTTCCATTCTCCTCGTCGGCATGTTGCGTTTGCAGCACCACGGCGAGCCTCGTGGTCGCGACCCGGATCAATAGGGCGAACGCCAGCCGTCGCTGGTCTTGACCAGGGTCAGGCTGCTCTCCACCGGTTCGGCAGCGCCTTCGACCCCGGCGAAATGGGCCGGCTCCACCCACTTCGGCGCGTCCTGGAGCGTCCAGGTGTAGGTCACCTCGGTGTAGCGGGCACCGTCGCCCTGGGCCGGCTCGGTCCAGCGCACGATCTCGTGCAGGCGCCGACGGCCGATGCACAGGCCCTTCTGGCTGTCCCACGCGCCAGCCTTGCGGCCCTTCTCGGTGAGGTCGATGGACCAGCGGTTCCTGGAGGCGTTGCCGATGAGCAACTGCTGGCCGAGCGGCAACTGGCGGTTCGGGTTCTGCACGTCGAGGATGCCGGCCTCGACCGCGCCGACCAGGACCGGCTCCCGCGCAGGCGAATCGAATCCGAAGTCCACGGTCACCGGCCAGGTGACGTTGTTGTCCCGCAGCGACCAGCAGACGGGTTCATGGCGCTGCTGCAACTGCGCGTCGACGATCTTGCCCAGCGAGCCTTTGGACAGCCCGTCGCCGCAGCCGGCCAGGGCCAGGGCGGCGAGTACGAAGAAGGGCATGGTGGCAGTCTTCACAGTGTGGTCTCCAGCGAGCGGATCGTCGTGGCCATCGAAGATGGGATCGGTACTTCTGCGGGTCCGATGCTGGCGCGGGACGCACGGGGCGTCCTCATGGCGGCTTCAAGAAACCTTCAAGACCGCCGCGAACCACGGCCGGTCCCCGCAGGATCAAGGGCTTGCGGCGCAGGCTATGATTCGGCCATGGACTCCACCCCCCCACGCGACAGTCTGTATCGCTGGCGCTTCGGCGCCGTCGAATTCGACGAGGCCCGCTACGAACTGCGCGTGGCGGGCCTGCCCGTCGAGATCGAGCACCGGCCGCTGCAGGTGCTGGCCCTGCTGTTGCGCCATGCCGGCGAGGTGGTGACCAAGGAGGAGTTGTTCGAGCAGGTCTGGACCGGCCGCATCACGGTGGACCACGTGCTGGCCACCGCGATCGGCAAGCTGCGCAAGGCACTGGATACCGGCGGCGAATCGCGGATCGTCACCGTGCCGCGGATCGGCTACCGCTTCGACGGCCAGGTCGAGCGGATCGCGGTCGGCCAGCACCCCGGCAGCAAGCTCGAATTCGAGCCCGGGCAGCCGGTGCCGGGGCGCAAACACTTCCTGCTGGAACGTCCACTGGCCCGGACCCTGGGCAACGAGGTCTGGCTTGCGCGGCAGCCACGCAGCCGCGAGGCGCGCGTATTCAAGTTCAGCCTCGACGGCGAGCACCTGTCCGCGATCAAGCGCGAAGCGACCCTGACGCGGGTGCTGCGCGACACCCTTGGCGAACGCGACGACTTCGTGCGCGTGTACGACTGGAACTTCGAGTCCCCGCCGTTCTTCCTGGAGTGCGAATACGGCGGTCAGGCACTGCCGGAATGGGCCGCGGAGGGCGACCGCCTGGCGGCGATGGACCGCGGCGACCGGATCGCGTTCTTCGCCGAGATCGCCGATGCGGTCGCCGCCGCGCACGGCGTCGGCGTCCTGCACAAGGATCTCAAGCCGGCCAACATCCTCGTCGCGCCGCGCGGCGACGGCTGGCGGCCGCGGCTCACCGATTTCGGCAGCAGCCGCCTGCTGCAGCCGGAGCGGCTGGCGGAACTGGGCATCACCCGCCTGGGCATGACCGTCGACGACACCGCCGATTCGAGCTCGGGCACACCGCTGTACCTGGCGCCGGAACTGGTCGCCGGGCAGCCACCCACCGTGCGCAGCGACATCTATGCCCTGGGCGTGATCCTGTACCAGTGGCTGGCCGGCGACCTGCGCCGGCCGATGGCCCCTGGTTGGGAACGCGAGATCGACGACCCGCTGCTGCGCCGCGACATCGCCGAGGCGACCGACAACGACCCCGCCCGCCGCCTCGCCGATGCCGCCGAACTGGCCGAGCGCCTGCGTCGCCTGCCGCAGCGCCACGCCGAACGCGAGCGCCATGGGGCCGCCGAACGCGCCGCCGAAACCCTGCGCCGGACGCTGGAACGCAACCGCGCGCGACGTCCGTGGCTGATCGCGGCGATGGTCGTGCTGGGCGTGGGCGCGACCTGCAGCAGCCTGCTGTGGTGGCACAGCGAACGGCAACGGCACATCGCCCAGCAGCAGGTCGCACGCGCCGAAGCGGTGGTACGTTTCCTCGACCATGCGCTGGGCACGATCAGTACCGGCAACAGCGGCCACGGCAACAACGCGACCATCGTGGAAATGCTGGAGTACGCTTCGACTCCCGGCAACGGGTACCTGTCGGACGATCCGGAGGTGCGCGGCGACATCCACACCCTGCTGGGGCGATCCTGGCGGAACCTGGGAGACTCCGCACGCGGCGTGGTCGAGTACCGCACGGCAGTGCGCGGTTACGCGCAAGCCTTCGGCGAAAGCCACGAACTGACGCTGAAAACCCGTTACGCGCTGGTGCGCACGCTGGCCTACATGCAAACCGCGCAAGCCTTCGCCGAAGCCGGTGCGTTGCTGGACGAAACCGATCGTCTGGCCGGCGCACACCTGCAGCAAGACAACGCATTGGCCCTGCAAGCGGCGCTGGAGCGCGGCATCTTCCACCTGCGTCGGCTGCAGATGGAACCCGCGCTGCACGCATTGCGCCGCGCCGACCGCCTGCAACGCAGGATCGCACCGGACGATGCCGGAATCGCAGTGCTGATCCGCGGCAACATCGCCGATGCCCTGCGACGTTCCGGCAAGCCGGAAGAAACCCTCGCCTGGCTGAGTACCGCGCAGGCCGATCCATTGCTTGCCCCCGAACGCATTGGCGAGGTCAGCGTGGCGCTGCTGCAATCCGCTTCGGCCAACGCGCTGCACGACCTGGGGCGCCATGCCGAGGCGCTGCCGCTGGCGCAGGCAGCGGCGGAAGCAAGCGGGGAATTCCTCGGCCCTGACAACTACCTCACCTTGACCCAGCTTTCCGCAGTCGCCAGCATCCATGACGCTTCGGGCAACTGCTCCGCAGCGCTGCCGCTGGCCCGCGACGTGCACGAACGCATGGCCCGTCAATTCGGCGAAAACATGCAGGCCACGTTGATCACAACCGGCAAACTGGGAGAAATCGAACTCCACTGCGGCGACCGCGAAACCGGGCGGGCGCACATCCGCAATGCCGAACGCGGCCTGCGCGCGCACTACGGCGAGGACAACGTCGCCGCGCACGGCTTCCGCTACTTGCTGGCGGCCGATCAGGACCGCGACTGATCACCCGGCGCCGAACCGGAGCGACTCACTCCACCACGAACGTGACGCGCATGTTCACGCGCCACTCGGTGACGGTGCCGTCTCCGTCGGTCACGACCTTGATGTCGTTGACCCATGCGCCCTGGATGCCCTTCACCGTGCCGGCGATCCTCTTCAATCCACCCCGCACGGCGTCCTCGACACCGACCTTCGACGAAGCACTGACTTCTATGACTTTGGCAACCGATGCCATGGCACCTCTCCTTTTGTCCTGAAATGACGGCAATGACGGAAAACCGCCGGTATGCCAAACCTAGCGCAGCCCGTGTTAAGCCTTCGCCATGAAGTGCTAGCATCCCCCGCGATGAATCCCGCCTCCAACCTCATCCTGGTCGGCCCTACCGGCGCCGGGAAAACCTCGATAGGCAAGCGCATTGCCGAGCGCTTCGGGCTGCGTTTCGTCGATGTCGACCAGGCCATCGTGGAACGGTCCGGCGCCAGCATCCCGACCCTGTTCGAGCACGTCGGCGAAGCCGGTTTCCGCGAACGCGAATGCGCCGCGCTGAAGCGCGTGCTGGCGGACGGCGGGCAACTGGTTTCCACCGGCGGCGGCGCGGTGCTGGATGCCGGCAACCGCCGGTTGATGCGCGGGAGCGGATACGTGATCCACCTGCGTGTCGGCGTGGACGCCCAACTGAAGCGACTGGGCCGTTGCGCCAACCGCCCGCTGCTGCAACGCGAAGACCGCGAACAGGCGCTGCGCGACATGGCCCGGGTCCGCGACCCCCTGTACGCCGAAGTCGCCGACCTGGCCCTGGACACCGACCAGCTGACGCCGTCGGAAGCCACCGCCCAGTTGACCCGGCAACTGCTCCTCCACTGGCAACGCATCGAGTGTCCCGCATGACTCCACCCGTCCGCAGCGTCGCCGTTGGCGGCGCCACGCCCTACGTCATCGCCATCGCCCCCGGGCTGCTCGCGCAGGGAGAAGCGCTGGCCGCGCACGTGCGCGGACGCCACGCATTGCTGGTCAGCGACTCCATCGTGGCGCCACTGTATGCCGCTTCCGTCCGCGAAGCCCTGCATGCCGCCAATCCCGACCTGCGCATCGGCACCTTCGTGCTGCCGGCCGGCGAGGAATCCAAGACTCTGGCGCATTTCGGCCAGGCCATCGAAGCGCTGGCCACGCTGGGCGCCACCCGCGACGCCTGCGTGTTCGCGCTGGGCGGCGGCGTGGTCGGCGACCTGGCCGGGTTCGCCGCCGCCTGCTGGATGCGCGGCGTGGACTGCGTGCAGCTGCCGACCACGCTGCTGTCGATGGTGGATTCCTCGGTGGGCGGCAAAACCGCCGTGGACATCCCGCAGGGCAAGAACCTGGTGGGCGCGTTCCACCCACCGCGCGCGGTGTTCGCCGATACTGCCACCCTGGCCACCTTGCCGCTGCGCGAACTGCGCGCCGGCCTGGCCGAAGTGATCAAGTACGGCGCCATCCGCGACACGCGCTTCTTCCATTGGCTGGAGCAGGAACACGCCGCACTGCTGGCCGGCGACCCGGACACGCTGGCGCTGGCCATTGCCGCCAGTTGCGAGCACAAAGCCGAAATCGTCGAGCGCGACCCGCTGGAGAAAGGCGAACGCGCCCTGCTCAACCTGGGGCACACCTTCGGCCATGCCATCGAGACCGAGCAGGGCTATGGCGGCCCGGGCAACGACAATCTCAACCATGGCGAGGCGGTGGCGGTGGGCATGGTGCTGGCCGCGCGGCTGTCGGCCGTGCTGGGCATGGCCCCGGATGCCGACGCCGACCGGCTGGAGGCACTGCTCCACGCCCATGGCCTGCCCACCCGCCTCCCCGCCGGCCTGTCCCCTGAAGCCCTGCTGGCGCGCATGCGGCTGGACAAGAAGAACCTGGCCGGCCGCCTGCGGCTGGTGTTGTGGCGGGGCATCGGCCAGGCCGAAGTGGTGCCGGACGTGGACGAATCCCGCGTGCTGTCGGTGCTCTCCGGCTAAAATGGCGCCATGCGCATCTTCCTGCAGCAACGCCCGGATGCGGGCGAAGCGCCCCGCTACGTCCAGCTGACCCTGCAGCCCGATCTGTTCGGCGGCTGGGAACTGCTGCGCGAAACCGGCCAGCTCGGCGGCCGCTCGCAGCTCCGGCGCGAACAATATCTGTTGCAGGACGAAGCCACCGCCGCGTTCGAAAAATCCCGCGACAGCCACCTCAAGCGCGGCTTCCAGATCATGTTCGCACGTGGCGCCGACGCGCCCAGGTGAACGTCCCCGCCGTTTTCAGGATCCACCCATGACCGAACTCCAGAACGACCGCTTCCTGCGCGCGCTGCGCCGCCAACCCGTGGACCGCACGCCCGTGTGGCTGATGCGCCAGGCCGGCCGCTATCTCCCGGAATATCGCGCCACCCGCAAGCAGGCCGGCAGTTTCCTGGCCATGGCGAAGAATCCCGAGATCGCCTGCGAAGTGACCCTGCAACCCCTGCGCCGCTACGACCTGGACGCGGCCATCCTGTTCTCCGACATCCTCACCATCCCCGACGCGATGGGCCTGGGCCTGTACTTCGTCGAAGGCGAAGGCCCGAAGTTCGAGCGCACCGTGCGCAGCGCGGAAGACGCCGCCAAACTCGGCGTGCCGGACATGGAAACCGAACTGCGCTACGTGATGGACGCGGTGCGGGTGATCCGCCGCGAACTGGCCGGCAAGGTGCCGCTGATCGGCTTCTCCGGCAGCCCGTGGACGCTGGCCTGCTACATGGTGGAAGGCGGCGGCAGCAAGGATTTCGCCCGCATCAAGGCGATGGCGCTGAACGACCCGGCCACCCTGCACAGGCTGTTGTCGGTCAACACCGACGCGGTGATCGCCTACCTGGCCGCGCAGCGCAGCGCCGGGGCGCAGGCCCTGCAGGTCTTCGACACCTGGGGTGGCGTGCTGTCACCGTCGATGTACCGCGAATTCTCGCTGCCCTACCTGCAACGCATCGCGCGCGAACTCGACCGCGGCGAAGGCGAATCCCGTGCGCCGTTGATCCTGTTCGGCAAAGGCAACGCCGCGCACCTGGAAGCATTGGCCGACTCCGGCACCGACGCGGTCGGCGTGGACTGGCTGGTGGAGCTGGGCGAAGCCGTGCGCCGCACCCAGGGCAAGGTGGCGCTGCAAGGCAACCTGGACCCGGTCACGCTGTACGGTTCGCCGGACGCGATCCGCCGCGAGGTCCGCCGCGCACTGGACAGCTACCGCGACGGCAACGGCGGCTCGCGCGAGGGCCACGTGTTCAATCTGGGCCACGGCATGTCGCCCGACATGAACCCTGAACACGTTGCGGTACTGGTGGACGCGGTGCACGCGTTCAGCGCACGATAATCCCCGCCACGCATAGTGCGTGGCGGTTTGCTGCAACCAGGGAATGGCCATGCAATATGTTCGCCCGCTGTTGCTGTCGTCCTGCATCGCAGCGCTTGCCTGCATGCCGGGACGCGCGCTGGCGATGGACAAGCCGGTGCCCGCCTTCGAGGTGGCCGGCGGCGATTTCCCCCTGCTGATCCGGCCGACGGGAGCCAGGCCGGGCAACGACGGGGAGGGACGCCCCTTGCCGCCCGGCTGCGAATCGGTGCGCGGCAAACGCGTGGACGAACTGTTCTTCCCCTGGAACCGCGCCATCGAACGCGTGCATGTCGATTGCCAGCCGATGGATGGCGCCGGCGATGACGACGACGCTCCCGCGCTGCCCGTGGTTACCGCGACCGCGTACCTGCGCGCCGGCCACGTGCGGCTGGCGGGCCAGCCGGTGGTCGAGATCCGGCTGATCGACTCGGGATCGTGGAGCGACCGCCAGTACGTGATCGCCAGCCGCTTCGACAACGTGGTGGCAGCCCTGCAACGCCATGTCGAAACACGTTGCCGGCAACAGGCGCGACTGGCCGAACGCGAAGACGAAGATGATCTTTGCCGGATGATCGAAGCCATCGGCGCGCGCTACCTGCCCACCCACGATCTAGGCGGCATCTGGCTGTACCCGGACCCGGACGACCCGAAGGTCACCCTCTACGCCGAAGTCTGGGCAGAGTGAAGCCGAACGCAGGCCGCGCTCGGTCGCGCGCGTCGTTGCCCTGCCCGAAACCATGGGCCGGCCCACGCAGCCGACACGGGGAAATGACGGGTTCATGGACGTTGGGAGCGTGGCCCCGGCCTACGGCTTCAACACATCGTCGCCCGCACCCGCCAGGGCGGCGGCAATCGCGCCAGCCAATAGCTCGCCGTTCAACGGTTTCCTGAGGAAACCGGCAAAACCGGCCGCCTGCGCCTGCGATTCGGCATCGGCATCGGCCCGCGCGGTGATGGCCAGCAATGGCGCCCGGAAACCCTGTACGCGCAGTTGCCGCGCCAGGGAAAGCCCGTCCAGCCCCGGCAAATCCAGGTCCAGCAAGGCAACATCGAAACCGCGACCGGCCACCATTCCCAGGGCCGCCAGACCATGCGCGGCATGCACGACCCGGTGCCCGCGGATGCGCAACAGGCCGATGACGACTTCCGCCACGGTTGCGTCGTCCTCCACCAGCAGGATATCCAGTGCGCGCGTGGCCCCGGCCGAAGAGACGCTCCCGGCGACCGCCTGCGCCAGTGCCGCGGCAGGCGGCAACGGCAGTTCAACCGTGAAACGGGTGCCCGCGCCCGGCACGCTCTCCACCTGGATGTGCCCGCCCATGGCCGCCGTGAGCTCCCGGCAGATCGCCAGCCCCAGGCCGCTGCCGCCATAGCGCGCGGCCGTCTGCGCTCCGTCCGCCTGCTCGAAACGGCGGAACAGCCGCTGGAGCTGCTCTTCGCTCAAGCCCGGGCCGGTGTCGCTGACCTGCATGCGCACCTGCCCTGTTTCCGTCATCCGCACATGCAGCGCGACGCCGCCCCGTTCGGTGAACTTCACCGCATTGCCCAGCAGGTTGAGCAATATCTGCCGGACCCGCACCGGATCCCCGCGCAATGCTTCGGGCAGTTCGGGCGCCACTTCCGCCACGAACGACAGGCCGCGTTTCTCCGCCAGCGGCCTGGTCAGCGCAACCGTTTCCTCCACCAATGCGCGCGGATCGAAATCCTGCGACAGCAACTCCAGCTTGCCTGCCTCGATGCGGGCCAGATCCAGCGCATCGTTGACCAGGCGCAAGAGATGGTTGCCCGCCTGCCTCAGGGAGTGCACATGGCCGCGTTGCGTTTCCTGCAACGGCGTCTCCAGCAGCAACTCGCTCATGCCCATCACGCCGGTCAGCGGCGTGCGCACTTCGTGGGCGAGCGTGGCGAGGAAGCGCGTCTTGGCCAACGACGCCTGCTCGGCGATTTCGCGCTTGTGTTCGGCCAGTTGCCAGGCATGCAGGCGCTTGAGCCGCTGGCGATAGGCAAGCGCGGACAGGCCCAGCAACAGTGCGCCCGCCAGCACGAACAACACGATGCCCCAGGCGCTGCGCCACCAGGGCGGCAATACCCGGAAGGCCAGCGTTTGCTCCTGCGAAACGTTGCCCGCCGGGTCGGTCCCACGCACGCGCAGGGCATAGCGCCCGGGTGGCAGCGAAGAAAACACCCGCTCACCGCTGGCGCCCTGGTCAACCCATTCATGGTCGAAACCCTCCAGCAGCGAATGGTAGCGGTTGGCATGCGGATTCTGGAACGACAACAGGCGCGCGCTGACCTGCAATTCGTGGTCGTCGTGCCGCAGGTTGAAGCCGCCCTGCACCGGCAGCTCGATCAATTGATCGCGCCTGCCGACCTGCACGCCATCCAGTATCAGGCCGGGAGACTGCGGCGGCGGATCGGCCAGCATCGTATCCAGCACCACCACGGACCCGTCCGCTGCGCTCCCGACCAACACGCCATCGGGCGCCAGCATCAGGGCACGTTCATTGAACTCCTGGCTGAGCAGGCCATCACGGACGCCGAAGTGCCGGACCCGCCCGGAACCGGCATCGATGCGGAACAATCCGCGCCGCGTCGACAGCCACAGCTGGCGCTGCGCATCGATCCGCAAGCCGGTCGATTCCACCGTGGGCACGCCTTCGGCCACCGACAGGCGCCGTTGCTGCCGCCAGTGGCCGGCGCCATCGCGCCGCCACGCTTCAAGGCCGGACAGGCGGTGCACCCACAAGGTGTCGGCATCCTCGAATACGAAATTCAGCACACGTTCGCCGGTCACCTCGGCCACCGGCACGAAATCGCGGATATCGGCCCGCCAGCGCAGCAAACCGCCCTTGCCCGCCACCCACAATGCTCCCTCCGGGTCCAGTTCGAACCTTTCCACTTCGGAAAGCGTGGAGCCGAACCTGGAAGCGGCATCGAAACGGTCGAGCACCCGCCCGCTTTCGCCATCGCGCCGCTGCACGCCACCGGCCTGTCCATATACCCAGACACTGCCGTCCGGCGCTTCCAGCAACCATTCGATCGTTCCGCCGGCCGGCGGCGCATCGGCGCCTGAATTCTGCTGCCAGTTGCGCAATTCCCCCGTGTCCAGGCCAATGCGGACAATGCCGTTGCGATGCCCTGCCCACAGCTGGCCGCGCCGGTCTTCCATCAGGGCGGAGATGCGCTGTGTTTTCAGGGTTTCGGCATGCAGCGTGAGTGGCACGACCTCGCCGGTGCTGTGTTCCAGGTGCTCTATCATTCCCAGGCTGCTGCCCAGCCACGTGCCGCCGCGACTCGATGGCGCAAGGGCGCGATAGAGCCCGCCCTCCAGCCCCTGCGCCGACGTGAACCCGGCAATGCGGCGCCAGTCCGAGTGCAGGTAGCCCAGCCCAAGGGTCGGAAACGGCACCCATAGCCCGCCATCCGGTTGCAGCAACAGGGCCTGCAACACGCGGCCCACGCCCCGGCTTTCATTGCCCGGACGGACCGGCGCGGGCGCGCCCGCGCCTTCGGTCCGCCACAGCCCGCCCTGGGACCCGATCCAGTACTCCCCGTCCCCGCTGTCGACCACGGTCATGACCGCGTTGGGACGCGCGAACATGCGCGACCACGCCGGCACCTCCCACTGGCCATCGGCCAACCTGCGGTACGCGCCCTCGGCCGTGCCGACCCACAACGCATCCCCGTCGGGCGTCACCGAATACACGATGGGCGCGCCGCCGTCGGGCGTCGAAACACGCCGCACCACCGTGCCATCGTAATGGGCGAGCCCCGCCATGGTGCCGATCCACAAGTCGCCCCGCGAATCGAACGCCAGCGAAAGCACGGTATCGGAGGGCAACCCCCCAGAATCGGCCTCGTCGGATCCATACCGATGGATCTCCCCATCGCCCGACATCCGGTACAACCCGCTGCCGAACGTGCCGAACCACAGGTCATCGCCCTGGCTCGCAATGGCGAAGACGTCGTCGCTTTCCATCCCCGGATAGACGCCCTGCCGAAAGTGGCGAAATCCTTTGCGGTCGGTATCCATCACGCTCAGGCCACCGCTTTCGGTCGCCGCCCAGATGCGGTCGTGGCGATCCACGTGCAGCGCCTGCACGACGTTGCCGGGCAAGGAAGCAGGATCGTCCGGATCGTGCCGCCATGTCCGGAAACCGACACCGTCGTAGCGGGCCAGTCCATCCCAGGTGGCAACCCACAGGTACCCGTGGCGATCCCGGGCAAGCGCGGGAATGGTGGTGGAAGGCAGGCCATCGGCGGCGTCCAGCAGGCGGAAACGGGGGATTTCCGGCGCGCCCGCCTGCACGGCAACCGATATCGTCGCCAATGCCCAAGCCAGCAGAATCGTTCGCAGCATCGTCCTTCCCGGAAAATACGGATTCCTTCGTCACCGCATCCTCGCAACGGGCCGTTCCATGCGCAAGCCGCGCATTCGCGGCCATGCCACCCTAGAATCCCGTGCATGCGATATCCAGGCACCCCCATCGCCCGCCGGGCCTGCCTTCTGGCAGCACTGGCCTGGGGCTTGACCACGACGGCTCACGCGCAACCGGCCAGCTACCGCCTGGATCCGGTGCATACGCGGGTGGCCTTCGCGGTGGAGCACGCTGGCTTCTCCAGGGCCATCGGCACGGTATCCGGCAGTACCGGTGCCCTGCTGTTCGACCCGGACGACTGGACCAGCGCGAGCCTGCAGGTGGAAGTCCCCATGCAGCGCGTGGACCTGGGCGACGAGGCATGGAACCGGTCCACGCTGGGCAGGAACCTGCTGGATGCGGAACGATTCCCGGTGGCGACCTTCGTCTCCACCCGCATCGAACCCGTCGACCCGCAACGGGCCATCGTTTCCGGCATCCTGACCCTGCGCGGGGTTTCCCGCGAAGTCGACATGCACGTGGTCCTCAATGCCGTCAAACGGCACCCGCTGCCGCCGTTCCGCCGCACTGCCGGTTTTTCCGCCACGCTGGCCCTGAACCGCTCGCACTTCGGCATCGACGCCTGGCCGACGATGATCGGCGACCGCGTGGAGTTGCGCATCGAAGCCGAGGCGATCCGCAGTGGCCGCACCGACGAAACCGACCCTGCGGACACCGGAAGCGAGGTCCCGGAGCCCGCGACCCCAGACCCACTTCCAGTATCGGAGCCGACGCCATGACCCTGAAGAACACCGCCGACCAATGGGGGAGCGTCAGCAAGCTCCTGCACTGGCTCATCGTGGTCCTGATCCTGGTGCTGGGCGTGGTGGGCCTGACCATGGGCGAACTGCCGCGCACCCCCAAATACTTCTGGGTCTACACCGCGCACAAGTCGCTAGGCATCACCGTGCTGGCGCTGATGCTGTTCCGCCTGGCCTGGCGCCTGTATGCCGGTGCGCCGCGACCGGTCGAGGGCACGCCCGGCTGGCAGCACGGTCTCGCCACGGCCACCCACTGGCTGCTGTATGGGCTGGCCCTGCTGATCCCGCTGTCCGGCTGGCTATACGACTCGGCCAGCGGATTGCGCCCGTTCAAGTTCTTCGGCCTGTTCGACATGCCCAGGCTGGTGGCGAAGAACGATACCCTGCGCGACCTGGCCCATAACGCCCACGAGTGGGGCTTCTGGCTGCTGATCCTGCTGGTGGCGCTGCATGCCGGGGCCGCGTTCTACCACCACCTGTTCCTGCGCGACGCCACCCTGACGCGCATGCTGCCGGGCCGCGCCGCAGATAGCCATCCTCCCTCCTGACAAGCAGCGCGTCGCAACGCGCCCACGCAACGAATTGCCGACCCGAGAACTGCCATGAAAACGATCTTCCCCTCTCCCGCCCTGACCGCCGCCGCCCTGGTGGCGATGCTGGCCGCCGCACCTGCGCATGCCGCCGACTACGTGCAGGCCCCCGGCTCGACGCTGGTGTTCGCCACCCGGTACGACGGCGAAACCTTCACCGGCCGCTTCGGCGGTTTCGACACCAAGCTGCGCTTCGACCCCGCCGACCTGGGCAACGCGAAACTGGACGTCACCATCCAGCTGGCCGGCTCCAACACCGGCAATGACGACCGCGATTCCACCCTGCTGGGCAGCGACTTCTTCAATATCGGCAAGTTCGCGCAGGCGCGCTACACCGCCGACACGTTCCGCGCACTGGGCGACAGCCAGTACGCCGCCGATGGCACCCTGACCCTGCGCGGCGTCAGCAAGCCGGTCACGCTCACCTTCACCTGGACCCCCGGCGCGCAGCCGCAACTGAGCGGCAAGGCCACGGTCAAACGGCTCGACTTCGGCGTGGGTAGCGGCGACTGGTCGGATACGCGGGCGATTCCCGACGAAGTGGCGATCAGCACCCGCGTGAACCTGAAGCCGGCGCCGTAGAGCATGCCCTCCGCAGGAGCGGCCCTTGGCCGCGATGGGCTTTACCGATAACTCCATCGCGGCCAAGGGCCGCTCCTACGGGAAATCCTGCAACCGCGCCTCGTCGAACGGCCAGTCCAGCTCCGCGCCAGTCGATTCGTCGCGCAATACGGGCACACGGCTGCCATAACGGGACTCCAGCGCCTCGTCCCCGTCGATGAAGACGCTCTCGAATTCGGGCACGCGCGCAACCGCCAGCACTTCCAGCGCCAGGTCGCACAAATGGCAGTCGTCGCGTTGAAAAAGGATCAGCGGCATCGCATCGGTTCCGGGAAGTGCTGCGGCGCGGGAGGGCCACTCATCACAGGCAGCATAGAATACGCCGCATGTCCGTCAGTCTCTTCGACCTGTTCAAGATCGGCATTGGTCCGAGTTCCTCGCATACGGTGGGTCCGATGCGCGCGTCTGCCCGCTTCGTCGCCCGCTGGCTGGCCGAGCCGGGCCGGTTGCAGGACGTGGCGCGCATCCGCGCCGAGGTGTTCGGCTCGCTGGCGCTGACCGGCCGCGGCCATGGCACCGACAAGGCCCTGCTGATGGGCCTGGAGGGCCATTACCCCAACGCCATCGATCCGGACCTGATCCCCCCCGCGCTGGAACGCATCCGCCGGGAAAAACGCATCCTGCTGCACGGCTCGCATCCGCTCGCCTTCGACGAGAAACGCGACCTGGTCATGAACAAGCGCCAGAAGCTGCCCTACCACACCAACGGCATGCGCTTCACCGCCTACGATGCCCAGGATGGCGTGATCGCCACCCGCGACTACTACTCCGTCGGTGGCGGCTTCGTGGTCAACGCCGACGAGGCCGCCGAAGACCGCATCGTCGCCGACGAGACCCCACTGCCCCATCCGTTCCACAGCGGCGACGAACTGCTGGCGCAGGCCGCCGGCAGCGGCCTGTCCATCGCCCGGCTGATGTTCGAGAACGAGCAGGCCTGGCGCAACGAAGATGAGATCCGCGCCGGCCTGCGCGAGATCTGGACCGCCATGCAGGCCTGCGTGGCCCGCGGCATCGGTCAGGAGGGCACCCTGCCCGGCGGCCTGCACGTGGTGCGCCGGGCCCCGGCCCTGCACCGCGAGCTGTCCGCC
>CAZLSG010000037.1:0-27829 GCA_964562135.1 uncultured Pseudoxanthomonas sp. | reverse complement strand
CAAGGAACTGGTGGACGACAAGAAGGCGTCGCTGGACAAGACCGATGCCGGCAGCATCCGGGTGCTCGGCGAAGACCCTGTGTCGGGTCGCCAGCTCAGCGCGCGCATCGGCAAGTTCGGCCCGCTGGTGCAGATCGGCACGGTCGAAGACGAGGACAAGCCCCGGTTCGCCTCGTTGCAGCCGGGCCAGAGCATCTACTCCATCACCCTGGAAGAAGCGCTGAAACTGTTCGACATGCCGCGCGTCCTGGGCGAAAACAACGGCGAGACGGTCAGCGTCGGCATCGGCCGCTTCGGACCGTTCGCCAAGCGCGGCAGCACCTATGCCTCGCTGAAGAAAGAGGACGACCCGTACAAGATCGACCTGGCCCGCGCCGTTTTCCTGATCGAGGAAAAGGAAGAGATCGCCCGCAACCGGATCATCAAGGAATTCCCCGGCAGCGACATCCAGGTGCTCAACGGCCGTTTCGGGCCCTACATCAGCGACGGCAAGCTCAACGGCAAGATCCCGAAGGACCGCGAGCCGGCTTCGCTGACGCTGGAGGACGTCGTCAAACTGATGGAGGAAACCGGCAAGCCCGCGCGCCGCGGTTTCGGGGCAAAGAAGGCCGTCGCAAAGAAAACCGCCGTCAAGAAAGATGCCGCGCCCAAAAAGGCGGCGGCAAGGAAGGCGCCTGCAAAGAAGGCCCCCGCCAAAAAAGCCGCGCCCGGGAAAAAAGTGGCAAAGAATGCGGCGCGTCCGTTGTCTGCGGATATCGAGCCGGCCAGGTCCCTGGTCACGCCCGCGAAATTCGAGCCCGGCAAGAAGCGCGTGGTGAAGAAAGCCGACGCGGATGACGCGCCATTCTGAGTGCGGCGAATTCGCATCCGCGCGGGATTGATCCCGCCTCCGCCTTGGCCTTGGCCATCGCCGGACCGGCCCGGCCCGTGGCACTGCTGTACAGTCCGCCTGCATGAATCCTTCGCTATCGGCCACCGATGCTGCCCGGCTGCTCCGGCAAGGCGGCGTCATCGCCTACCCCACCGAGGCGGTCTGGGGCCTGGGCTGCGACCCTTTCAATGAAACAGCCGTGCGGCGCCTGCTGGCCATCAAGCAGCGGCCCGTCGACAAGGGGCTGATCCTGATTGCCGGCCAGTTGCACCTGTTGCGTCCCTTGCTGGAACTGGACGCGCTGCCCGCATCGCGCCTGGACGACGTGCTCGCCACGTGGCCGGGACCGCATACCTGGACCCTGCCGGCCAGCCCACGGACCCCTTCCTGGATCACCGGCCAGCACGCCAGCCTGGCGGTCCGGGTCAGTGCCCACCCCGGCGTGATCGCCTTGTGCGAGGCCTTTGGCGGACCGGTGGTATCCACCAGCGCCAACCTGGCCGGACAGCCGCCGGCCCGCACCCGCGAAGCCCTCGCGCCCGAACTGCTCGTCCAGCTGGATGGCGTGATGGAAGGCGAAACCGGGGGCCTGGAACGCCCGACCCAGATCCGCGATGCCATGACCGGCCAGCATTACCGCGACTGAACGCCACCACCCCTCCGCTTTCCGGCACGGCTTCCCACGCGCAAGATAGGGACATGCAAGGTTCCCGCCTCCTGCTGCTGGCCGCTGTCCTGGGCACCGTCGCGATGGCGGAAGCCGTCGCGCAGGAGGTCACCCTTTACCGCTGCACCGCCAAGAATGGCGCCGTGTCACTGCAGGATTCGCCCTGCCCACCGGGCCAGGCGCAGGAAATGCGGAGCATGCAACGCCCGCGCGACCCCGAACCGGTTCCCGCCGCGCCCCTGCCCGCCGCCGCCCCACCTGCTCCCGCATCACCACCGCCGGCAACACAGGTGGTGTACCGGACCGCGCCCCGGCCGATGTACGAATGCATCGCCGCCGATGGCCAGCGCTACACCAGCGACAACGGCGAGGGCAATCCACGCTGGGTGCCGTTCTGGACATGGGGCCATGCCATGTGGCCGCGCCCCGGCGACAGGCCGGCGCTGCCGCCCCATCGTCCGCCATCGCCAGCCCCGCGCCCGCCAACCCGGCCTCTTCCGCCCCCGCACCCACGGCCTCCGGAACCACCCGCGCAAGGCGTCGTCCTGCCCGCGGGCGGCGCCTGGGTTCGCGACGAGTGCCGGCGGCTTCCGCAGCGGGAAGTCTGCGCGCGGCTCTCCGACAGGCGCTACGAAATCCTGCGCCTCTACCACAGCGCCACGCAAAGCGAGCGGCACAACCTGGACCTGGAACAACACGATATCGATTCGCGCATGACCAATGATTGCGGCAGACTTTGAACATGCGCCCGACTTTCCGCTTCCTTCTCCTTCTGCTGTCCGTTCCCGCGCTTCATGCACAAGCGGGAGACACGGTGATCTACCGTTGCACCGATGCGCAGGGTGAACTCAGCATCCAGAACATGCCCTGCCCGGCAGGTTCGCGCGAAGAGAAAAGAACCGTCAGCGCCATCCCCTCGCTGCCTGCCCCGCCGCCGCAGACACCTTCCGAACCCGCGACTCCTGCCGCGACCGGGCCGGCCCCGGCAGAGGCCGGCGACAACCAGGCGCAGCAAAGGCGCCTGCCGCCCCCGGTGCTCTACCAGTGCATCACCCATGACCAGGGCACGTATCTCAACGAAGACAACGAACCCGGTTCGCGTTGCGCGCCCTTGCGCACGGTAGGCCTGGACCGCAATCCCCATGGCGGTGCCGGCGAAGCCTGCGAGGTCATCCGCGACCACTGTGCCCGCGTGCCCGACGAAGCCTTGTGCGATGCGTGGGAAAAGCGCCGCGACGAAACCGAAGTGGCCTGGCGCTTCGCGCGCCGCGGCAACGAGGACCGCAACCGCGCCGAATTCGAGCGCGTGCAGCGCATCCTCGACGAAAGCACCTGCGCAAATTGAGGCTACCGCTCCACCGCGGCGGCCCTTCAGAAACCGTAGCGCAGGAACCCGCCGTCCACCGCGATGCACTCGCCGGTGACGTAGCTGGACGCGGGCAGGCACAGGAAGGCCACCGCCGAAGCCACTTCCTCTGGCTCGCCGATCCGCCGCATCGGCGTGCGTTCGATCACTTCCTCGTAGTAGTCGGTATCCGACAAGGGCCCGGACGTGCGGCGGGTGCGGATGTACCACGGCGCGACCGCGTTGACGCGCACGCCGTCCTCGGCCCATTCCGCCGCCAGGTTGCGGGTGAGCTGGTGCAGCGCGGCCTTGGTCATGCCGTAGGGCGCGCCGCTGCGCACGTGGGTGATGCCCGACACGCTGCCCACGTTGACGATGCTGGACGCCGCATGCCGCGTGAGCAGCGGATACGCGAAGCGCGACATTTCGAACGCGGAGAACAGATTGGTCTCGAAGATGCCGCGCCACTCGTCCTCGGAATAGTCCACCGCGGGCCGGGTCAGGTTGCCGCCGGCGTTGTTGACCAGGATGTGCAGGCTGCCGGCATGGTCTTCCACCCAGTCGAAGATCTCGCGGCGGTCGTCCTCGTCGGCCACGTCGGCGGGAAGGCCATATACGCCGCGGCCGGGGAATTCGTCGGCCAGTTCGTCGCGCGCCTCGTCCAGCGCATCGGGATCGCGCGCCACCATCAGCACGTTGGCCCCCAGCGACAGCAACTCGCGCGCAATCGCCAGGCCGATGCCGGCACTGCCGCCGGTCACCAGCGCGATCTGTCCATCCAGCCGCCAGCGGTCGGGTTGCATCGCGCGCCTCCTGCAGGGTTGCGCACAGGATAACCGCTCGCGCCATGTGCGTGACTACGCCACGCCATGCAATCCGGCACGGCTCCTGATCCTGGGGGTTGCCGGAACAGCCATTCATCATCCAGGCAGCGATAACAGCCGCATGCCGGCTGTGTATCCTTTGTGCGCAACCCGTTCCATGCAGGCACCGTGTTGCCGGCAACAATTCCACAAGCGACTTCCGCCATGACTCCGGCCCACCTACGTGCCCTGTCCTTGTTCGACGATTACCAGGCCCTTTCCGGACAGGAGCGCCGGGAGGCGCTCGAACGCCTGCGCGCGCGGGAACCCGATACCTGCCGACTGCTGGCCGCAATGCTCCAGGCAGACACGCAAACGCTCCCCCTGGACACGTTCCCGGAAGACATCATCGATGTACTGACCCACGCGCCTGACCGTGCGGGCCCGGACCCCAGGATAGGCACGCGCCTTGGTCCCTGGAAGATTCTCCGAGTAATTGCCCAGGGCGGAATGGGGACCGTCTACGAGGCCGAACGCGATGACGGCCAATACATCCAGCGCGTCGCGATCAAGTGCATCCGCCGGGAAGCCACGTCTCCGCAAGTCGTGTCCGCCTTCCTCAACGAACGCAGCACGCTGGCAGGATTCGAGCACCCGTTCATCGCGCCATTGCTCGATGGCGGCATCGAGGCCAATGGCCATCCCTGGTTCGCCATGCGCTTCATCGACGGCAAGCCCATCGATGCCTGGTGCGACCAGCAGCGTTTGCGCATCCCCGATCGCGTCCGGCTCCTGGCTTCCGGCTGCGATGCCATTGCCCATGCGCATGCCCGGGGCATCATCCACCACGACATCAAGCCTTCCAACCTGCTGGTCACGGACGATGGCAACGTGCACGTGGTCGATTTCGGGCTCGCGGCAGCACTGGGACATGACCACTCGGCTCCGCACATGGCGGTGTCGCCGGGCTACATGGCGCCCGAAACCCCGAACTCCCCGCGACCCGCCGCCGCCCACGACATCTACTCGCTGGGCATGGTGATGTTCCGCCTGCTCTGCGGGCGACTTCCGCCCTTGCCCCTGCTCACGCCGGTCCATCCCGCAAGGGGCGCCAGTGAATCGCTGTCATCACTGGCCGCGGGAGCTCCGGCGGACGTTGCCCTTGCCCGTGGCATGCGCAACGCATCCGCCTTGAAGAAGGCCCTGTCCGGCGACCTGGACGCCATTGCCGCGCGCAGCGCGGCGATCGATCCCGGCAGCAGATATGCCTCGGTTTCGGAATTGTCCGACGACCTCCGCCACTGGCTCCGGCATGAGCCCGTGCATGCGCGCAATGGTGGCACCGCCTATCGCGCCATGACCCTCATCAAACGCCACCGCCTGGCCTCCGCATTGACCGGGCTGGTGCTGATCACCGCGGCCATCGGTGCCGGAATAAACCTGCACCAGACGCGTCATGCGGCACGCGAAGCCGAATCACTCGATGCGCTGAGCCGAATCTTCGAACAAACACTGGGCACCGCCACGCTGTCCGGCCTTGGCGATACGCCCATGTCCTCGCACGCCTTGCTGCAGGATACCGAGCAACGTGTCCGTTCATTGTCGTTGCACGACCATCCCCGCGTGCTCGCGCGCGGCCTGTTGGCACTGGCACGCAACCATGCCGTCACCGGCAATGATCGCCGGGCCTCCGAACTTGCAGATGAGGCCGCCCTTCTGCAAGGCGACGGGAATACCGCCATCTCCCTCGAAGTACAAGCCACGCGAGCCGCACTCCGCAACCGCACGGGCCAACCGGAAGAGACGCTCAGGATCACGGCAGAGGCCCTGTCCCTGCCCCCCCTGCAGAAGGGCCTCCCCCTTCTCCTTCCACGCCTGCAACTGATGATCGAGGCCGCGCGCGCGCACTGGGACCTGGGCCAACAGGAGCAGGCCTGGCACCAGCTCGATCAAGCCCTGGAGTTTGCCGGATCATGGCGGGATACCCATCCGGAGCCCTACATCGAGTTGCTGGTCCTGCGCGGACAATGGCACACCCGCCTGCAACGCTATCCTGAGGCCGACGCCGACCTGCGCGAAGCCATCGCGTTGACAGGGACAACCCGCCCCCTGCTGAAAGCATCGGCGGAACGCATACTGGTCCGCAGCCTGGCCTGGCAACAACGCTTCCAAGAGGCGGAAGATACCGCCGGGTCCATGTTGCAGGACACGCGCCGCGTGCTCGGCGATGCACATCCGCTGACCGCCAACGCACTGCTTCATCTGGGCAGCCTCGCCTGCAATCGTCGCGACTTTCATGCCTGTCGGGACAGCATCGAACGTGGCGAGGCCGTGATCGCCGCGGCACTGGGGAAGGATCACCCGGAATACGGCATCTCGCTTACGTACCGCGCCATGCGCGAATCCTGGGAAGGAAAGAGTGGTGCGGCGATTGCAACAACGCGACAAGCCCTCTCCATCCTGCAACGGCACTATCCGCCCGATCATGAAACCGTCATCGTCACCATGTCCAACCTGGCCGGTCGGCTTGTCGACAGCGCGCCCGGATTGAGCGAAACAGAAAAGGCCAAAGCCTTCGATGAAGCCCAGAAGCTATGGGAACAGACCGTCGCGAAAGCGGAAGCAAAAGGACTTCCCCCGCCGGCACGCACCCGGGAACGGCTGGCACGCCTGCTGATGGAAGCCGGAACGCCCCGGTCGCTGATGCGCGCCGAGTCACTTCTCCTTGCCGACCAGGCGGCGCTTGCAGCCATCCATCCCCTGGAGCATTTCCACCGCAGCTTCAATCAACTCTACCTTGGACAACTGTATCTGAAGCAAGGCCGACTGGCCGAAGCGGACGCTGTTTTCAAGGAGCTCCAGGCACAGTCGGATGCAGGCACCCTTCATCCTTTCAGTTCACGCCTCCGTTACCAGCCGGTATTGGGGCTGGCCGAGGTCGCCTCACGCAGGGGAGAACCGGAAGAGGCATTGGTTTTGCTGCGGAAAAACCTGGCCCTGCTCAAAGAGCGGCATCCGGAAGACCAGCGCGCACTGGATGCCACGGCCCAGGCCATCGACGAACTTGAACGCACTGGAAAGCTGCTCCCTCTGCAGTGAGGAACAGTGGTTGTCCGGCCCTTCCGAGAATCATCGACAAGCTCCCTCGCGTTGCCTGCCACTCCCTGCCACGCTCCGATCCACGGAGTCGGCATGCCGGTCCGGGATGCATGGCCCATGGAAACTCACTTCATGGTGGCGAAGCCCGGCAATCATCCATGATTACCGGGCAATGCCGTAACTCTGTCACTCCACCGTGCAGGTCAGGTTGATGGTGACCCTGCCACCCGATCCCAGCAGCGGAATCGGCACGCCATCCCCCTGTAGATTGTCGATGGACAGTTCTCCCGGACCCGTCCCGGCGGCGGGGCAGGTCGCGGTACCGCTCGCGGTGCAGACCGGCGGCGTCAATGCGCAGTCGGTCAGACCGGCACCGGGAGCATCCTTCAGCAGCGCACCGTCCACGGGGAACGGCCCATCGTTGCCCACCACGATCTGGTAGGTGGTCTGCGTGCCGCTGAGCAGCACGTCGTCGGCCTGGTCCGAAGGCCCTGCCGCCGGCGTGTTGGTCTTGGTGACCCACAGATCCGCCTCGAAGGTGATCTCGGCGGCCGGACAGTTGGCGCCATCGGTGTTGCTTCCCATCGGCCCCGCCGAGACCAGCGTGCGCGCGCCTGTCAGCAGGTCGATCCGGAAGAAGCCCGCGCCGCTGTTCGCTGCGCCGAACAGTCCGTTGGACGCGCCGTACTGCGCCCCGAAGACCATGCCGCCCACGGGTGAGCCGATCGCCGTGACGCTCCCTGTCGTGACATCGATGGAGTACAGCTGGCCGGAGTCGGTAACCGTGTACAGCGTACTGCCCACGAATGCGATATCCGACGTGGTGATGGCCGTGTCCAGGGTAATTGTCGTCGCGGTCCGCGCGGTCAGGTCGATCGCGTACAGCATGTTGCTCGCGCCGCTGCCCGTCGGCGTGCCGCGTACGTAATAGACACCCGCCGGGGACACCGCGCCGGAGTTGTAGTACAGCGCCGGCAAGCCCGACACCGGCCCCAGGTTCAGCGTCGAACCATCCGACCCCAGGCGGAGGAGATCATTGCTGGGCGCGTTGTAGCGCATGGCGTACAGATAGTTGTCGGCCGGGTTGTAGCCCATGCCGTTGTAGCGGATGCTGCCCGTGCCCAGCATCGAGAGACCGAACGGATTGGTCGCGGTACCCACCTCCCAGAGGTTCGTGACCGCCCCCTCCGACAGGAACATGCGTGCGTCGCAGGTGCCGAAGTCCGGCTGCAGGTTGGGTGTGTTGGTGTCGGTATCGGTGTTGTTGGTCAAATCCGGATCGGTGGTGCCGTCACCCGGCGTGACCGTGGCGGTGTTGACCAGATCGCCGGTGAAGCCGGCGGGCACCGCCATCGTCAGCGTGAGGGTCGCGGTTGCGCCCGGGCCGCTGGCGTTGAAGGGCAAGTCCACCAGCGCATCGATGGCGCCGCTGCCGCTGGCCGTATGGCACACCGCGCCGTTGGCGGCCACGCATGTCCAACTGGCCGTGGTGATGCCGGCCGGCAGCGCGTCCTGCACGTGCGCGTTCTGCGCGCCGAACGGCCCGTTGTTGCTGACCACGATGGTGTAGACCACATCGGCGCCCGGCGTGTACGTGTCGCTGCCGTCGTCCTTGGTGATGGCCAGGTCGGCGGCCTGCGCCACCCTGGTATTGGTGAAGGTACAGGTCAGTTCCGCCCCGGAGGTCACCTGGGCGGCCGGGATGGTCAACTGGCCCGTGGTCAGATTGGTGGCAATGCCCGGCACCGGATTGCTGGCCGCGTCCACGCAGGCGATACCGGTCAAATCCCAGCCCGACGGAATGGTTTCGGTGATGCTGGTCGTGGCACTGCTGTTGGCATAATGGGTCAACACGTAGGCAGCGCTGGAAACTGGCGTATCCGGGGACGCGGTGGTCAACGACAGGCTGGCCGGCAGGCCATTGGTGCCGCCGGTGAAGTCGAAGCTGCCGACGGCGCCCACGCTGGTCTTGCGCACCGTGAGGCAAGCCGGAACCGTGTCTGCCAGCGCGGCATCGACCGCCTCCGTGATGCCGGCGGCGGTGAACAGCGGGCTGAAGGTGGCCAGGCGCGGGGCGCCGACATCGAAGGCCTGGGTGGAGGTGGCCGTCTGGTGAACGGTGTCGTAATCCGTACTGGCGCCACCCCTGCTGGCCAAGGCCCCCAACTGCTGGCGTGCAACAGGGATGCTGGCGGTTAAATCGATACCCACGCCAACGATCAGGGCATTGCGCACGTTCTTCAACCGGTTGCTGTAGTAGTAATTGCCCAGAGCCAGCTCCGACAGCGGCACCTCGCGGATCAAGCTGCTGCTGTTTGGCTGAGCGGCGGCATCGGTCATGTGGAGGATCATGAGCCTTCGCGTCGAAGGCGGACCGGGGCGGACGGTCGGCTGGTTGTAGCTGTCGTTGCCGCCGGTACCACCACCTGAATACAGCGCGGCTTCGAGGATCTTGAGCGCATGCTGCGCGTAATCCAGGCCCACCATGTGGGTGAAGTTCCCCCCACCGCATTGGTTCCTCGTCGTCACGGGATTCACGACCCCGAACGACCGGCAGACCTTGTTGCCCGCACTGTTGTTGCCAACATAGGCGAAGTCCGCGGGATTCGTCGACCAGCCGCCGGCAACGGCACTGCCCGTTGCCAGGTCGATGCGGCAGCCATCCCGGCTACCGCCACCAGGAACAGAACAGGCCCAGTTGACCACCGCCAGCCGGTGGTTGTGCGGGTTGCCGCCGCCCAGCAGCGTCTGCGCAACGGCGGCAACCGCCTGCTGGGCGGAGTCGTACTCGACGTTGTCGATCGAACCGGAGTTGTCCAGGAACAGCAGGATGTCGAAACCTTCCGGCGTGGCCGGGCAACTCTGCGCGTGGCTATTGGCCGTCAGCGCCAGCAGCAGACCCGCCGCCACTGCCAGCCGGGCCGCGATGCCGATCGTTTTCTTCTTTTTCTTCTGCTTGTCCAAATCCATGTCAGGGGACTGCCTTGTCGTTGTTTTCGTTTTCCATAACCGTTTGCGCGGATGAGCGCCCGCATGTGAAGTGCATGTATTCACCGACAACTCCTTGATCGTCCTTTCCGCGCTTTCCAGACACGGGTATCGGCCACTGATCTCGTAAAACGAGGGGATTTGTGGACATCACCCAGCAGCCTGACCGCTTGTCCGTTCAGGTCTCAGTCGAATACAGGCTCAGGAATGTTGCGCCGAATGCATCCGGCACCTCGGGAAAGCATTCACAGGCAGGGCTGTCTGGCGTCCACAGCATGTGGCTGGTGGAGAGGGCCCATGTTGCTATAGAGAGATATGTCTCATTTGGGCAGATACATGCACAACAGCATGACCGCGCCAGCCTTGCCGGAATTCAAGCCGACCCCAGGCTGCCTTCTTCGATCAGCAGGCCGTGAAGAAAAGCACGCGCCCTGGTCCAGTCGCGACGGACGGTCCGCTCGTTGACGTCCAGAATACCGGCAATTTCCTCAAGCCCCATGCCGCCAAAACAGCGTAGCTCGACAACACTGGACAGCCGTGGGTCGATCCTGGCCAGTTCCGACAATGCGCGATCCAGGTCAAGCAATTGTTCGATCTTCAGGTCGTAACCAGGCTCCAGAGCATTATCCAGATCCAACAACGCCATGCCGTCGCCACGCTTCTCCGCATAAAACCGCCGCACCTGGTCAATCAGCGCAAAACGCATTGCCCTGGCAATCAGGGTCATCAGGTGCGCCCTGTCCTTGGCATGCAGATCCGCCCCAGCCAGCCGCAGCCAGGCTTCACTCACCAATGAGGTTGGTGAAGAGTGATGTCCCCAGTACCGCTGCCGAAGCAGGCTCAACGCAACCTGCCTCAGGTCACGGTAAAGCAAGGCATAGACGCGGTCCCATGCGCCATCCACGCCCTCGCCTACCTCGCGCAGCAACCTGGCCACCTGCTCCTGGTCGGAGATCGCGGTCACCTCTTCAGGAATGGCTTCATGTTTCATGGTCATGCCCATGCGCTCCGGGGAAGCAGACGCGCATCATGCCCGGACATGCTTCCGGGGTCGTGTCCTGGACGGCAAAGTGTCCGGACCAGCCTAGCATCCGTGGCCACCCAGCGTTGGCATGCGACGTCATCGCGTCAGCAGCAGCCCGGGCCAACCTTGGCAAGTGTTGCGATAAAAAATGACCGTTGTCCCCGTCCAGGCAATGCCCGGACGGGGACACGGGATCACAATCCGCAGAAACAATGCGCCAGCGGCTTGGCACCGGTGCCGGTGCCATCGCCCAGCGATTGCTCGATCACCTGCAGGTGGGTTTCCAACTGCGGCACGTTGCGCACCGCCAGGCGGCGCACCAGGTCCGAGTCCTGGATCATCCATGCGCCCGCGCGGCTGCCGAACAGCCCGCTCAGGAATTGCGCGAACGGCGTCGGGGCCTTTTCGATGTAACGCACGCGGTACTTGCCTTGTTCCAGTTCCACGCGCGCGGCGGCATTGGCCAGCGCATCGCCCAAGCCGCCCAGTTCGTCCACCAGCCCGCGGTCCCTGGCCTGCGCACCGCTCCACACGCGGCCGCGCGCGATTTCGTCCACCTCTTCGGTGGTCTTGTCGCGGCCAGCGGCCACCTTGCCCAGGAACTCGGCGTAGATGTGCTCGACGTTGGACTGGATCACCCGGCCCACGTCCGGCTCCATCGGCCGGGTGATGTCGAACGCGCCGGCGAAGCGCGTGGTGGACACGCCGTCGGTGCGTACGCCGATCTTCTCCAGCGTGCGCGGCACCCGCGGCAGCATGCCGAACACGCCGATGGACCCGGTGATGGTGGAAGGATCGGCGTAGATGCTGTCGGCATTCATCGAAATCCAGTAGCCGCCGGAAGCGGCCACGTAGCCCATCGACGCCACCACCGGCTTGCCTGCCGCCTTAAGCGCCTCGATCTCGCGGTTGATCTGTTCCGAAGCGTAGGCCGAACCGCCGGGCGAATTGACCCGCAGCACCACCGCCTTCACGTTGTCGTCCTCGCGGGCCTCGCGCAGCAGGGCCGCCGTGGACACCCCGCCCACCGAACCGGCCGGCTGCTCGCCGGTGTTGATGGAGCCCTCGGCCACCACCACCGCCACCTGCGGGCGCCTGTCGATCGGCGAGCGCTTGCTGTCCAGGAACTGCAGGTAACCATCCAGCGCGACCTGGCGGAAACCGCCATCGGCGCTGTCGTCGGCCACGCCGCGCTCGACCAGCAGGTTCTCCACTTCTTCCTGCGTCTTCAGGCCGTCCACCAGCTTCTGCTGCAAGGCCAGCCTGGCCATGCTGCCGCCCGTCGCCGCCACGCCCTCGGCCATGGTGTCGATGCCGGCGGCGATCTGCTCCACGCTGAGCCCGCGCGCCTGGGCGATGTCCTCCAGGTGCCGCTGCCAGATGTCGCTCATCCAGTACAGGTCGGCTTCCTTGGCTTCCGGGGAAGCGCCGTCGAGGATGAAGGGCTCCACCGCGGACTTGAATTCGCCCACCTTGAACACGTGGATGTCCACGCCCAGCTTGTCCTGCAGCGCCTCGCGGAAATACGGGCCGTAGCTGGCGAAGCCCTGCAGCATCACGCCATCGCCGAAAGGATCGGCATAGACCTCGTCGGCCTGCGCCGCCAGCAGGTAGTTGCTCTGGCTGAAGGTCTCGCCGAACGCCACCACCTGCTTGCCCGCCTCGCGCACTTCGCGCAGCGCCGCCGCCACTTCGCGCAGCGTGGCGATGCCGGTGGAGTGCACGCCGTCCACGCGCAACAGGACGCGGTCGATGCGCTTGTCGTCGCGCGCCGCATGCAGCGCGCGCAGCAGGTCGCGCAATTGCACTTCCTCGTCGCCCTGCATCCCCATCGCCTTGTTCAACGCGCGCGACAACGGATCCACGCTGTACTGCTCCACGATGCGCCCCTTCGGCGCGATCACCAGCGTGGTGTTGTCCAGTACCGGCTTGATGCCGCTGCCGCGGCCCAGCGCAACCACGAACAGCACCAGGATCAGGAACAACAGGCCGAAGAACAGCAGGTTCAGGATCAGCCGGCGGGTGAAGTTCATCACATCCCACAGGCCGACGAAGAAAGCGGCGACGGGACCGCGACTCACGGGTTGATTCATGTCAGGCAAACTCCGGATAACCGCGTCCAGCTTACCCGCTCCGGGCCGCGCCGGCATGCCCCTTTAGTCATCCCGCAACCGGTTGCGGCCGGCTGCCACGGCAAAACGCCGGCGACTGTAACGGAAACGGGCCGCCATCAGGATGGCTGCCGCAACCAGCCCGACGATCAGCCCCAGCCACATGCCCTGCGGACCCCAGCCCAGCACCAGGCCGAACCCGATGCCCAGCGGCATCCCCAGGCCCCAGTAAGAGAATGCGGCCAGCCACATCGGCACGCGCGTGTCCTTCAGGCCGCGCAACGCACCGGCCGACACCACCTGGATGCCGTCCGGGAACTGGAATGCCGCCGCGTACAGCAACAGCGTGCCGGCCAGCGCGGCAACCGCCAGGTCGCGCGTGTACAACGCCACCACCACGTCATGGCCCAACAGCAGGACCAGGGCCGAAAATGCCTGCGTGCACAACACGATCACGTAACCGGCGTGCGCGGCGCAGCGCACGCCCTGCGGATTGCCGGCACCGGCGGCATGCCCGACCCGCACCGTGGTGGCTTCGGCCACGCCCATCGGGATCATGAAGCACAGCGTCGCCACGTTGATGGCGATCTGGTGCGCCGCCGCCGGCACCATGCCCAGCCGCGCGATCAGCAACGCGGTGGCGATGAACAAGCCACCCTCCATCAGCACCGTGATGCCGATGGGAAGCCCGGTTTTCAGCAACTGCACGATCGGCGCACGCTGCGGCGGATCGAAGCGCTCGAACAGGCGCAAGGCGGCGAACCGGCGGCTGTTCCACAGATAGGTCATGAACGCCCCCGCCTGCAGCCACATCATGATGGCCGACGCCAGCCCCAGGCCACCGGCCCCCCGCTCGGCAAACCCGAAGCGGCCGAACGCCATCGCATAGCCCAGCGGCCCCAGCACCAGCAACCCGCCGAACCCCAGCAGCATGGTGGGCAGCGTCCAGTGCATGCCTTCGCTCAGGTAACGCATGCAGAAGAACAGGGCCAGGGCCGGCACCCCCCAGCGCACCCCGTGCAGGAATGCCGTGGCGCCCGGAACGATCTCCGGCGCAATGCCGAACCCCGCCAGCGCATGAGGCACCAGGCTGAGGAAGACGAACATCGGCAACGCCAGGCCCAGGGCCAACCACAGGGCCTGCCGGAACAAGGGGCCGATTTCGTCGCGACGGCCCGCGCCGTCCAGTTGGGATACCGATGCGGTCAGCGAGATCAGGGTGCCGATCGGCACCATCATCGGCAGCCACAACAGCGCCGTGCCCACGGTCACCGCCGCCAGCGTCTGCGTGCCATGGCGTCCGGCAATGACGTTGTCGACGAACCCGATCAGGCCGGTGGAAACATGTCCCAGCACCAGCGGCAGCGCGAGTATGGCGGTGGTCCGCACTTCCCTGCCGAAGCGCGGAGAGCCGGGGATGAGGGAGGACAGCATCGGAACCGTGGGGCCGGGACTGCGGTCGCGCGGCTGCGCGCGGACACCGGATCGCGGAAGGCCGCGCATTCTAACCGCTGGCCCCCGTCCCCACACCCCGGCGGCGGCCGGGAAGGGGCCGGCCGGGGGCTTGACATCGGCAAAAAATCCGCTCTCCAAGGCAGGACAAGGCTTTGGCGGCAATCACGTTGTGCACAGCAGTCACAAGTACGTCATGTGCATGTCCCCGGACAGCCCGGTCATCCACGCTTCATTTTTGTTTCACAGCCATGTGACTGATTCACAAGGAAATCTTGTGTTTGGCGTTTTTTTCGCCAATCCCGAAGCGACGCTTGTGGCAGCGCGGCCTGGGCGTGGAGCAAAGCCGCCATGCACAGATTTATCCACAATTGGTGTGGATAAATAAGAATCCCTATCTGCCACGGCCACTTGCATGCATTTCCTGACTCCAGGAAACAGTAATCGGGTGTAAATGACCCTCTGCATGCGGGGGATGGAGCCGCACCGCTAAACTGCCCCGGATGTCAGCCGAAACCGTCTTCCGCGTCGCCCTGCCGGTGCCCTTGCCGCGGCTGTTCGACTATCGCCCGCCACCCGGCCATGCCGCATCCGCCAGCGACATCGGCTGTCGCGTGCGCGTGCCGTTCGGGACGCGGGAACTGACCGGCGTGGTCATCGAAACCGGCCCAGCGGCAGCGGATGCCGGCGAATTGCGTGACGCCCTGGCCCTGATCGACCCGGCCCCCTTGCTGGAGGGCGAACTCGCCGACTCGCTGCGCTGGCTGGCCCGCTACACCCATGCCCCGCTGGGGGAAGTGCTGGCGACCGCCCTGCCCGTGCCGCTGCGCCAGGGGGAACCCCTGCCGGATACCCATGCCTGGGCCTGGCGCCTGACCGGGGCCGGGATGGGCGGGGTGGAGCGCCTGCGCTCCGGAAGCCGGCCGCGCCGGCTGGCGGAATTGCTCCGCCAGAGCGAACGCAGCGAAGACACGCTCGACGCCCTGATGGACGATTGGCGCGCTGCTGCCCGCGCACTGGGCAAGCGCGGGTTGGCCGAGCGCGCGGCCGTTCCCGCGACAGCCGCGTCTCCGGCCGATGCGGGCATCACGCGCCCCTTCCTCCTCAACGACGAGCAACAGGCCGCCATCGAGGCCATCGAACAGGAACCGGGTTTCGTGCCCTGGCTGCTGGAAGGCGTGACCGGCAGCGGCAAGACCGAGGTGTATCTGGGCGCCATCGCCATCTGCCTTGCGCGGGGCAAACAGGCCTTGGTGCTGGTACCGGAAATCGGCCTCACGCCGCAGACACTGGCGCGCTTCCGCGCCCGGCTGGGCGTGCCGGTGCATGCCCTGCATTCGGGCCTCAACGACCGCGAACGCACCCGCACCTGGACCGCCTGCCTGCGCGGGGAAGCGCGCGTGCTGGTCGGCACCCGCTCGGCCGTGTTCACGCCGTTGCCGGATGCCGGCCTGATCGTGGTCGACGAAGAGCACGACGGCAGCTACAAGCAACAGGACGGCATCCGCTACCACGCGCGCGACTTCGCCTTGGTCCGCGGCAAGGCGCTGGACGTGCCGGTCATCCTGGGCAGCGCCACGCCATCGCTGGAGTCGCTGCACAACGCCGGCGCCGGCCGCTATCGGCAGCTGCGGCTTGGCCGCCGCGCCGGGCCGGCCAGGCCCCCGGCCGTGCGCATCGTGGACGTGCGCAAACGGCCGCTGGTCGCCGGGCTCTCGCCGGAAACCGTGCAGGCCATCGACAACGCGCTGTGCGCCGGAGGACAGGTGCTGGTGTTCAAGAACCGGCGCGGCTACGCCCCGGTATTGCTGTGCCACGACTGCGGCTGGAGCGCCCGTTGCCAGCGCTGCAGCACGCCGCTGGCGGGCCAGCCGATGACCGTGCATGCCGGCGGTCGCCGCCTGCTGTGCCACCACTGCGGTGCCCGGCAAACGCCGCCGCTCGCCTGTCCGGACTGCGGCGGGCTGGCCCTGCAACCGCAAGGCATCGGCACCGAGCGCCTGGAAGAAACCCTGGCGGAACGATTCACCGACGTGCCCGTGCTGCGCATCGATCGCGGCACCACGCAGCGCCGCGATGGCCTGGCGAAGCAACTGGAAACCCTGGGCGACAAGCCCGGCATCCTCATCGGCACCCAGATCCTGGCCAAGGGCCACGATCTGCCGCGGCTGACCCTGGTGGTCGTGGTGGGCGTGGACGAAGGCCTGTTTTCCTCGGACTTCCGTGCCCGCGAGAAACTCGCGCAGCAGCTGATCCAGGTGGCCGGACGCGCCGGACGCGCCGAACACGGCGGCGAAGTCTGGCTGCAGACCCACCACCCCGACCACCCGTTGCTCAACATCCTGATCCAGGGCGGCTATCCCGCCTTTGCATCGGCCGAACTGGAACAGCGGCAAGCCGCCGGCCTGCCGCCCTGCACCCACCTCGCGCTGCTGCGTGCCGAGGCGCCGCAGTCGGACGTGGCCACCGCTTTTCTGCAGGCCGCGCGCGTCTTGCTGCAATCCGCCGTCAATGCGAGCGAGCCGGTCGACCTGCATGGCCCGATGCCGGCCCCCATGCCGCGCCGCGCCGGCATGCAACGTATGCAACTGCTGCTCTCCTCGCCCCATCGCCGCGCCCTGCACGCGCTGCTGCAAAGCGCCCTGCCTGCGATCCACGCATTGCCGCAAGCGCGCAGGATCCGCTGGTCGCTGGACGTCGATCCGGTCGACCTTTACTGAGCGGTTTCGGGTCCACTTGCCGCGTGCCACGTAGAATGCGCGGCATGGATGATTCCGCCGGAACCCGCCATCCGCACGTCGTCGTCATCGGCGGCGGCTTCGCCGGCTTGTGGGCCGTGCGCGCGCTGGCCAAGGCACCCGTGCGGATCACCCTGGTCGACCGCCGCAACCACCACCTGTTCCAGCCCCTGCTCTACCAGGTGGCGACGGCAGGTCTGTCGGCGCCCGACATCGCCGCACCGCTCCGGCACATCCTGCGCAAGCAGCGCAACGTGGAAGTGCGGCTGGCCGAAGTGCGCGACATCGCGCCCGGCGACAAGTCCGTCACGCTGGACGACGGCAGCGTGCTGGCATTCGACCATCTGCTGGTCGCCAGCGGGGCCACCCATGCCTACTTCGGCCACGACGAATGGGCGCGGCATGCCCCCGGCCTGAAGACGCTCGACGACGCGCTGGACCTGCGGCGCAAGCTCCTGCTCGCGTTCGAGCGCGCCGAAGCCGAAACGGATCCGCGGCAACGCGCCGCCTGGCTCAATTTCGCCATCGTCGGTGGCGGACCCACGGGTGTGGAACTGGCCGGCACCCTGGCCGAAATCGCCCGGCACACCCTGAGGAACGAGTTCCGCAACATCGACCCGGCCGAAGCGCGCGTGCGTCTGGTCGAGGCCGGCCCGCGCGTGCTGGCCTCGTTCCCCGAGGATCTTTCCGCGCGCGCATTGCGACAGTTGCAGAAACTGGGCGTGGAGGTGCTCACCGGCACGCCGGTCAGCGAAATCCGCGGGGATGGCTACCAGCTCGGCGAGGAATTCGTGCCCGCGCGCACGGTGGTGTGGGCCGCCGGCGTGGCCGCTTCGCCGCTGGCCCGTGCACTGGATGTTCCGCTGGACCGCGCCGGACGCGTCATCGTCGAACCCGACCTGAGCATTCCCGGCCACCCCGACATCTTCGTGGCCGGCGACCTGGCCCTGGTGAAACGCGGGGACGGCACACCCGTGCCGGGCGTGGCGCCGGCTGCCAAGCAGATGGGGCGCCACGTGGGCGCGACCCTTCTGGCCAGGTTGCGCGGACAGGCCACCCGGGCTTTCCGCTACCGCGACTATGGCAACCTCGCCACCATCGGGCGCATGGCCGCCGTCGTCCATGTCGGCAAACTGAAGTTGTCCGGGTTGCTGGCCTGGTGGTTCTGGCTGGGCGCGCACGTGTTCTTCCTGATCGGTTTCCGCAACCGCCTGGTCGTGCTGCTCAACTGGGCCTGGGCCTACTGGAGCTACCAGCGCGCGGCGCGCATCATCCTGGGCGACGGGCCGGGGCCGGAGCGCGACCCGTCCGCCCCACCCGATTGATCCGCCCGGCAACCGCAGGCCAGGCTGCGACCGCGACGTCCAAATGGCTTGCGCTTGACCAGAATCAAGGAGCGCCGGCATCCGCGCACCTACTCTGGCGCAATGGTCGCCCTTATCCACAGCCATCCGGACGAACCGGCACGCGATCACCGCCAGCCGGCAGACACCCGCCTGGTGTTTCCGCCCGCCGCCTCGCTGTCCGCGGATTTCCGGGAACAGGACTTGCGGGAAGCGATCGACGCCACCAACGGGGATCCGATCCCGCACCAGCTTGCCGTGTACGTGGGCACGCCCCTGCATCCGCATGAATGCGACAGCCGCGACAACCCGCGCAGTGATGCCTACCTGATCCGGCTGTATCGCGAGATCGGGCTCAAGGCAGGCCTGTTCGACCGCGACCGCGACGTGGTGCAACTGCAGTTCGGCGGCGGCACCACCCGTTACCTGACCCCAATCCAGATTGCGGAGACGGTGGATGTGCTGCACCGCCACTTCCCGTTCAGCGCGGCGGCCAACCACGAATTCTCCATCGAACTGGATCCGCGTTTCTTCAACGCATCGTCCTTCGCGACACTGGCCGATGCCGGCATCAGCCGCATCCTGCTGGTGGCGCGCGACGACGACCCGCTCGCATTGCGCACCGCCATGTCGCCCGTGCGCATCGCCACAACGCTGCAACTGGTCGAAGCCTGCCGCCAGTCCGGCCTGCGCTCGGCCAGCCTGGGACTGCATATCGGTCTGCCCGGCCAGTCCATCGACACGGTCATGCGCATGCTCGAAACCGTGGCGGATGCGGCTCCCGAACGCCTGCTCTTCCACCAGCATGCGATCTCCGGCCTTTCCGACGCGGACTGGAACCTGCTCCTCGGCGCCATCACCGCGCTGCTCGAACGCGCCGGGTACCGGCACCTGGGCATGGGCCGTTTCGTGCAGTCGGGACAGGAACTGGGACGCGCGCAAGCCCATGGGCAACTGAGCTACAACGTGCTCGGCTATTCCACCCACGCGAACTGCGACGTGATCGGCCTGGGCGTGGGCGCGTACAGCCAGATCGGCGATTGCTACAGCCAGAATCCCGTCGCAAGCGCGGAATGGGCCGAAGCCGTCGATCGCGGACGCCTGCCGGCGGGCCGTGGCCTGCGGCTGGATGCAGACACGCTGGTGCGCGCCGACCTGGTCCAGCAACTGCTCTGCCGCGGCGAACTCGACCTGCACGACGCCAGTTACCGCCACGTCCTGGACGTTCCGGCGCGGTTCCCGCTGGAACTCGCGCGCATGGCCGCGCTGGCCCCGCACGGCCTGATCGACTGGCAGGCGAGCCGCATCAAGCTTACCTCGCGTGGGCGCTGGTTCTTACGTATCATCGCCGCGTGCTTCGACTGTCCGCCCGCCACTGCCACGCCCGCAGCCATGTCGTCGCCAATGCCGACGGCCTGACATGCACCGGAGTTCCGGCATGAGCACCGGCGCCGTATTCCCGAGGACCGATGCCAGCATCCTGGCCGATGACGGGGACACGCTGAGGTTCTGTTCCACCTGCGCCTTCTCGCAGGCCTGCCTGTCCGAAGGCATGGACAAGCGCGCCCTGATGGACCTGCACGTGCTGGTCGAACACGTGGGGCCGTTCCGGCCCGGCGAGCATGTCTTCCGCGAAGGCGACCCGTTCACCGCCATCGCTGCGGTCCGCGCCGGCACGGTGAAGACCTACATGCTGGACCGCGACGGGCACGAACAGGTGCTGGGCTTCCACCTGCCCGGCGAAGTGATCGGCCTGAACGCCATCCACGTGGAGCAGTACCCCTGCAATGCGGTGGCGCTGGACACGGTGATGCTGTGCCGGTTCTCGTTCCCGAAGATCGCGTTGCTGGCCACGCGGCTGCCCAACCTGCAGCAACACCTGTTCAAGCTGATGAGCCGCGACATCGGCACGGCTTCGCTGTTCGCCGGCGACCATTCGGCGGACGAGCGCATGGCCGCCTTCCTGATCGGGCTGTCGCGGCGGCTGGCCGCGCGCGGCTTCTCGGCACGCCGCTTCCAGCTGACCATGGCCCGCACCGACATCGCCAACTACCTGCGCCAGGCGCCGGAAACGGTCAGCCGGGTGCTGCGCCGTTTCGAGGGCGATGGCCTGGTCCGGATCAATCACCGCGACGTGGAGATCCTGGACCTGCCGCGGCTGGAGTCCATCGCGCTGGCGGTATTGCGCAGCTGATCCCCGCCGGGCGAAGCCCTTGGCTCCGCGCGGCAGCCTGAACCGGAGACAACTTGACCTACGTCATGGAGCCGGGCCGGGCCCGCGCCGATGATGCGTCCGGTTTCCTCCGGAGCTACGCATCATGAATTCGACACGCAAGCTGTGGATAGGACTGGCCGTCCTGCTCATCGCCTCATTCTCGGTACTGCTGTGGATCGGCAGCGAGATCCATCGCCAGGCCCCGCCCATGCCCGAACAGGTGGTCAGCACCGACGGCAAGGTGGTCTACACCCGCCAGGACATCGAGACCGGCCGCCAGGTCTGGCAATCGATCGGCGGCCATCAACTGGGCTCCATCTGGGGCCATGGCAGCTACGTGGCGCCCGACTGGGGCGCGGACTGGCTGCACCGCGAAGCCGAGGCCGTCCTCGACATCTGGGCGCAGCGCGATGCGGGGGCCGAGGGCTTCAAGCAGCTGGACGAGCCCATGCAGGCCGCCTATGCCAAACGCCTGCAGACGGCAATACGACCGAACACCTACGATGCCGAAACCGGCACCATCCGCATCGACAACGACCGCGCGCGCGCGATCGAAACCGTGTCGCAGCACTACCAGCGCCTGTTCGGCGACGACCCCGAGATGCAGTGGCTGCGCGAAGCCTACGCCATGCGCGAAGGCACCGTGGCCGATGCCGAACATCGTCGCGCGCTCAGCGCGTTCTTCTGGTGGGCGGCGTGGTCCTCGGTGACCGAACGCCCCGGCGACGACATCAGCTACACCGCCAACTGGCCTTCGGACGAACTGGTGGGCAACACGCCGCCGCCGAGCGCCTTCATGTGGACGGTATTCAGCGTGCTGTTCCTGATCGCCGGCATCGCGCTGCTGGGCTGGCACTACGCCGTCAACCACCGCGACGACATGCCGACGGTGCTGCCGAAGAGCGACCCGCTGGCCAACATCAAGGTGACGCCTTCGATGCGCGCCACCGGCAAGTATTTCTGGGTGGTGATGGCCTTGTTCCTGGTGCAGATCCTGCTGGGCGCGATCACCGCGCACTACCAGGTCGAAGGCCAGGAAGCCTACGGCTTCGCGCTGGCCGAAGTGTTGCCCTACTCGCTGACCCGCACCTGGCACACGCAACTGGCGGTGCTGTGGATCGCCACCGCGTGGCTGGGCACCGGCCTGTACATCGGCCCGGCGATTTCCGGCCATGAGCCGAAGTTCCAGCGGCTGGGCGTCAACTTCCTGTGGACCTGCCTGCTGATCATCGTGGTGGGCGCGTTCGCCGGCCAGTGGTTCGCGGTGATGCAGAAGCTCGGGCTGCAGCACAACTTCTGGTTCGGCCACCAGGGCTGGGAATACGTGGACATCGGCCGCTTCTGGCAGTGGTTCCTGTTCATAGGCCTGTCGCTGTGGCTGGTGCTGGTGGGACGCGCGCTATGGCCGGCGATGCGTGACGGTGGCGAATCACGCTCCATCGTGATCCTGCTGTTCCTGTCCACGGTGGCCATCGGCATCTTCTATGCCGCCGGCCTGATGTGGGGCGAGCACACGCACCTGTCGATGGTGGAGTACTGGCGCTGGTGGGTGGTCCACCTGTGGGTGGAAGGCTTCTTCGAAGTCTTCGCGGTGGCCGTGATCGCCTTCCTGTTCACCCGACTGGGCCTGCTGCAGGTCAGGACCGCCACGGTGGCGGTGCTGTTCGCCACCATCGTGTTCATGGCCGGCGGCGTGCTGGGCACGCTGCACCACCTGTACTTCGCCGGCACGCCCACCGCGGTGATCGCCATCGGCGCCAGCTTCTCCGCGCTGGAAGTAGTGCCGCTGGCCTACGTGGGCTTCGAGGCCTACCAGAGCTACAAGCTGGGCAAGGCCACGCCGTGGATGAGGCGCTACCACTGGCCGATCATGTTCTTCATTGCCGTCGCGTTCTGGAACATCGTCGGCGCGGGCTTGTTCGGCTTCCTGATCAACCCGCCGCTGCCGCTGTACTACATGCAGGGCCTGAACCTGACCCCGCTGCACGGGCACACGGCGCTGTTCGGCGTGTACGGCATGCTCGGCATCGGCCTGATGCTGTTCTGCCTGCGCGGCCTGAAGCCGGACCTGCTGTGGAACGAGCGCCTGCTGAAGACCAGCTTCTGGTGCTTGAACATCGGCTTGGCCTTCATGGGCCTGCTGACCCTGCTGCCGTTGGGCATCCTGCAGCTGATCGCGGTGCTGGAGAACGGCTACTGGTATGCGCGCTCGGCCGAGTTCATGCAGCAGCCGATCGTGGACCTGCTGGTGTGGATGCGCGTCCCCGGCGATACGCTGTTCAGCGTGGGCGCGGTGGCGATGGCCTGGTTCGTGGCCAGCCTGTGGATCCGGCCGCGCAAGGCGCCGGTTGCGGCCATCGAGGCGGAACCGCAACACGGTTGATCCGCGAAGGTTCAACGCAAGAAAGAACAGGGCCGCATTGCGGCCCTGTTCTTTCGTCCCGGCGGAACGGCATGGCGGAAGAGAACCGGCCGCGTCTGGCGGCTCAGTCGTCCGGGCCTTCCCCATGCACGGCAAAACCCGGCAGCTCCATGTCCAGTTCTTCCAGCGCATTCAATATTTCCTGCGCGGACAACACGCTGTCGATGGTCAACCTTTCCCCGGAAACATCCACCCTTACCCTTGCTTGTGGGTCCAGCGCCTGCAATGCGCGTACCACGGATGCGCGTGAACGTGGCTTCCCCTCCACCTCGATAGACATGACCGTTCTCCTGGCTGGCTCATGATTGGACGAGGGCGCAGGACTCCGGTATCCCGTCCCGGAGCCGACATCTCCGGGCATGCCTGCCACCCTGTCCTGCACGTTAGGCAATCCACGCAAGTACGGCCTTGACTGCAATCAAGCCGCGCCCCCGACCCTTCAATCCGGGCCCGGGCCCGCCGTCCATCCGGCCTGACGTAGGTCAAGGCACGTGCACGATCCGCGCGGCAGACTGCAGCGCATGGTCATCACTCCGCCTCCCACCCCGCCCCGCATGTCCGCTGGCTGGCTGCTGCAGACACCCCACCGCCTGATGTTCTTCATCGGCGCCGGCAACCTACTGCTGGCCATGCTGTGGTGGGCACTGTGGCTGGTCTCGCTGCGCTGGCTGGTGCTGGCAATGCCCAACCCCTCCATCCCGGCCGGCTGGCTGCATGCGGTGGTGATGCAATACATGGTCTTTCCCAGTTTCATCTTCGGCTTCCTGCTGACCGTGTTTCCGCGCTGGATGGGCCTGCCCGAGACCAGCCGCTGGCACTACGTCCCGGTGGGCGCCGGGCTGATGGGCGGGCAGCTGGCGATCCTGCTGGGCGCCTTGGGCTGGGACGTGGGCGTGGTGGTGGGACTGCTGATGGCGCTGGCCGGGTGGACGGCGGGCCTGTTGATCCTGGGCCGCCTGCTGAAGGACGAGCGTGGCACTACCTGGCATGCGCGCTCGTGTTTTGCCGCCCTGGTGCTGGGATGGGTCGGCCTGCTCGCCTTCATCGTGTTCGTGCTTGGCGGACCGGCCTGGCTGGCCTTCGCCAGCATCAAGGTCGGCAGTTTCGGGTTGTTGTTGCCGGTCTACATCACGGTGGCGCACCGGATGTTCGCATTCTTCGCATCGGGCGCGGTACCCGGTTACCAGCCCTGGCGACCGCTGGCATGGCTGGGATGGATGTGGGCCTTGCTGGCCGTGCACCTGGTCCTGGAACTGATGCATGCATATGCCTGGCTGTGGCTGGCCGATGCCCCGTTGCTGATCATGAGCGCGATAGCGGTCTGGCGCTGGTGGCCACGCGGGCGGATGCCCGGTTTGCTGGCCACACTGTTCATCGGCCTGTTGTGGTTGCCAGCCACGTTCGGCCTGTATCTGGTGCAGAGCCTGGCCTATCTGCTTTCCGGTGAATTCGTGTTAGGGCGTGCGCCTATGCACGCGCTTTTCATCGGTTTCTTCGGCAGCATCCTGGTCGCGATGGTGACGCGGGTGACGCAGGGGCATTCCGGTCGTCCGTTGGTAATGCCCGCTGCGGCATGGTTCGCTTTCATCGCCATCCAATGCGTGGCAGTGACCCGCGTGGTGGCGGAAGTCGTGCCGGATGCGCCGTTGTGGCAAGCCATTGCGGCAGTGGGCTGGCTGCTGGCGTTCCTGCCCTGGGTCACGCGGATCGGTCGCATCTACCTGCGCCCGCGGGCCGACGGGAAGCCGGGGTAAACGCATGATCGAGTTTTATCCGCAGATCAAGCATGTCCACATCATGGCCATCATGGCCAGCGGGCTGCTGTTCGCCCTGCGTGGAACGGGCCTGCTGTTTGGCATGCGCTGGCCGCTGGCCGCGCCGGTGCGTTACCTGAGCTATACCATCGACACGACATTGCTGACCGCGGCAATGATGCTGCTGACCATCCTGCCCGGCGCGCTGTACGCCAATGGCTGGCTGGCGACGAAGATGGTGCTGCTTGTGGTGTACGTCACGCTCGGCATCCTCGCTTTCCGGAAGAACCGCAACCTGCGGGCACGCGCCGCTTGCTTCGTCGCCGCACTGCTGGTGTATGTGCAGATGTATTTCATCGCACGTACCCATCATCCGCTGGGTGCGCTGTATCTGTGGGTGGGCTGATCGACTGTAGGGGGACATTCCATGATCGATCCGTTTGAAATTCCCGAACCTTGGCTGGCGTGTCCGCAATTCGTGCCGGAGCTTCTTGTGGCAAGTGGAGTCTCCACGCTTGTACCGGATGCATCATCAGAATCGATCAGCGACCATGGTCCGACCAACGACTCCAGCCGGTGTACGGGCCGCCCCACCCTGCCGATTAACACCTCATTTCGTGGCGATAAAACATATCGCCCCAATCCATGAAATACGCGATCTCACATTGCGACTGTCGGCAGCCTTGGACACAACCTAACAGCATGAATAAAAAAATAATTTCTGTCGTTTGACAGCAAACTCCTTCACCTGAATACTTGGTGCTATCGCTCCGTTTTGGGGTCTATTAGGCGTTAGCCGTTCAACCAACATCTTGGTGACCTGATGATTGTTGATGAGTTCCGTGACTCCATCGCCATCTATGATGAGATGCTCCAGGATGGGGAGCGAGACCCGTTGACCATGCTCAATATCGTGGACAAGCGGCTCGCTGACATATCCAATCACATTGCCGTGTGCCATCGAGTTCTCGCTGAGCAGCGCGGTCTTGCCAATGGCGCATTCCTCGGCAGCACCCGCAAACGACACTTGGCCAAAGTGGAGCAAGCCGGCGAGGTTCTTGAGCAGGTTATAGCGGTTCAAGCTGACTTCTTTGAGTTCCGCCACAAGGTTCTGTCTCGCGTTGCCGCACATCTACGGGGCGGCACATGAGCTTCCCGCGCAGAACGGCTAACAATTCATTCAAGCCGAACCCGCTTCGCGGGTCGGCTTAATTCAGGCGTTAGGCGGCATATGAGACAACTCAGCAAGCAAGCACTCTTAGAGCTCTCCTCGGCCGCGCTAGATAATGCCGAATCGCTTCTGAGCGAGGCGGAAGCGTTGCTTGCGAGTGGGCATTTCGCGCGGGCGTACTTTCTCGCTCTTGCCTCTATGGAAGAAGTCGGAAAATCTGCAACGGCGTTCAATGCCGCGGGTCGAGACCTAAGTAATCCCCAAGTCGTTAAGGCAGTCAGGAACAAGCTGTTGGATCACAGGTCCAAGATCATTTCTGCGTTTGGGCCATCGCTGCAACTGACAGAAAAGGACAACCTCAAGGAAGCACTAGAGGCTTCTCTTGAGCTCATGGGCGACTTACGTCGGGGCCGTGAGCCTTCCATGTATACGGGCATCCTCGCAGACGGCTCCGTTCAAAGGCCGAAGGACATTGTGCGCCCGGTCGCCGCGCGCGACACGGTGAGGCTGGCGAAGCACTGCCTAGATAGAGCGCAGAGACACCTGCCGGACAAGGATCCTCCGGCCACTACCGTGGCAAACGATTACTTTTACACTCTGTCGGCGAACAAGATCCAGGAAGTAATGGCTCACCCGGAGTTCTCACCCTTCTACTTGGCGCGGATCAATGGCGGGGACATCAGCCTGGAGGAAGCGATCTATGCGTTCGTATCCCGGTCTGCCGCCTAACAATGCGTTCAAGCCGACACCGCATCGGGGCGCAAACCACATGGCAGGAAAAGCTTGCCATGTGCTTCACGCCCCGCTGCGGCGCGGCTTAACTTAGGCGTTAGACCTTTTTCCAACCATCTATGGCCGCCAAGATCACACCCCGACTGATTGAACTGACCTACGAGGCCACCCTGAAGTCGTTCTGGCGAAAAGAAGCGCTGCGAAAGTTTGTTCGTGCTTCGCAGGTCGCGGAAGCACATATTGCCACTTGGTCCACCGATGAAAGCAAGCGCGATTTCTTGGACAGGACGTTTCAAAAGCTTCAAGCCACCGATCGCGGTAAGGCTCTCGTCTTTCAGATGGCCCGCAACCTATCTGAGCTAACCACTTTCCCTGATTTGCGCAACTGGGAAGACTCTGGACAAAAGATCGCAGATGCAACAAAGGCAGTCGCTGAGCTCAAGGCCTACCTAAAGGTGCAAGACGAAGAGACTCGCAGCGAGCGGGACCGCGAACAAGCGAAAGAGCGGGCGCGAGAAGAACGCCAAAAAATTCAACGCAGCCTTACCGACAAGACTAAGCTGCAGCAGCGATTGGATGCCTTGCACCCTGCTGTAGGTACTCAGCAAGGCGGCTACGACTTCCAAGACTGGTTCTACGATCTCCTCGACTACTCAGAGATTCAGAACCGCCGCCCTTACGTCACAAACGGCCGTCAAATCGACGGTTCACTGACACTTGATGGAACGACCTACTTGGTGGAGCTCAAGTTCACCGCAAGTCAAGCTTCGGCTACCGACATCGATTCTTTGCGCGCCAAAGTCGACGACAAAGCTGACAATACCATGGGAATTATGGTCTCAATCTCCGGCTATTCGAGTGTGGCAATTGCTCAGGCATCTGGGCGCCAAACTAGAATCCTGTTGCTCGATGCCATGCACCTGTACTTGTTCCTATCCGGGGCTACTTCTTTTGCAGAGATCATTTCACGCGTGAGGCGTCACGCCTCGCAAACGGGAGAGGCCTACTTGCCCGTTGCCAACTTTAACGGGTAAAAGGTCTAACAATTCCGTAAGGAGCTTCCTGTCAACTCCGGGTGCATGATCTTCTTGCCT
>CAZLSG010000036.1:0-27906 GCA_964562135.1 uncultured Pseudoxanthomonas sp. | reverse complement strand
CCAATATCCAGAAGACCGTGGCAGACTACTACGGTTTGCAGATCAAGGACTTGCTATCAAAGCGACGGACCCGCTCGTTGGCGCGGCCCAGGCAGATGGCCATGGCGCTGGCCAAGGAACTGACCGAACACAGCTTGCCGGAAATCGGGGATGCCTTTGCCGGGCGCGACCACACCACTGTTTTGCACGCATGCCGGCAAATCCGCAACCTGATGGAGACGGATGGAAAGTTGCGCGAAGATTGGGATAAGTTGATCCGCAAACTCAGTGAATAACCAGCCACGAGGCCTGTGGATAAGCTGTCCAGAAAAACCCGGCTGAAATTTGTCCACAGGTTGTACCGGGCGGGCAACAGGGCTCAGCCCAGTAAAAGAAACCAACAAAACACAAGTAAAATCAAAAGCTTGTACTGGTTACCCACAGAAAATCCCGATACCATCACCACCAGTTTTTGATTCTTATCCATAAAACTACAGAAGCAAGAGAGGCCTAGATCCCATGCGTTTCAGCCTGCAACGCGAAGCACTCCTGAAGCCCTTGGCCCAAGTCGTCAATGTGGTGGAGCGTCGGCAAACCTTGCCTGTGCTGGCCAACTTCCTGGTGCAGGTCAACGGCGGACAACTGTCCTTGACCGGCACGGATCTCGAAGTCGAAATGGTGGCCCGCAGTGCCGTGGATGACGCCCAGGACGGCGAACTCACCATCCCGGCCCGCAAACTGTTCGAAATCGTGCGCGCCTTGCCGGACGGTAGCCGGGTGACCCTTTCCCAGTCCGGGGACAAGGTCACCGTGCAGGCTGGCCGCAGCCGCTTCACCCTGGCGACCTTGCCGGCCAATGACTTCCCGTCGGTGGATGAAGTGGAAGCCACCGAGCGGATCAGCGTGCCGGAAGCCGCGCTCAAGGAGCTGATCGAGCGCACGGCTTTTGCCATGGCGCAACAGGATGTCCGCTATTACCTCAATGGCTTGCTGTTCGATCTGGCCGACAAGACCTTGCGTTGCGTCGCTACCGATGGACACCGTCTGGCACTGTGCGAAACGACCCTGGAAGACGTCGTGGGTTCGAAGAAGCAGATCATCGTGCCGCGCAAGGGCGTGACCGAGCTGCAACGGCTGCTGGAGGGCGGGGATCGGGTGCTGGAGCTTGAGATCGGCCGCAACCATATCCGGGTCAAGCGGGACGACGTCACGTTCACCTCGAAGTTGATCGATGGCCGTTTCCCCGATTACGCGGCCGTCATTCCGATTGGCGCGGACCAGGAAGTGAAACTGGACCGTGAGATCTTCAGGGCCGCGTTGCAGCGGGCCGCGATCCTGTCGAACGAAAAGTACCGCGGTGTGCGCGTGGAGGTCTCCCCGGGCCAACTCAGGATCAGCGCGCACAATCCGGAGCAGGAAGAGGCGCAGGAAGAGGTGGAGGCCGACACGCGGGTGGATTCGCTGGCCATCGGCTTCAACGTGAACTACCTGCTTGATGCCTTGAATGCCCTGCGCGATGAATTCATCGTGATCCAGTTGCGGGATGCCAATTCGTCCTCGCTCATCCGTGAGGCGAGCAGCGAAAAGTCCCGTCACGTCATCATGCCGCTGCGCCTCTGACGCTCGTGTTTCACGTGAAACATGCATTCCTTCGCCCGGTTGAGTCCGGGCGAAGTCGTTTTGGGAAAGAAACATGCGGGTGACACGACTTCAGATTGGCGGGGTAAGGAAGCTGGAAGCCGTTTCCCTGCTACCGGGACCGGTGCTGAACCTGTTCGTGGGCGACAACGGGGCAGGCAAAAGCAGCTTGCTGGAAGCATTGCATCTGATGGCCTATGGCCGAAGCTTCCGGGGTCGGGTGCGGGATGGACTGGTTCGCACGGGTGCCGAAGCGGTGGAGGTGTTCGTGGAATGGTCCGAGGGACCGGAAAGCCGCCTCAGGAGGGCAGGGTTGCGCCACACGGGGCAAACCTGGAGCGGACGCCTGGATGGGGCGACGGTTACCCAATTGGGTGAATTGTGCGCCGCGCTGGCAGTCGTCAGTTTCGAACCCGGAAGTCATTCGTTGATTACCGGAACCGGGGAAACCCGGCGCCGCTTTGTCGACTGGGGCCTGTTCCACGTGGAACAGGAATTCATGCCGGTTTGGCGCCGCTATGCCAGGACGCTCAAACAGCGCAACGTGCTGTTGAAAACAGGCGGTTCCTTGGTCCAACTGGATGCCTGGGATCACGAGTTGGCCGAAGCGGGGGAGCGGCTGACCGACAGTCGCGAACACTATCTGGGCCGGCTTGAACCTGTCTTGCAGGAAGTAGCGGCCAGCCTGGTACCTTCATTGGGCGCTTTGTCGCTGGATTTCGCCCCTGGCTGGCGCCGGAACGAGATGTCGCTGATGGATGCCTTGATGGTGTCGCGCGAGCGTGACCGAACCGTGGGCCACACCACGGCAGGGCCGCATCGAGGCGACTGGAAGGCAAGCTACGCGGCACTTCCCCAGCAGGAACCATTATCGCGAGGCCAGGCCAAATTGACGGCACTGAGTTGCCTGTTGGCACAGGCCAGGGATTTTGCCGGGCGGCGGGGAGAGTGGCCGATCATTGCACTGGATGATCTTCCTTCCGAATTGGACCGGAAGCACCAGCAACGGGTTCTGGAATGGGTTCTTGGCAGTGGTGCCCAGCTTTTCGTCACCAGTACGGAATGGCCCGTGGTTCTTTCGGAAATGGGGGTGGAGGCGACGTTGTTCCACGTGGAACAAGGAAGCGTCCATCCTGCCTGAGGGTCCGGCCACGGGCAGGCAGGGTGGGGCAGATGCTATAATTCGCGTCTTGGACTCTATAAATAATGTGTCGCTCCGCCGCATCTTCATGCGGGGGTGCGGCGGCATTCAGTCCGGCAGCCGACAGACCAAGAATGACCGACGAAACCATTTCAGTACCCAACGGCAACTACGATTCCAGCAAGATCACCGTGTTGCGCGGCCTGGAGGCCGTCCGCAAGCGTCCGGGCATGTACATAGGCGACGTGCACGACGGCACCGGCCTGCACCACATGGTGTTCGAGGTCGTGGACAACTCGATCGACGAGGCCCTGGCCGGGCACGCCGACGATGTGATCGTGAAGATCCATGCGGATGGCTCGGTGTCGGTCTCGGACAATGGCCGCGGCATCCCCGTCGATATCCACAAGGAAGAAAACCGTTCCGCGGCCGAAGTGATCCTCACCGTGCTGCATGCGGGCGGCAAATTCGACGACAACAGCTACAAGGTCTCCGGTGGCCTGCATGGCGTGGGCGTGTCGGTGGTCAATGCGCTTTCGTCGAAGCTGATGCTCGACATCTGGCGCGATGGCTTCCACCACCAGCAGGAATATGCGCTCGGCGAGCCCGTGTACCCGCTCAAGCAGCTGGATCCTTCGACCCGCAAGGGCACGACGTTGCGTTTCTGGCCGTCTACCGAAACCTTCAGCGATACCGAATTCCATTACGACATCCTCGCCCGCCGCCTGCGCGAGCTCTCGTTCCTCAATTCGGGGGTGAAGATCACCCTGATCGACGAGCGCGGCGAAGGGCGCCAGGACGTGTTCCAGTACGAGGGCGGCATCCGCTCCTTCGTGGAGCATCTGGCGCAGTTGAAGACACCTTTGCATCCCAACGTGATCTCGGTGACCGGCGAACAGAACGGCATCACCGTGGAGGTCGCATTGCAGTGGACGGATTCCTATCAGGAAACCATGTTCTGCTTCACCAACAACATCCCGCAGAAGGATGGCGGCACCCACCTGCAGGGTTTCCGCTCCGCGTTGACCCGCACGTTGACCAACTACATCGAACAGAACGGCATTGCCAAGCAGGCCAAGGTCAGCTTCTCGGGCGACGACATGCGCGAAGGACTGATCGCGGTGCTGTCGGTGAAGGTGCCTGATCCGAGCTTCTCGTCGCAGACCAAGGAGAAATTGGTCAGTTCGGACGTGAGGCCGGTTGTTGACAACACGTTCGCCGCACGTTTGCAGGAGTTCCTGCAGGAAAACCCCAACGAGGCCCGCGCCATCGCAGGCAAGATCGTTGATGCGGCGCGCGCGCGTGAGGCCGCGCGCAAGGCCCGCGACCTGACCCGGCGCAAGGGTGCGCTCGACATCGCAGGCTTGCCCGGCAAGCTGGCCGATTGCCAGGAGAAGGATCCGGCGCTGTCGGAACTGTTCATCGTCGAGGGCGACTCGGCCGGCGGCTCGGCCAAGCAGGGCCGCAACCGCAAGAACCAGGCGGTGCTGCCGCTCCGCGGCAAGATCCTCAACGTGGAACGTGCGCGCTTCGACCGCATGCTGGCGTCGGCCGAAGTCGGCACCCTGATCACCGCGCTGGGCACCGGCATCGGCAAGGACGAGTACAACCCGGACAAGCTGCGCTATCACCGCATCATCATCATGACCGACGCCGACGTGGACGGTTCGCACATCCGCACCTTGCTGCTGACGTTCTTCTACCGGCAGATGCCGGAACTGATCGAGCGCGGCCACATCTACATCGGCCTGCCGCCGCTGTACAAGCTCAAGCAGGGCAAGCAGGAGCTTTACCTGAAGGATGACGCGGCGCTCAATGCCTACCTGGCCAACAGCGCGGTGGAAAACGCATCGCTGGTCCCGGCCGAAAACGAGCCGGCGATTGCCGGCGAAGCGCTGGAAAAACTGTTGTTGTCCTTCGCCAATGCCCGCGATGCCATCGCACGCAATGCGCACCGCTACGACCCCGCGCTTCTGGAAGTGCTGCTTGACGCGCCTTCGCTGGACAACCTGTCCGATGCCGATCGCCAGGCGGCATTGACCGCTTTGGAAGGCCAGCTCAATCGGGGCGGCATCGGCAGCGCCCGCTATGCCCTGCAGTGGCAGGCCGCCAACGAACAGCGCCCGGCCGCCTTGCTGGCCACGCGCCGGCACATGGGCGAAGAACTGATCCAGGTGTTGCCGCAGACCGCTTTCGAAGGCGGCGAACTGCGTGCGCTGCGCGAATCATCGGCTTTGCTGCATGGTCTGGTCCGCGAAGGCGCGCGGATTGTCCGTGGCAACAAGACGCAAGCGGTCGCCCGATTCGCCGAGGCGCAGGCGTGGTTGCTGGAAGAGGCCAAGAAGGGCCGCAGCATCCAGCGCTTCAAGGGCCTGGGCGAAATGAATCCGGAACAGTTGTGGGATACCACGGTCAATCCGGATACGCGCCGCCTGTTGCAGGTCCGCATCGAGGATGCGGTGGCCGCCGACCAGATCTTCAGCACCCTGATGGGCGACGTGGTGGAGCCGCGCCGTGGCTTCATCGAAGACAACGCGCTGAAGGTCGCCAACCTCGACGTCTGAGCGGAGCGACAAGGATGGTCCCGATGCAGCACTCTCCTACACGCGGGCCACTGCCCGGATTCCTGTTCGACCTGGTGATGGCGATCCTGATCGTCCTGGCGCTGTCGATCGGGGCGGGCGGTGTCTGGGCCGTTTTCCAGATCGCGCAACACGCGCTCGGAGCGGGCGATGGCCAGGGGTTGGGGGAGCCGGGCGCGATAGCGCTGATCTGGATGGCGATAATCAGTACCGGCGGTGCCGCGCTGGTGCTGTATTTCTGGCGCCGACGCGCGTCCGTGCAGGAGCGCGAATGCTCCCGGCGGGCGGCAAGGCAATCGTCGACCTGGGGATGGGCCATTGCAACCGGCGTGGCCGTGTTCCTGTTTTCCAGTGGACTGGCATGGCTGGGGCGGCAAGTCGGGATCGAACCGGAACCCACCAACCTGCAGATGATCGAATCGGCGTTCTCCATCAGCCCGCTGTTCCTGATCGTGTTCGCGGTCGTGCTGGCGCCGGCGTACGAGGAATTGTTGTTCAGGCGGGTTTTGTTCGGCCGCTTCCAGGCCGCGGGCCGGGTGGGGATGGGCGTGTTGCTGAGCAGCCTGGCGTTCGCCTTCGTCCACGAAATCCCGGGGTTGTCCGCCAATCCGTTCCCGGCGATGCTGATGCTGTGGTTCACCTATGGCGCGATGGGGGCGGCGTTTGCCTGGGTGTATTGGCGCACGGGCACGCTGTGGGCGGCCATTGGCGCGCATGCCATCAACAATGCGCTGGCATTGGCCGCACTGCAGTGGCTGGGCGCCGCATAGCGCATTGATGTTCCGGAAGCCGCAATACCTTGCCGGCCACATGAATGTGCCCGGAGACACAAACGGCGGGCTTGACGAAAATTTAAGCGGTCCGTAGCCAAACTGTGCCCATGAAGAGGAGTCCCGGCATGAAGCCCAGAATTTTGGCGGCGGCGGCGGTTCTGCTGCTGGCAGGTTGTGCGACCACCACGTCGTCCACCGGCCGCAAGCAGTACGTGGGCGGTGTTTCCCAGGAGCAGCTCAACCAGTTGGGCGCGCAGGCGTTTGTCGAGGCCAAAACCAAGGGCCCGTTGAGCACGGATGCGAAACAGAACGCCTACGTGAGCTGCGTCGTCAACGCTCTGGTGCGGCAGCTGCCGGCAACCGCGCAAGGCATTGCCTGGGAAACCGCCGTATTCAGCAACCAGGAGCCCAACGCCTTCGCATTGCCGGGCGGCAAGGTGGGTGTGAATACCGGGCTATTCACGGTGGCCAGGAACCAGGACCAGTTGGCGGCCGTGCTGGCGCACGAGATCGGGCATGTGGTGGAAAACCACCACGATGAACGCATCACGCGCCAGATGGGAGCTTCCAGCCTGGTCCAGTTGGCGGGCATTGCGGCAGGCGCGAAATACGGGCAGGGCGCATCGGACACGGTGAGCCAGTTGGGCGGCCTCACTGCGCAGGGGGCTTTCCTGCTGCCGGGATCGCGCACGCAGGAATCCGAAGCCGATGTGGTTGGCCAGCGGTTGATGGCCCTGGCCGGCTTCGACCCGGCGCAGGCCGTGGCGCTCTGGGAAAACATGATTGCGGCCGGTGGCGGGCGCCCGCCGCAATGGCTGTCCACGCACCCTGACCCGCAATCGCGGATCCAGGAACTGCGCGGCCGCGCAACGGCGCTGCAGGCGTCGTACCAGGAAGCGCGGGCCGCGGGCCGGCGACCGCAATGCGGTTGATTCGAGCGGGTTTATCGCACCGCAGCACGGAAGAATGTAGCGGTCACGAAGGGATTTCTGTTAGTTTCACTGCCCCCGGCGGTGCTGTCAGGACCGGGCCATCTGCTCTTTTTGCAGTCTCAAGGTGATTTCCATGTTGCTTCGAAACATCAAATTTGCCGCCCTTTTCCTTGTCGTCGCCAGTGTGCTCGGCGTGGGTATCGTCGACGACGCGGATGCACAGGCCCGGAAGAGTCGTTCGGAGCGCTCCAGCAAGGAAAAAGAAGTTCATTATCCCGCAGCCACCCGGCAGGAGCCTCAAGCAAAGGGCGCGCCAAGGCTGGCGGCGCGCATGCAGAAAATGATCGATGCCTACAACAAGGATGATTACGAATCAGCAAGGAGCCAGGCGGACGAAATCCTGACGAATGAAGCGGCGGCCACCGCATACGACAGAGCGCTTGCCTTGCAGATCGCTTCCCAGGCTGCCTACAACACCGACGATGAAGCAGCAACCCGCGACTACCTGCAAAGAGCGATAGCGGAAGATGCGCTGGACAACAATGGCCATTACCAGCTGATGCTGATGTTGGCGCAGCTGCAAATTCAGGACGAGCAGTACGAAGTAGGCTTGGCGACTTTGGACCGTTACCTGACGGAAACCCAGTCCCAAAAGCCTCAGGATTATCTGATCAAGGGTCAGGCGCTCTATCAGATGGAGCGGTACAACGAAGCCATCCCTGTTCTCAAGCACGCCATTGATCTCTCGCCCGAGGCGCAGAGCGGATGGTTGCAGTTGCTGATGGCTTCCTATGTCGAAGCCGACATGCCGAACGAAGCCATTGCGCTGGCCGAACAGGTGGCAAGCCAGGCACCGGACGACAAGAAGACCCAGCTGAACCTGGCAACGGTCTACATGCAGGCCGACCAGATGGACAAGGCGGCAGGGGTGCTGGAAAGAATCCGGGCCTCGGGACAACTGACGGAAGACCGCGAGTACCGCCAGCTCTACAGCGTGTACCTGAACCAGGATGGCAAGGAGAAAGAGGCGGCAGTGGTGATCAATGAGGGCCTGGAGAAGGGTATCCTCAAGCCCGATTACCAATCCTATCTGGCGCTGGCACAGTCCTATTATTTTTCGGACCAGATCGCTCCGGCTATCGAGGCCTACAAGAAAGCCGGGCCATTGTCCCAGGATGGCGAGACCTTCTTGAACCTGGCACGGATCTACTGGCAGGAAGAGCGTATTCCGGAAGCGAAACAAGCGGCGAGGTCGGCCCTGGAAAAAGGCCTCAAGAACCCGGATGACGCCCGCAAGATTCTCGCGTTGCCATAACCCCCAAGGGATTCCTGCAAATTCCCCCGCAAAGCTATGGTGCTGTCATACAGCTTTGGTATAAGCTGGGTATTCCTGTCCAGAAAACAGACGGGTGCAGGTCCCTGGAATTCCGCGGCGTCCCGGCGCCGAGTCCCAACTAGATGAGTCTTCTGGCGTATGGCTGAACAGCTGGTCATTAATCGATATCAGGAACAGGAAGAAACCGGGCTGAACTGGCCCCGGATCGTGGGCATGGCGTTCGTCATCGCCTTGCACGCGGCAGTATTCCTGCTCCTGCTGATTCCGGCCGTTGCCCCTCCGGGGCAGGCGGAACAGGAGCAGCGCCTGCTGGTTCAGATCATTGACGCACCGCCGCCGCCGCCGCCTCCTCCTCCTCCTCCTCCCAAGCAGGACACGCCGCCACCGCCGGTGAAGAATCTGGCGCCGCCGAAGACCACGCCGCTTCCGCCGCCGCCGGACTCGCCGCCTATCGACGTGGCCGAACCTCGCCCCACCGACGTGTACCAGCCGCCGGCCCCGCCGGCCCCGCCGCAGGCGACGCCCGACATCGGCGCCAGCGTCGACATCTCGTCCAAGAACATGAATCCGCCCCGTTATCCGCCAGCCGCCGCGCGCGCCGGTATCGAGGGCACCGTGATCCTGGTCATCGACGTCGATGCCAACGGCAACGTGACCAATGTGGCGGTCGAGCGCTCCAGCCGCAATCGCGACCTGGACCGCGCGGCGATGGAAGCCGCGCGCCGGTGGCGCTTCAACCCGTCCATCGTCAATGGACAGAAGGCTCCTGGCCGCGTGCGCGTGCCGGTGGACTTCAAGATGAGCTGATCGCCATGACCCGCCTCAGAAGCGGGTAATACCATTTTCCGAAACCGCAACAACCCCAACATCACCAGAAGAAGGTAATAAGCGCCATGCTGCAGTCATCCATCATTGTCGCCGCCGCTGCAGGTGGCTCCAGTGCCGCCAGTGCCATGTCGAAGATGGGCTTCGGCCACATGATCAGCGAGATGGTCAACAGTCCCTGGGAGTTCGCAGTCTCCTGGGTGGTGTTGCTCACACTGGTCATCATGTCCGCCATGTCCTGGTACTGGACGGTCATCAACGCACTCAAGAACACCCGCCTGAAGAGCACCGGCGACCGTGTGATCGCCACGTTCTGGGAAACGCCCAATGCCCAGGACGCCATCCGCCTGATGGAGGAGCAGCCCAAGAGCGAGCCCTTCTCCAAGATCGCACTGGATGCGGCTTCCGCCGCCGCCCACCACCAGCGTCAGGAAGGTGGCAGCTTGGCCGAAACGCTGAGCCGTTCCGAGTTTGTCGACCGCGCCTTGCGCCAAGCCGTGACCCGCGAAAGCTCGAACCTGCAGACCGGCATGACCCTGCTGGCCACCGTCGGTGCAACCGCTCCGTTCGTCGGCCTGCTGGGCACGGTGTGGGGCATCTACGGCGCCCTGATCCGCATCGGCGCGACCGGCCAGGCCTCGATCGACGCAGTGGCCGGCCCGGTGGGCGAGGCGCTGATCATGACTGCGCTGGGCCTGTTCGTCGCCATCCCGGCGGTGTTCGCCTACAACTTCTTCAGCAAGATCAACGGTTCGATCATCGCCAAGTTCGATACGTTCGCGCACGATCTGCACGACTTCTTCGCCACCGGCTCGCGCGTCCGCTGAGCCGGTTCCGCGACCAGTCACGACAAGAACTGACGGAGCCCGGAAATGGCGTTCAGTACAGGTAGCGACAGCGGCGGCCCCATGGCCGACATCAACGTCACGCCCCTCGTGGACGTGATGCTGGTGTTGCTGATCATTTTCATCATCACCGCCCCGCTGATGTCCCACAAGATCCAGATCGAGCTGCCGCAGGCCAATCTGGTGCTGGAAGAAGACGACAGGAAGCCGCCGGCGGTGCAGCCGATCACCATCTCGGTCAAGGAGGATGGTTCGGTGTACTGGAATGACGAGTTGGTTACCAATGAGATGCTGGAATCCCGGCTTTCCATTGCCGCCCAGCAGCAGCCGCAGCCCAAACTGAACCTGCGTGGCGATCGCACCACCCGCATGAGCATCATCAAGGAAGTCACCAGCACCGCGCAGAAGCAGGGCATGCTGGACGTGGGCTACATCGCGACCAAAGAAGTGGGGCAATAAGCCATGGCATTCAGTAGTGGTAGTGGCAAGGGACCGATGGCCGACATCAACGTCACGCCCCTCGTGGACGTGATGCTGGTGCTGCTGATCATCTTCATCGTGACCGCGCCCGTGATGACTTACCCGATCGACGTCGCGCTGCCGCAGCGGGTGCTCAACCCGCCGCCGCAGCTGGTGGAACCGCCGCCGCCCATCGATCTTCGCATCGATGCGGGTGGCCTGCTCTACTGGAACAACAGCCCGATTTCCATGTCGGAGCTGCAGTTGCGGATGGAGAACGAAGTGCAGCGGGATCCGACCAACCAGCCGCAATTGCGCATTGATGCAAACGCCGACACGCAATACGAAGTGGTGGCGCGGGTGCTGGCAGCGGCGAAGAACGCCCGCATGCTCAAGATCGGCTTTGTCGAATAAGGGCAATCCTCAAGCAGCAGTAACATCCTGTACGCTGCCTTCGGGCGGCGTACTTTTTGCTTCCGCCCGTCACGAAAGCCGCGGATTCGCGTGCCGGGCAGGCGGCTTTGGAAGAGGCGGACGTATCGACAGCAATTTCCGGAACGCATCCAGCTGACTGGGCGAATCGTTGCCGTGAACCGCGCCGCGCTTGTTTGATGGTCGACGCAGCGGCCTACCGCGTCGTGCTGGCGGCGAGTATGTCCAAGTAACGACGGACGGTGTGCTCCAGTCCCGCGTACAGCGCGTCGCTGACTAAGGCATGGCCGATGGAGACTTCAAGAACGTTCGGCACGCTGGAAAGGAAGTCCCCCAGATTGTCCTGGCTCAAATCATGGCCCGCGTTGATGCCCAGTCCCGCGGCAGCGGCTTCGCGTGCGGTTCCGATGCAATCGGCCAGTGCCGGTGTGGCTTGCCCCAGGCCATGTGCCTGCGCATAGGGCCCGGTATAGATCTCCACGCGGTCCGTGCCAAGCGCAGCGGCCTGGCCAAGCAAGGCGCAGCCGGCATCCACGAACAGGCTCACGCGACAGCCCAGTGATTTGAGCTGCCTGATCAATGGAGCCAGAGCCTGTGTGTCGCGGGCAAAATCGAAACCGTGATCGGACGTGATCTGTGAGTCACTGTCGGGCACCAGCGTGGCCTGCGCAGGCCGGGCCTGTTCGCACAAGGCCAGGAATCCCGGATATCCGGGCCGCGGAGGCGCGAATGGATTGCCTTCCAGGTTGAACTCGACATTGCGCCGCCGGGTCAGTTCGGCCAGTGCCAGGACATCATCGGTGCGAATGTGGCGCTGGTCCGGCCGCGGGTGCACGGTGATGCCATGGGCGCCCGCATCCAGGCAGGTGCTGGCTGCGCGCAGCACGTCGGGTTCGTTGCCGCCCCGCGAGTTGCGCAATACCGCGATCTTGTTGACGTTGACGCTGAGCAGGGTCATTGAGGTGCGCGCGGGATCAGGATGGCGTGTCGGAGTCGGAGGAAACGGACTTGCCCGCCTTGCGCGCCTCGGCTTGTTCCTTGAGCCGGTGCAGTTCGAGCGGGTCGATTATCGGGCCGCTGTCGCGTTCTCCGATCTTGGCCAGATACAAACCCCTCGCCCAGGCAATGAAGAAACCCAGTGATGCCAGCAGGCAGAACAACATCAGCCAGATGGAGGTACTGACCAACGCGCCCCAGAAGACCGCGAGTGCCAGAAGCAGGAATAGCCAGTGCATGGGAATTTTCCGGTTGGCCGTGGTGGCGAATAGTCTAGCGCCGCCGTGGCCGTCGCTACAGTACCGGCGACATCAGCCGGGCCACTGCTTCGGGCAGGCGCTCGCGCACCGGGCGCCGTTTTGTGCGTACCACCTGGCTGGCGACCGCGAATTCGCCTTCCAGTTGTTGCGCCAGGGTGGCGGGCATCACGCGGCCGCGGAACATCACGGAGATCTCGAAGTTGAGCCGGAAGCTGCGATGGTCGAAGTTGGCGCTGCCGATGATGGCCAGGTCGTCGTCGCACAACAATGACTTGGAATGCATCAGGCGCGGACCGTATTCGTAGACCTTGACGCCGGCTGCCAGCAACTCGTCGTAGTACGAACGTGCGGCGAAGGTGACCAGTTTCGAATCGCTCATCTTCGGCACCAGCAGCCGCACGTCCAGTCCACCCAGCGCCGCCGAGGTCAGTGCCATCCGAGCCGCTTCGCCGGGAACGAAATAGGGCGTGGTCAGCCATACGCGGCGCTTGGCCTCGTGGATTGCCGCCACGTGCATGCGGTGGATGGCCTCCCAGGAAGAGTCCGGGCCGGAAATCAGCACCTGCGAGGGAATCGTCCCCGTGATGGCGTTCTGGTTGGCATACCAAAGCGAGGTACCGTCGAAATCCCTGCGTCCCTGCCCGGTGGCGTAGACCCAGTCTTCCACGAAGACCAGCTGCGCCGAACGGACCACGTCGCCTTCCATGCGCAGGTGAAGGTCGCGGTAGGCGTTGGGATTCAGGCGTTCGTCCTGTTCGTCGGTGACGTTGATCCCGCCAATGAAGGCGACTTGTCCGTCCACCACCACGATCTTGCGGTGGGTGCGAAGGTTCATCCACGAGCGTTTGAGTGGCCGGAAGCGTATCGGGTGGAACCAGGCCAGTTCGCCGCCGGCATCCAGCAGCGGCTGGAAGAATGCGCGGCGCACGGAGGAGGAGCCCACCTTGTCCAGCAGCACGCGCACCTTGACGCCGGCGCGCGCGCGCTCCACCAATGCATCGCGGATGCGCGTGCCGCTGCGGTCCGGCTGGTAGATGTAATACTCCAGATGGACATGGTTGCGGGCGCTTGCGATGGCGCTGACGATGGCGTCGAAGGTGGCGGCGCCATCCACGAGCATCTGCGCCGAGGTGGCGGTGGAAGGCGGAAGCCCGGTGGTGCTTTGTCCCAGCAGCGCCAGTTCCACGCAATCCGGGCTGGCCGGGCAGGAAGCATCATGGGCATCCAGCCCGGCGCGCGTGCGGTCGCGCCGCAGCCGCTGGCGGGAAATCTTCTGCGGGCCCAGCCAGAAGTAGATCAGGAAACCGACGTAGGGCAGCAATGCCAGCGACAGCACCCAGCTGATGGTGGCCACCGGCTCGCGCTTCTGCAGAACGATCCAGATGCACAGCGGCACGATGTACAGCATCCACGCCAACAGAAGGTACAGGGCCAGGTTGTCGCTGGACGAAAAGGCGTGCCACCAGGGAAACAGGATTTCCGTCATGGCCCGATTCTATGCCGTGTCGCCGGACTTGAGACGGTTTCCGGCCAAGCTGGCGGCATGGGCGACGCCATCAAGGGACGAGGTTCCACGGGATACCTGCCGGGCCGGTTCGAGGTCACGGTCAGCCAGGCCGTGGACGATGGCTGGATGCAGGGGGAACAGGAAGAGTTCGCTGCCTCGCCGCCACGGACCCGGGTGGATGAAGAGCGCGCGCGCAGCGTGATCAGCCGCAACGATTCGCCGGACATTCCGTTCTCGCAATCCCTCAACCCGTACCGCGGCTGCGAGCACGGATGCAGCTACTGTTTCGCGAGGCCTTCGCATGCCTATCTGGGGCTGTCGCCGGGACTGGATTTCGAAACCCGCATCTTCGCCAAGACCAACGCGCCAGAGGTATTGCGGCGCGAATTGTCGAAGCCGGGTTACCGGCCCAGCCCCATTGCGCTGGGCATCAATACCGATGCCTACCAGCCCGTCGAACGGAAGCTCGGGCTGACCCGCAGGATCATCGAGGTGCTGGCCGAAACCCGGCATCCGTTTTCCCTGATCACCAAGAATGCGCTGGTCCTGCGCGATGTCGATCTGCTCGCGCCGCTGGCGCGCGACAACCTGGTGCGGGTGTTCCTGTCGGTCACCACGCTGGACAACCGGCTTTCCGCCGTATTGGAGCCGCGCGCCTCGGCACCGCATTCGCGATTGAAAGCCATCGCCGGATTGCGCGAGCACGGCATTCCGGTCGGAGCGATGTTCGCGCCGGTGATTCCGTGGGTGAACGACGCGGAGCTTGAAGCGGTGCTGGAAGCCGCGCGCGATGCCGGCGCGGATTCCGCCGGCTACGTGCTGCTGCGATTGCCGCACGAAGTCTCGCCGTTGTTCCGCGACTGGTTGCGGACGCATGTGCCGGATCGCGCCGAGCATGTGATGAGCGCCATCCGCCAGTTGCGCGGCGGCAAGGATTACGACGCGGCCTTCGGTAGCCGCATGCGTGGCCATGGCGTGTATGCCGATTTGCTGACCAAGCGATTCGGGTTGGCTTGCAGGCGGTTGGGCCTGAATGCCCCAGGCATCCATCGGTCGAAACTCGATTGCAGTCGTTTCCGGCGTCCGTCAGCGCCGGAGGAAGACTCGCCACAGGGGAGGTTGTTCTGAACCCGGGAGGTTGCGCGGCGGGCTCAATTGCCGGCAAACAGTTTCTGCGCCGGTTGAAACAGGATCCAGCTCGTGGCGATGAATTTGTCGCCACCCTGCGGGCGATTGCCGCGGTGGGTATGGGTGAAGGCCGTCGGCGCCATCAACAGGCTGCCGGCACGTGGAACTATCTTGCGGCGCTGGAACAGGAACTCGGTCTCGCCCTCATCGAAGTCGTCGTTGAGATACAGCGTCCACAACAGGTGCCGGTGCAGGGTCTCGGCCTGCGCGTCGCGTGGGTACAGTTCGCAGTGCCAGTAGGGATAACCGCCCTGGCCCGACTCGTACCACTGCAGGTTGATCGCGCCGGGGCGCAGGCAGGTGCGGGCCAGATTGGCCAGGCTGGGTTCGTCCAGCTGCGGGAAGTCTTCGGCCGAAAGACGCCGCATTTGTCCGTCATTGCCCTGGATCTGCAACATCAACGGGGCGATCAGGGCTTGGGGATAGCGGCGCAGATAGGCCAGCAGGCCCTTGAAAACAGCCTGTTGCAGGTGCCGTTCGATATCGCGCCAATCGGCCAGGCCGGTGATTCGCAGGTCCTTGCTGCGCTTGAGTTCGGGAAATACGCCGCTGCCTACTTCGCCGGGTTTCAGATGGTCGCTCTGGCGCAGGCGTTCGACGATTGCCGCGCACAATCCGGCGGGAACCGCGTCGTCGAAAACTTCGATGAAATCCGCCGAATCCTGTTCCTGCACGTCAGGCGTCCTTTGATCGCAAGCGTTGGCCGCTGCCGCTGCCAATGGCATCGGCGTCGTTGTGGCGACGGTCAGTTCTGGCCATGCCGCGCGTCGTGCTGCAGATGGTAACGGGTGGCCGCTTCGACTTCGGCCTTCGAGCCCAGGAACACCGGCACGCGCTGGTGCAACTGCGCCGGCGCCAGATCGAGGATCGGTTCGCGGCCGGTGCTGGCCGCGCCGCCGGCCTGTTCGACCAGCAGGCCCATCGGGTTGGCCTCGTACATCAGGCGCAGCTTGCCCGGCTTGCCGGGATCCTTCCTGTCCCAGGGATAGATGAAGATGCCGCCGCGGGTCAGGATGCGGTGCACGTCGGCCACCATGCTGGCGATCCAGCGCATGTTGAAATCCTTGCCGCGCGGACCTTCCTTGCCGGCCAGCAGATCGGAGACGTAGGCCTGCATCGGCGCTTCCCAGTGGCGTTGGTTGGACACGTTGATGGCGAATTCCTTGGTCTCCTCCGGGATGCGCATGTCGCGCTGGGTCAGCACGAAGGCGCCCTGCTCGCGGTCCAGCGTGAACGCATGGGTGCCGTGGCCGACGGTCAGCACCAGCATCGTGCTGGGGCCGTAGATGCAGTAGCCGGCCGCGACCTGTTGCCGTCCGGATTGCAGGAAGTGCGCGTCCTGCGGAGCGGTCACGCCGTCGGGACAGCGCAATACCGAGAAGATGGTGCCGACCGAGACGTTCACGTCGATGTTGGAGCTGCCGTCCAGCGGGTCGAACAGCAGCAGGAAGTTGCCGCGCGGGTAGGCGTCCGGGATCGGCTGGCAGTGGTCCATTTCCTCCGACGCGCAGGCGGCCAGATGCCCGCCCCAGGCGTTGGCTTCCAGCAGGATGTCGTTGCTCAGCACGTCCAGCTTCTTCTGCGCCTCGCCCTGCACGTTGCCGGTGCCGGCATCCCCCAGCACGCCGCCCAGCGCGCCCTTGCTGACCGCGATGGAAATGCTGGTGCAGGCGCGCGCCACCACGGCGATCAGTTGCCGCAATTCGGCGTTGATGCGGCCCGCACGCTGTTCTTCGATCAGGTAGCGGGTCAGGGAAACGGATGCTGAGGTCGACATGCGGGAACCGGACGGCGAGGACGCGCGCATTGTCCCGGTCTGGCCGGCGGATGCAAGCGCGGGGCGTTATTCTTGGGAGAACGGGAGGCGATATGGCGTTGGAACCGGAAACCGGGCTGTGGCTGTCGCTGTCGTCGGCCTTGGGCCTGGGGCTGCTGATCGGGCTGGTGCGCGAACGCAGCGAAGGCATCGCCAATACCATCGCGGGCCTGCGAACGCATGCCCTGATCGCGTTGTCGGCGGCGGTGGCCGCATCGATCGGGTTGCCGGTTTTCCTGCTGGTGCTGGCGGCGGTGATCGTGTTGGCGGCGCTGGCGTACCGTGCGACCTATGTGCACGACCCCGGCCTGACCAGCGAAATCGCGTTGGTGCTGACCTGCCTGCTGGGCGGTCTGGCGGTTCCGTCCCCGGGGCTGGCCACGGCGCTGGCGGTGCTGGTGGCGCTGCTGCTGTACGCCAAGGCGCCCTTGCACCGGCTGACCCGGGACAAGCTCAGCGAACGCGAGGTGTTCGACGGCCTGTTGCTGCTGGCCTCGGCGCTGGTGGTGTTGCCGCTGCTGCCGGACCGCACGTTCGGCCCGTTCGATGCGATCAACCCGGCAACGTTGTGGAGGCTGGTGGTGCTGGTGATGGCGGTCAGCGCACTGGGCCATGTCGCGTTGCGGGTGGTCGGCAATCGCTGGGGACTGGCCATTGCCGGTTTCTTCGCCGGTTACGTGTCCTCCACGGCGGCGGTGATCGGTTTCGGACAGCGCGCCAAGGAAACGCCGGCGCTGCTGCGTTCGGCGGTCGCAGCCGCGCTGTTGTCCAACCTGGCGTCGCTGAGCCTGTGCGTGCCGATCCTGATGGCGGTATCTCCGCCGCTGGTGCTGGCGCTGTGGCCGGAACTGGCCGCCACCGCCACGGTGTTGCTGGCCGGCGGTTTGCTGGGCTTGCGCGCGGGGCGCGAGGATCCGGTTCCGCTGCCCGCCGCGCAGACCCGCATGTTCCGTTTCAGCCATGCACTGGGCTTCGCCGCGCTGGTGGCCGGACTGACCTGGATCGCCGCGGCGTTGACGGTGTGGATCGGTCCGCAGGGCGCGATCGCCGCTTCGATCGTTTCGGCCACCGCCGAATTGCACGCGGCCGTGGCCACGATGGGCAACCTGACCGCGAGCGGTGCGGTGGATACCGCGACGGCGCGCTGGTGGTTGCTGGGATTGCTGGCCGCCAGCCTTGCAACGAAATCGGTGATCGCGTGGCTGAGCGGCGGCCGGGCGTATGGCCTGCGCGTGTCCGCCGGGCTGATGACCGCGTTGGCGGCGGCGGTGTTGGCGGTGTTGCTGAGCTGATCAGGACGTGTCCGATGCGGGCCTTGTTCAGCGCGACCACTGCCATTGCGCGCCGGCCATGAAGGCGCGGCCCGGTCCGGGTTCGTAGAACCGGCCGTTGCCTTCGTTGACGATGACCGAGCCGATGTAGGTCTTGTCCAGCGCATTGTCGATACGGACGAAGGCGCGCAGCTCGCCGGCAGCGAATCGCCACTGGCGCGAACCTTCCAGGTTCAGCAACGCATGGCCGGGCGCGGATTCGGAAGCGGCGTCATCGACCGCCACCGCGCCCATGCCCTGGATTTCGAGGGCGGCGTTCCAGTCCGGATCGCGCCATTGCAGCCGTCCGAAAAACTGCTGGCGCGCCACGCCGGGAATGCGCGAACCTGCTTGCACCGGCGTGGAAGGCACGGTGCAGCCAGCGCCGCCGCAGATGAGGTAATCGTCGCGGAAGCTGGCATCCAGCCACGTGTACGCCAGGCGCAGATCCCATTGCGCTGCCAGCGCTTGCGTCCACGCCGCCTCCAAACCCTGCCTACGGGCGCGGCCGATGTTGCGGAAGCTGCTGCGCCCGCCGACGTTGCGCGCCACGGCCAGCTCGTTGTCGGTATCGGCACGGAACAGCGCGGCTTCCACCGCGGCACCGCGAGCGCCACGCCATTTCGTGCCCAGTTCCAGGTGGTCGCTGATGGCCGGCAGCAGATCCAGTGCGAGGCCGGCGCCGCCGTCGGCCCGATAGCCGAGTTCGTTGAAGGTCGGCGTTTCGAAGCCGCGTCCGGCGGAAAAATACGCGCGGAAACGCTCGTTCGGCGAGAACATCAATCCCGCCACCGGCAAAGTCTGGCGATAAGTCACGCCCCCGCTGTCGTCGGGATTGGTTGCGGTGACATAGTGGTCCCGCGAGCGGAAGTCGACTTCGCTGCGGCGCGCCCCGGCCAGCAGCGACCAGCGGTTGGCGAAGGCCCACCATAATTGGGCGAACTGGTCGCTGTTCCGCACCCGGTTGTGCTCGTCGCGGCGCAGGTTGCCGCGGATGCCCGTTTCGGCGCCGACGAAATTCTCGAAGCCGCGCCGATGCTGACGCTGGCGATCGTGGTTGGCGCCCACGGTGAACTCGGCGGCACGCCCGGCCAGTTCGCCCTGCCACGACCAGCGCAGATCGGCGCCGCCATAGTCGTTGTCCAGGTCGATCACGCCGCCGGAATTGAGCGGATTGGACTGCGCGGCGATGGGCAGGGCCAGGTATTGTTCGACCTGGCGCTGTCCGGCATAAGCCAGCAAACGCAGCGTTTGCGCCTGTCCGAAACCATGTTCGTACACCAGGCCCATTTGCGACTGCCGCACCGATTTGCGCGTGTTGAACTCGGTGGCGACCGAGGCGGCTTGGCGCGGATCCTCCAGCACCTGCGTCCAGGTCAGACCCAGGGGATCCTGCGCTTCGGGTAGATCCAGATGGTTGAGCACCAGGTCCAGCCGGCGGCGTTCGCCCGGGTCGAAATGGAATCTGGCGTTGACCGAATCGCGCCGCGCGGCGCTGTGGTCGCGGAAGCCGCCGGTGTCGAAACGCGACAGCGCCACGTTGTAACCGCCGCGTTCCCCGCCGCCGCGAAGTTGCGCGGCGGCCGTCCGGGTCGAATCGCTGCCGAGCGTGGTCCGCATCCGCCACGGATCGCCGGCTTGGCCGTCCGCGCTCCAGAGCTGCACCACGCCCCCGGAGGCGTTGCCGTACAGCGCCGAGAACGGGCCGCGCATCACTTCGATGCGTTCGCCACCGATCAGGTTGAAGTGCGAGAGCTGGCCCTGTCCGTCCGGCATCGAGGCGGGAATGCCGTCGGCGTACAGCCGCACGCCGCGCACGCCGAAGGTGGAGCGCGCGCCGAAACCGCGAATGGACAACTGCGTGTCCTGCGCATGGTTCTGGCGATCGCGTGCCAGCAGGCCGGGAATGCCCGCCAGCGGTTCGGAGGCGATGGCTCCGGCGCGGTTGGCGTCGTCGCGCAGTTCCACGCGTTCCACCGAAGCGGGAACATCGAAAGCGGATACGCCGTGCAGGCGCGTGGCATGCACGCTGATCCGGTCCAGAACGACGGGATCGGCGGCGGTCTGCGCATGCGTCAGCGGGATGGCCGCAAGCATGCAGATCAGTCCGTTGCCGATGCGGTGGAGCGGTAGCCGGGTCATGCGCGACGGTTCATCCGGAGGCGAACGTGTCTGCCATGATCGCCCAGTGTTCCCGCGACGGACAGCGCGCCGCCGCCGTTCGCGTTGCGGGCGCAGAGAGCCGCGCCACGCATCAGATCACCCGCAGGGTGATGGCCTTGAGCACGGCGCGGGTGCGGTCGCGGGTGCCGAGTTTTTCCAGCAGGGTCGAGACGTAGTTCTTCACCGTGCCTTCGGCCAGGAACAGGGTGCGCGCGATCTCCTTGTTGGAGTAGCCGCCGGCCAGGAGTCGCAGGATCGCCACCTCGCGCTCGCTGAAGGTGTCGATGGGTGCGGTCTCGTCGCGGAAACGGTAGCGCGAGCGTACCGGGTCGGTGGGCACCGGGGCGAGCAGGGTTTCGCCGCGGGCGACGCGCAAAATGGCCTCGCGCAGGTCTTCCGGTGAGGCGTCCTTGAGCAGGAAGCCCTGTGCGCCGGCTTCGGCAGCCAATAGCGGCAATGCTTCATCGTCGAAGGTGGTCAGCAGGATCACCGGCAGGGTCTCGCCGCGCCCGCGCAGCGCGCGCACCAGTCCGAAGCCGTCCAGGCCCGGCATGCGGATATCGGACAGGATCACGTCCACCGGCGTGTCCGCCACGGCGTCGAGCAGCGCCTGGCCGTCGCCGGCTTCAAGGACCACCGCCAGTTCGCCGAAACCGCCCAGCAAGGCGGTCAGGCCGCTGCGCACCAGCGCCTGGTCGTCGGCCAGCGCGATCCGGATCGGTGCGGCGTTGCCGACCGCGTTCATGCCGCCACCGGCAGCCAGGCCTGCAGGTGCACGCCGCCGGTTTCGGTGCGTTGCGCCCGCAAGCCGCCGCCGGCCGCTTCCAGGCGTTCGCGCATGCCGGTCAGGCCGTTGCCCGGGCGCAGTTCGCCGCCCTCGCGGCCATCGTCGCGGATGTCCAGCTGCAGCCGTTCGCCTTCGCGTTGCAGCACCACCCACAGGTTTTGCGCCTGCGAATGCCGCGCCGCGTTGGTCAGGCCTTCCTGCACGGTGCGCAGCACCGCTTCGGCCTGCGCCAGTGAAGCGACGCGCGCCGCGGGCGCGATCTCGATGTGCGCGCGCGGACGCGGGAACGGCGAGGCCAGCGCGGTCAGCGCCGCGCCCAGGTCCAGGCCTTCGTCGTGGCGCATCCGTTCGGCCATGCCGCGGATGTCGGCCAGCAGTTCGTCGGCCAGCCGCGCGCACAACGGCGCCCGTTCGTCGCCGCCGAAACGCGGATCGCGCGCCAGCGCCGCCAGGTTGAGCTTGAGCGCGGTCAGCTTGTGCCCGGCCACGTCGTGCAGTTCGCGCGACAGGCGCAGGCGTTCGGCGTCACGGGCGCTGCCGGCCAGCAATTCACGGGTGGCCAGCAGGTCGGCGTTCACTGCGCGCAGTTCTTCGCTCATGCTCTGGGCCTGGGCGGCGTAGCGCATCACCAGCGCGGCGAACGCCTGGAAGCTGATGTAACCCAACAGGCTGATGACCAGATGGATGGGCTGGCCCGGCCAGAGGCCGATGATGATTGCGGCAAAACCGGCATTGATGACGACAAGTGCAAGCAACAGTTCGCGTGGGCTGAGCCGGGTCGCGAGCATGGCCGCCAGCAGCACCAGCAGGATCGGCGAAGGGTAATGCGGAGTCACCGCGGTAACGCCCAGCGCCAGCAGGGCAAGGAGGATGCCCACGGCGACGAAGCCGCGCTTTCCCAGCCTGGCCGAGATCGGATGTTCGGCCATGAACAGCAGCAGGAACAGCAGCAGGGCGGTACGCACCGGCCAGGCCAGCGCCGGGTCGCGCGCAATGGCGGCGGAGGCGCTCAGCCAGACCGCTCCCCAGGCGACGTAGGCCGCCAGGGAGGGCGGCGAAAACAGTTGCCGCAGATATTCATACCGTGCGATTTGCATGGTGAGAGCTTGCGTGCCGGCAAGCCGCGGGGCAACCCATGGGCTGCAGAAAGTGACTTCCGGCACCCGGGTCCGATGACTGCCGGCACCTGATCGGCCGGGGTGCGCGCGCAAGACTGGCGGCACACCGGAGGAGGCCGTCATGTCCGTCTACCCGTTCCTGCTCATGATCCACATCGGCCTCGGCACGATCGCCCTGGCCACCTACTGGACCGCCGCCCTGAGCCGCAAGGGCAGTCCGGTGCACCGGGCCGCGGGCAAGATCTACCTGCTGGCCATGACCGCGCTGCTGACCGTGGCGGTGCCCATGGCCTGCTTCGTGGTGTCGAAGTATCCGGTGATCGGCGCGTTCCTGTTCTATCTGCTGGTCATTACCGGCACCGCGGTATGGTCCAGCTGGCGAGCGATCCGCGACAAGCGCGACTGGGCCCGCTACACCGGCCGGACCTACCGCGCGCTGATGTGGCTGAACCTGGCCAGCGGCCTGGCGATCGCTGCGATCGGGCTGCTGTTCGCCACCCGGATGCAGTTCGTCATCGTTGCCTTCTCGCTGATCGGCATCGCCATTTCCGTGCAGATGTGGCGCTTTTCGCGCCGCCCGCCCGAGGACCCGCGCTGGTGGATGCGCGAGCACATGGAGGCGATGCTGGGCAACGGCGTCGCCACCCACATCGCTTTCCTCGGCATCGGCCTGCCCAAGCTGCTGCCGATGATCGCCGGCCCGATGCTGCAGAACCTGGCGTGGCTGGGACCGCTGGGCGTGGCGATGCTGGCCGGCGTCTGGCTCAAGCGCAAATACCTTCCCAGGCGGATGCCGGCGATGGCGGCGCGGCAACGCGGCCCGGCCGCTTGACCCACCCTGGCCTTGGCGCGGCCGCCGCGCCGCGGGTTCAGACGTCGGCGTCGTCCGGCCAGCCCTCGCCGGTGCCGCGGGTGAACACGCGGTCGCCTTCGCGGACATCGCCGGCCGGGATGGCGTCCTGCTCCGCCAGCCTCGCGTAGATCGGGGTGAAGTCCGGCGCGGTGGCGTTCATCAGTTGCTCGAAGCTGTCGATGACGAAATAGGTCTTCTGGAAGGTATCGATGCGGTAGCGCGTGCGCATGATCCGCTCCAGATCGAAGCCGATGCGGTTGGGCGCGGCCGATTGCAGTGAATACAGCGATTCGCCTTTCGAGGAGACGATGCCGGCACCGTAGATGCGCAGACCATCCTTCGTGTCGATCAGGCCGAATTCCACCGTGTACCAGTACAGCCGGGTCAGATGCACCAGTGCTTCGGGCGCGATGCCGTGCGCCTTCACCCCGCCACGGCCGTAGGCCTCCATGTAACGGGCGAACACCGGGTTCATCAGCAGCGGCACGTGGCCGAACAGGTCGTGGAACAGGTCCGGTTCGGCGATGTAGTCGATCTGGTCCGGGCGGCGGATCCACCAGGTCACCGGAAAACGGCGGTTGGCCAGGTGGTCGAAGAAATCCAGTTCGGGCAGCAGGCCTTCCACTCCGATCAGGGTCCAGCCGGTGGTGGCCTGCAGCACCTTGTTCAGTTCGTCGAAGCGGGGGATCTGGCGCGGACTCATGCCCATCGCGTCCTGCGCCTGCAGGAATTCGTCGCAAGCGCGCCCCACCAGCAGTTCTCGCTGGCGCTGATACAGCGCGCCCCAGGTTTCGTGGTCGGCGTCGCTGTAGTCGGCCCACGGCTGCTCCACCACGGCGGTGGTGTAGACCGGCACGTAGCCCTTGTCGGTCTGCTGGTGTTCGACGCGGCGGGGTTGCGTGTTCATGGCGGCGACTCCGGGAAGCGGCGGGGTATCCCGGGATGGTAATGGCGATCCTGCGCAACAGGGTTGCAAAGTTGCGCCGATAGGCCGCCCTGGCGCAATCTTGTTGTGTCATTCGATGTTGCGAGGCAACAAATGGCGACTTCCATCGCCCTGGATCGCACTGATCTGCGTCTGCTCGCCCTGTTGCAGAAACAGGGCCGCGCGCCCAATTCCGAGATCGCCGCGCAGATCAATCTGTCCCCTTCGGCCTGCCTTCGTCGCATCCAGCGGCTGGAAGAGGCGGAGGTGATCGCCGGCTACGCCGCCCAGGTCGATCCGGGCGCGGTCGGTCTGGGCCTGCAGGCCTTCGTCCGCGTGCAACTGGAAAAGCACGATCCGGCCAGCGTGCGGCACTTCGCCGAACGCATCCAGGAGTGGGACGAGGTGGTCGCCTGCCATGCGCTGACCGGCGACATGGACTACCTGGTGCACGTGATGGTGCGGGACCTGGAGCATTTCTCCCGCTTCCTGCTGGACAAGCTGCTCAACGCCAGCGGCGTGGCGGACGTGAATTCCAGCTTCGTGCTGCGCACGGTGAAGGCGTTCGGGGGACTGCCGCTGGCCGGCGGCTGATCCGTGGTTCAGCCTTCAAGAGCGCGCCTCGTGCAATACGTCCAGCAGGTGTGGCCTCACACACTTCCTGAAGACCGCGGCACCGGATCAACAGAGTTGTGCCGATCAATGCCCAGTGGCGCCATGGGCAATTGTGATCATTCGAGCCACGTTGGCGGAGTCAATATCCTGAAGTGTCCGGAACTTGATGTGGCGGACATGTTTTCCAGAACCTTCAAGGCGATACCCATGCTCTACAAGGCTCTTCCAACCGTGAAGGAACAACTTGCACGCGCCGGCAGTTGGTTGGATGCCACACACGACGTCGTCGGGCCCGGCGATGCTGTAGAGCGCCATGCCAATTCTGGAGCCACCGTAAATGCCCTCGTCGGCATCAGGAAGCGTGGCCTGGATGATTCGCCTGAGCTCCAGGGCCACGCTGCGGATAGAGTCCGGCAATGGGTCCAGGATGCCATCAAAACTTGCAGGGCCATGCTTTTCGTCAACGGTCATGGATTGCTCCATGTGGTGCCTGACACCTTGGTTAAGGCGTGCCGTGAAGTGGTGTCGGCCTAAATGAATTGTTACGTTGCATCCTCATGGCATCCGAACCCTGAGCACACGAATGCCGGCTTCCTTTGCCGCCAGCCGGAGTTGTTCATCGTAGGATGGCGTGAGAATGATGCCGTTAACTTTCTTTCCGGATTTGTCGGCCCAGTTTTCGCGGACGTAACCCATGTATCTGAGGATTTGGCCAACCACAGAATCCGAGCTATGGACAGCCTTCAGCTCCAGGACCACGAAATTATCTTGGTCGTCGAGACAGATCAGGTCCGTCCGGCCAATGCCTAAGCCGAGATTACATTGTTGTTGGATGGAAGCATCCGCCAGCCGGAGCTTTAACTGCTTCAGGTTTGCTTTGACTGCTTCCTCAAGCCCGGCTTCCAGAACAAAGAAGTCGCCATCAGTCGCGCCATACCCGAGACGGTGATAAATGCGATGCGCGAACTGAATCGCGGATAGGTCGTTCTCCGTTGCTTTGGCGATGCGCAGTCGGTGGTTCTGATTTGAAAGCTCTTGCTTCACGAGTTCATATGGAACTGTCGCGTCCCATCGTTTGGGCTTGGCGATAGGGAACCAGCCCGCCTCGATGTTGTGCTTGGCCTTGGCTTTCGGATCGTCTACCCAGTCGCTGGTGATCTCACAAGTGCCCCAAATACCGCTCCCATACTCGCGGAGGATGACATGGTCGCCAGCAGCAACCTTTGATCGATTGGGCTCGCTGGATTTGAAGTAGTAGCGACCGTGCTTGAGGATAGTCGCTGTGTCCCAATCGGAGTCTTCGTAGTATCCAATGCGGTTGTTTGAAAAGATCCAAATGTTCGACACGCGGCCCCCTTGGCTGTGCAACATGACGCTTGAGTTAAGCCGCGCAGGCCGCGACCTGTCGAGTGGAGTATTGCCTGAGCTGCCGCAGCCCACAACGGCACCGGAGACGGCGTCGGCTTGGACGAATTGTCAGGCGTCCCCGGGGCGGTTTACGCGTCATCCTGGTTGCGGGCTATCATTGCAGATGATGACCGACCTCACCACGACGCTTCGAGAGCGCCTGGGGCTTGCGCACCCTGTTCCGGTGGGGTTCCAACGAGGCGACGTCGAAGAGGCCGACGGATTCGACCGGGAACGGATCGAGTACCGGGGACTCGAAGGTGACCTCATCCCGGCTTTCCTGTTCACGCCGAGGGGTCGCGATACGCTCGGCGGAGTGGTCGTCTTTCACCAACACAATGGGGAGTTCCACTTCGGCAAGAGCGAGGTGGCCGGCGAGGTGGGCGACGCGTTTCAAGCCTTCGGGCCGGCGCTCGCGCGTAGAGGCCTCGCAGTCCTGGCCCCGGACGCCATCACTTTCGAGGATCGACGGGGAGCGGTTCAGGGGGTGGAACCGGATTATTACGATTGGCTTCAGCACTACAACGCCATGAGTTACCGGTTGCTGGATGGCGACCTGCTGATGAGGAAGTGCCTGGATGATGCCCAACGGGCCTTGAGCGTTTTGCTCCAGGCCGCCGAGCTGGACGAGCGGCTCGTGGGCGTGGCAGGACACTCGTACGGTGGTTACACGGCGCTCTACCACGCGGCAGTTGATGCACGATGCAGGTTCGCATGCGTCAGCGGTGCCGTGTGCAGCTTCGAGACACGCCGCCGGGAAGACACCGGGATCACCCTTTTCGAGGCCGTGCCCGGGCTCGCTCGCCAGATCGACACGCACGATGTTCTTTCAGCCATCGGGCCTCGGCCAGTAATGGTTGTGTCGGGCACCAAGGACAAGTATTCACGGGACGCAGACCAGGTCGTGGCCAAGGTCGCCGGCGACTTCATCACCGAGCTCCGCGTCGACCGCGGACACGCTCTCGATCAAGAGAGATTCGATGCGATCGTCGAGTGGATCGTCGACCGCGCATCCGGTCAGTGAGAAGGGACGTCTAACGCCTGAATCAAGCCGTGCCGCGAAGCGAGGGGAGTTCCTACGCAAAAGTGGACACCGATGGGTTAGGTGCATTGGCGTTCGTATTCTACCGGCGAGTGATAGCCCAGTGCCGAGTGTAGGCGCTGGTGGTTGTAGAAGTCGACATAGTCACCGATGGCGCGGCGTAGCGATGCATCATCGTCGAAGGTGCGCCGATGGTACATGTCGGACTTCAGCGATTTGTTCCAGGATTCCATGTGCGCGTTGTCGTTCATGCGACGCGGCCGGTTAGCCGATTGGATGAAGCCTGCGGCGTGCAAGCGTTGCTTGAAGCCACCCGCGATGAACTCGATCCCACGATCGCTGTGGAAGAGCGTGCCGCGACTTGGCGCGCGCGTGCGCAGGGCGGATCGCAGTGCCTGGCGGGTCAAGGCCGTTGTGCGGTCTGTCCCCAGCGACCAGCCCAGCAATCGGCGCGAGTAGCGGTCCATCACTGTGGCCAGGTAGCGCCACTGGCCTCCCGCCTTCAGGTAAGTCACGTCCGCCACCCAGACCTGGTCAGGACGTGTGGTTTGCACGGTGTGCGCATGGCTCTCGACGCTGGCGAGGAACCGGGCCAGGCCTGGGCGCCGACGGTAGAGTCGCGCTGAACACGCCCGCACGCCGTAGTCACGCATCAACCGTTCCACCCGCCGCCGCCCGACGATTTCACCCTCATGATCACTCCCTCGCGAGCCAATTTCCGCCAACGAGACAACATGAAGGGATGAATGTAAAGCGATTCGGCTACGTCGCGTACCAACACGCCGGGAATCTCGCTCAAACGAACCGCAGTGGCCTTGAACTCATCGCTGTATCGGTAAGTGGTGCGTGGGCCTGGTGTTGGCATGGAAGACACTCCTGAGTGTTAGGTCAGGGTGTCCACTAAACCGTAGGAACTACCGCATCGGCTTGAATGATGAGATGGACTCCTCCCGCGTCACCACACGGCTTCGAAGAGC
>CAZLSG010000035.1:0-28223 GCA_964562135.1 uncultured Pseudoxanthomonas sp. | reverse complement strand
TCCCCGGCAGCGTGCTCGATTGGGTCACGCTCAACGGGCGGGCCAGGACGTCGAAGGTGCTGGCCTGCCAGGTGAAGGTCGTCCCCTGCTGGGCAAGGGCGCGATGCACGACAGGCCGAATGCGGGCACTGGCCGGATCCGAGATCCCGCCCAGGATGGAACCGTATTCCCCATGGAACGGCTGGCCGTCCGCCGCCGCTTCGGTCATGTAGGTGCGGACCTCGGTCCGCACGACAGCATCGGCGGCGTCCCGTGTTTCCACCCGCAGGGGCCGGCCATCGTTGTCGTGGTACCGCATCCCGAAGTAGTGACGCGCATCCGTTCCATCCGGCTGCGTAATGCTGATGTGCTTTTCCTCCGGACAGGCGGTACACGGGTACACCGCAGGTTCTGTGGGCACTCCCCAGAGCGTGATCAGATGATGGGAATAGGCATATGACCACGTCATTGGCGCCGCAATACCGGGGCCTTCGATGGTCTTGCTGTCGATGCTCATGACATCGAAGTAGTGCGGCACGAGCAGCGTGTAGTCAGGATCGTAGGGGTTGCCTTCCCGTACGCACTCGGTGGCGTGCACACCGCTGCGGTAGTGGCGCCGGTTATTGATGCCGAAGCTTCCCTTGACACCGGAGGGGTGCGTGGCAACGACGCTGAAACCCGCCGTTACGGGAGCCTGGAAGCCTTGGCACCAGGGCTGCGACGGCAACATCTCCCCTGGCGGCGGCGATATGAACAGATCGCCGCCATACACATACTCCCAGCGGCTGGTGTCCGGAAGGATTACCTGCGTGAGATCGCCGGCAGTATTGTATTGGTACTGCCAGGTTCGCCCATGGCTGGTTGCGCTGGCCAGCCGGCCGCTGGCGTAGGTCAATACGATCTCCCGCCCGTCACTGGACCAGATGCGGGAGGGATGACCGCCGGCGTTGTACTGGAATTCCACCGTGTTGCCGAAACGGTCCTCGACCTTGCTGGCCAACAGGTAGTACTTGTTGCGGTCAAGGTGAACCAGCACCGGAAGATGTCCGGCCCCTGGCTTCACGTGCTTGGTCAGCCGGGCTGCCGTCCTGCTTGTTCCCACATCAAAGTAGTAGCGCATGCCTGAAGTGGTCGTCATCCGGAAGCCCTCGCCCGCAAGGCCGGACTTCATCGGAATGCAATCAAAAACATCGCGCTCGTTGGTGGTCAGCCTGTACGTGCCGCTGGGCGGCTTGGGAACTGCCGGCAACATGCCCAGCGCACTGCTGTTACCCCGGCCTGGTATGCGAACGGTAATGCCCTGCCAGTATTCGGCACGGTGAAAATCGCCGATGGCCAAAGGAGGAACGCTCCCTCCTGAACAGCCTGTGGCCGGCCAACCCATGAACACCGGATATACCGCCGCCATGTACGGAACCTCGACATCCCAGTTGCCCATGCCCAGCAACCGGGTATCGTAGGGCGCATAAACGGTTTGCGGCTGCAACTCCACCGACAGGCGGCGACCCAGTTGCACGGGAAGCTCCGTATTCCCCAGGATATCAATATCCGTGACAGCGAATTCGGTCGCTCCGTTGTAGAGACTGACTTGGTCGCCGAACAGGCTGACATCCAGCGGCGACACGTTCTGCGACGTCTCGACACGCTTGCGATATTCGATGAAAGGATGGATGCCATTTTGCGCCGATGCGGGAAAAGGCATCGCCATCAGGGCGAGTACTATCGCCAGCAACTTCCACAGCATGTCCATGCTCTTCTCCTTGCTGGATCCATTACAGGCGCCATGTCAGAAATCGTGACCTGGCGTCACAGTTACCCCATAAAACACCCGCTTTCAATTGAGGCTTGGTTTTATTCGACAGACAGGCAATCGAGATTTCCATCAGAAAATCCTACAAAACCGAACTAATTTTTCTGGAACTGGATTTTCATTCCGGATTGCCGACGCGGAATCCTTGAAACCTGCCACCTCTGAAGTCTGTTCGCCAGAACCGAATAGTCGCCATGCCACTTCCAGCTGCCAACTGCACACCCATTCATTCGCGGCAGCCCCGGGAAAGCCACCGCGCCTCCAGCCAGCGCAGCAAACCACGCGCCGGGGTCCACGCCAATGCCAGCCCGGCCAGCACGCCCAGCGTGTTGGCCAGGGCGTCCATCGGATCGCGCATGCGGTCCTCGGTCAACGCGCCCTGCGCGAATTCCAGGCCGATGCCCAGCAGCACCAGCCCGGCGCCGGCCACCAGCAGCCAGCCGCGCGAGGCGATCAACTGGGTGACGCTGGCCGCGAGCAGGAAGTACGCGGCGAAGTGTCCCCACTTGTCGCTTCCTGCCGGCGCCGATGGCAGCGATACCGGCGCCATCAGCGAAAGCACCACTACCACGACAATCGCCAGCAACCACAGCGACCACCACAGCAGTGGTCGTCGCAGTGGCTGCAGTACTGGAGAAGACGCCGTCACAACCGCCATGTCAGATCCCCTGCAAGGAAGGCGGCATCCATCGCGACGTCGCGGGTGAAACCCATCACCTGGAAGCGCTCGCCCATGCCTTCGGGCAGCGTCAGTTGCCGCACTTCATTGCGCAGCCTCAGCTTGCCGGCCTCGTCCGCCCTCGCTTCCGCTTCTTCAAGACGCTGCGCGATGCCGTTGGAGAGCAGGAAGCTGGCTTGCGTGCAGTAACCGGCCAGGTCGAAGCCGGCGCCGGTGCCCGCCTCGGCCAGCGCGGTGAAGTCCACCGAGGCGGTCAGATCCTGCAAGCCCGGCCACAGATAAGCATCCCCGTGCATGCGCTGCCGGTAGAACGCGCGCAAGGTGCCGTCGCTGCGTTGCGGCAGGTAATACTCGCGGCGCGGGTAGCCATAATCGACGAACAGCATCGCGCCCGCGTCCAGCCCGCCCATCACCGCCTGTATCCAGTACGGCAGCTGCGGCAACGCCTCGGAGCGGTAACCATCGGCGAACGGCGCGTCCAGATAATGCTCCAGGTGGCGCACCGCCGCCGACAGCAGGGCATCGGCAGGCTGGTCTGCGCGGACGAAACCTCCCATGCCATCCACGGCCACGCCTTCCTCGAATACTTCGCCATCCTTGAGCACGAAACGCGACGCGGGCAGCGCGTCGATCACTTCGTTGGCGAACAGCACGCCGTTCCAGCGCGCCTCCGGCGGCCCGTCCAGCCATTCCACGCAATCGAATACCGGCGGGATCAGCCGGCGCTGCAGCCGTTCGCGCTGCCGTTGCCGCAGGTCGGCGCTGGGCTCCAGGATGGCGTAACGCGACGGCATGGCATCCAGCGCCAGCAGGCGCTTGAGCACCACCTCGGCAAACGCGCCGCTTCCACCCCCCAACTCCACCACTTCGGCCTGCGGACCCAGTTCGCGCAGCACCGGCGCAATGGCATCGGCCACGCAGGCGGCGAAGAGCGGACCCAGTTCCGGGGCGGTGATGAAGTCGCCGTGCTTGCCGAACTTGGTGCTGCCGGCGCTGTAGTAACCCAACCCTGGCGCGTACAGGCAGCGCTCCATGAAGCGCGGGAACGGCATGAAGCCGCCGCTCGCGAAGATTTCCTCGCGGATCAGCGCGGCAAGGTGCTCGCTGTGCCCCAGCGCATCGGCATCAGGCGCGGGAAGGCCGGAACCTGCACTCATGCAATCAGTTCCACCGCATCCGGATGCAGCGCGGCCAGGCCTTTGTCGAAGATCGCCAGCATTGCGTCATTCTCTTTCGCCGGGGCGGCCAGGCAGGCATCCGTGACCTGTTGTGGTCCGGCACACCCGCCCGGTTGCGCGCTGGTTGTGGCGCGCCGGTCTGGTGGCGAACGGTGATCTTCAGGCGGGTTGATGGTGGCGCGCATGAATGCATCATGATGTCAAAATCACCACCCGGGCAACCCGCCCTGCCGCACCAACTCCGGCAAGCGCCGCGCAGCCGGTCCCGGCCACGGACTCCGGAAACGACACAGGCGTCCGGGACTGCTCCCGGACGCCTGCGCGAACAACGGAATCGGCGGATCAGCGGCGGCTGACGCGGATCGTCGAACCGTCGTCGGTCACGTTGACCAGGTCGCCCGGACGGAACGCGTCCACCGGACCTTCCTGCACGATGGCCACGGTCTGGCCGTTGTCCTTGCGCACGATGACTTCCAAGCCCTGCCCGGTGGGGGTCAGGCGGCGGCTGCTTTCGATGGTGACCACGCGCACGCTTTCCACCACGCCAGGCTCGACGGTGTGCACCTGCTGGGTGCCGCTGCGGCTGAAGGTATTGCCGGGATCGGGGGTGGCGCAACCGACGGCGGCCAGTGCCGTGACCAGGGCCAAGGGCAGCGCGCGCAAGGAATTCAGGTTTTTCATGGTCTTCAACTCCGGAATGGATATTGGTTCGGGCGAATCAGCGGCGGCTGACACGGGCGGTGGTGCCATCGGACGTCACGTTGACCTGGTCGCCCGGGCGGAAAGCGTCCAGGGGACCTTCCTGGACCACTGCAATGGTCTGGCCGTTATCCAGCAGGATGGTGATCTCCAGGCCCTGCCCCGTGTTGGCGGACTGCTGGATGGCGCTGCCCGCCGCCGCACCGCCTACCGTGGCCACCGGGCCGCCAACCGCGCTGCCGACCGCCGCGCCCGCGACGGCGCCGCCCACGTTGGAGCCGCCACGCTCGATGGTCACCACGCGGACGCTCTGCACCACGCCCGTCTCCACCGTCTGGATGGACTGGGTCTGGCTGCGCCTGAAGGTGTCGCCGGAATTGGTGTTCGAAGCACAGCCGCTGGCGACCAGGACGGATGCCAGGGCAAGCGGGAGGACAAGCAACGAAACATTCAAGGTTTTCATGGAGACCTCATCGAAGGTGTGGGACGGGAATTCGGTTGGGAGGAGACATGTTGCAGCGCCAGCCAAGATACCCCCAAGCCCTGCCGGACGCCAGTCGATCCAGCCTCCGATCCACCACATACCATGGCGCATGTTTCCAGGGGCGTCCCGGCTGTTGCAGGATGATGACGCGCACATGTCCAGCCGCGTGTTTGGTAACCTGCCCTCGCCCGATTTCCGGGTCACCGCGCCTTCCGGCGCCCGCACCACTTCCAACAGGTCCAAGATGATCCGATTCTGCCTCTGGCTGGCCATCGCGCTGTTGCTCGCCGCGTGCCAACCCCCCGTGCGGCTGATGCCGGCCCCGGCCATGTTCGTCAACAGCGAGCACAATCTCTTCGCGGTCAACCCGGACCTGGACCCCAACAGCGACATCCAGGTTTTCTACGCCACCAACCGCGTGCCGTTCGGCCCGCCCGGCGCGCGCGCCTACACCATCTTTTCCAGCGACAACCTGCACCTGGGCGTGTCCAGCCTGAGCATCGGCGGCAGCGGGCGCACCTGGGACTGGCTGTACGAACTGTCCACCAATGCCTCCGCCGGGGATCGTCCGCAGATCCTGCTGGAATCGATGCAGGAAACCGCGGCGATCGCCGCCGGCACGCCGCTGGAAGCGCCCGGCGAAGACGCGCTGGCATTCTTCCGCCAGATCGACGAGGCGCTGGCCAGGAGCCCGGACCGCAACCTGACCATCTACGTGCACGGCGCCAACACCGCGGTCGGCCGCGCCACCGCCCAGGCCGCCCAGTACCGCCACTTCACCGGGCGCAATTCGGTGGTGCTGGCCTTCATGTGGCCGTCGGCGGAAAACTTCATGCGCTTCTCCCGCGACGTCGCCAACGCGGGGCGCACCGCGCCCACCTTCGCCCAGTTGCTGCGCCTGCTGGCCGAACACACGCGCGCCGAAGAGATCAACGTGATCGCCTACAGTTCCGGCGCCATGGTGGCCACTCCGGCGCTGGAGCTGCTGGGCAAGGCCGAGGACGGTTACGATCCGCGCCGGCTGCGGCTGGGCGAGGTCTATTTCCCCGCGCCGGATGCCGATTTCCGCCACTTCGTGACCGCGCTGCAGAGTTATTCGGAATACCCCCGGCGGGTGACCGTCACCGCCAACCTGCATGATTCGGTGCTGGTGTTGTCCCGCCTGCACCAGCGCGCCTCGCGCGTGGGGCGGCCCGACCCCAGCGAACTCAGCGCCGAGGACTCGCAATGGATGGTCCAGGCCTCGCAGAACCCGAATCTCGACCTGATTTCGGCCCATTACGAAGATCTCCCCTACATGGACCGGACATCGCACATCTTCTGGTACGAAGACCCCTGGGTCAGCAGCGACGTGCTGGTCAAGCTGCTGTTCCACCTGCCGCCGGACGAACGCGGACTGCAGGAAAACCACAACGACAGCCAGCTGCAGTACTGGACCTTCCCGTCCGATTACGAAGCGCGCCTGGGCGCAGTGATAGACCGCATTGCGGATTCCGCCCGGAACGAAAGCGACGACGGCGCGCCCGCGCCCTGAGCCTGCGCCCGCCACGGGTTGGCGCCCCCTGCCACGGCTGTCTCAGCCGTGGAAATAGCCGTCCGCGATCACGTTGTGCAGGGCGCCCAGGTGGACCTGGACCTGATCCATGAAGTCGGCCGGATTGCGTTGCGCCAGCGCGGCCGGGTCCGCAGTGCGGATCAATCCGAGCACGCGGTTGAAGTGGCGGTCCACGCCGTCGCGCGCGGGCAGCGCCGGCAGCACCCGCTGCGCGCGGACCAGGCAGAACTGCACGCTGCGCGGGAATTCCGGGTTCTGCAGCAGGAAGCGCAACGCATGTTCGGCGGTGACCCGCTGCCGAACATGGCGGCGGTACATCTGGTAGGCCGCCAGCGAGCGCAGCACCGCCATCCATTGCATGTTGCGGAAGACTTCCAGGTCGTCCTCGTTGCGCGGGGTGACCAGGCCCGAGGCACCGGCATCGATGATGCGCGTGGTCATGTCGGCCTGTTCGATGGCGGTGCCCAGGCGCAGGAACTGGAAGCCGATGTCGCGGCTGACGTTGGCGGTCAGCAACCCGGACACCTTCAGGCAGCCGTCGGCGATGCGGCTGATGAAATCGATGCGGTAACGGCGGGTAACGGCGCGCTCGCCGTTGGCCTCGATGTACAGGTGCAGGTCGTTGACCGCTTCCCATACTTCCTGCGGCAACGAATCGCGGATGCTGCGCAGGTTCTCGCGCGCGCCCTCCACGGAGCTGCGCAACGAGGACGGATTGCGCTCGTCCAGCAACAGGAAACGGATGACGTCGGCATCGCTGGCATCGGCGCCACCGCCGGGGAAGTGCTCGTTGAAGATCCCGCCCACGCCCACCGTATCCACCATCGGGCGCCAGGCGAAGCGCACCGAGCGCGGCAAATCCAGTTGCAGCAGGCTGCCCACGCCCACCAGCCGCGCGGTGTTCTCCGCGCGGCGCACGTAGCGGCTGAACCAGTAAAGATGGTCGGCGACGCGCGAGAGCATCAGGCACCTTCCTCGTCGTCCAGGTCGACCACCCAGGTGTCCTTGGCGCCGCCGCCCTGCGACGAATTGACCACCAGCGAGCCCTTCTGCATCGCCACCCGGGTCAGGCCGCCGGTAGTGACGTAGGTGTCCTCGCGCGAAAGCACGAACGGCCGCAGGTCCAGATGGCGCGGCGACGGCCCCTCATCGGTGACGATGGGCGCGGTGGACAGCGCCAGCGTGGGCTGGGCCATGTAGTTGCGCGGATCGGCCTCGATCAGCTTGCGGAATTTCTCGCGCTCGCGCTTGGTGGAGCGTGGGCCGATCAGCATGCCGTAGCCGCCCGATTCGTTCGCCGGCTTGACCACCAGCTTGTCCAGGTTCTCCAGCACGTACTGGCGGTCCTTCGCGTTGTGGCACAGGTAGCTGGGCACGTTGGGCAGGATGGGCTCTTCGTCCAGGTAGTACTTGATCATCTTCGGCACGTAGGCGAACACCACCTTGTCGTCGGCCACGCCCGCGCCCGGGGCATTGGCCAGCGCCACCTTGCCGGCTCGCCAGCTGCGGATCAGGCCCGGCACGCCCAGCACCGAATCCGGGCGGAACGCTTCCGGATCGATGAACAGGTCGTCGATGCGCCGGTAGATCACGTCCACGCGCTGCGGCCCGTAAACCGTGCGCATGTAGGTGCAGTCGTCCTCGTCCACGAACAGGTCGCCGCCCTCCACCAGCTCGATGCCCATCGCCTGGGCCAGGTAGGCGTGTTCGAAGTAGGCGCTGTTGAAGACGCCCGGGGTCAGCAGCGCGATGACCGGAGAATCGCCCGGACGCGGCGACAATGCCGCCAGGGTGTCGTAAAGCTGCGCCGGATAGTCGTCCACCGGGAGGATGGAACTGGTTTCGAACAGCTCCGGGAACACCCGCTTGGCGACCATGCGGTTTTCCAGCATGTACGACACGCCGCTGGGGATGCGCAGGTTGTCTTCCAGCGCGTACAGCGTGCCGTCGCCATCGCGCACCAGGTCCGATCCGCAGATGTGCGCCCACACGCCCAGCGGCGGCTTGATGCCCGCGCACTGCGGGCGGAAGTTGACCGACGCCTTCAGCAGCATCGCCGGGAACACCTTGTCCCTGACGATCTTCTGCTTGTCGTAAATGTCGCCGATGAACAGGTTCAGCGCGCGCATGCGCTGCTTCAGGCCGGCCTCGGTGCGCTCCCATTCGCTGCGCGGGATCACCCGCGGGATCAGGTCGAACGGCAGCGTGCGGTCCACGTTGCGGCCATCGGAATAGACGGTGAAGGTGATGCCCTGGACTCGGGCGACCACATCGGCGGCGACCTGGCGCTCGGCGATCTCGCGGTCGGACAGTTCGCTCAGGTACTGGACCAGGCGGCGCGCGGCAGAACGCGGCTGGCCATCGCGCTGGATCAGCTCGTCATACGTGGAGGTTCGGTACTTGCTCCAGTCCATCCGCTCCTGTCCGGCTTGCAGCACGCCGCCTTGGCGGCGGAATGCGGACAAGGCGGGTACTGCGTCGCAACATGCACGGAACCGGCGGAACCGTCAAGCGTGCCCGGCCGATTGCGGCGACAATGCGGCCACCGCCGCACCGGAAACCGCCGCATGTCTTCCACGCCTCCCGTTGCCTTGGTCACCGGCAGCGCCCGCCGCGTCGGCGCCGCCATCGCCCGCCGGCTGCATGCCGCCGGTTACGACCTGGCCGTGCACTACCGCAATTCGCACGACGCCATGCAGGCATTGGCCGGCGAACTGGAAACACAACGCCCCGGCAGCGTGTGGGCCGTGCGCGCGGACCTGTCCGAGTTCGACCGGCTGCCGGAAATCGTGGCCGGCGCGGTTGGCCGTTTCGGCCGGCTGGATGCGCTGGTCAACAACGCCTCGTCGTACTACCCGACGCCGATCGGCCCGACCACGCCGCAGCAATGGGACGATCTGTTCGCCACCAACGCGCGCGCACCGTTCTTCCTGTCGCAGGCCGCCGCCCCCCACCTCAAGGCCTCGCGCGGCGCCATCGTCAGCCTGGTCGACATCTACGCCGAACGCCCTCTGGGCGGGCATGCGGTGTACTGCATGGCGAAGGCCGCATTGGTCATGATGACCAAATCGCTGGCACGCGAACTGGGCCCGGAAGTGCGCGTGAACGCGGTGGCGCCGGGCAACGTGCTGTGGTCGGACAACCCGGTCAAGGCCGAAACCCCGGAGGTGGTGCGGGAACGTACGGCACTGCAACGACAGGGCAGTCCGGACGATATCGCCTCGGCGGTGCACTGGCTGCTGCAAGGCAACGATTACGTGACCGGGCAGATCCTCGCCATCGACGGCGGACGCTCGGTGTTCATCTGACCCGGGTACGCCAACAACCGCACCGCGCCCCCCCGTAGGAGCGGCTCTTGGCCGCGAAAGGGCTTTCAAGGCAAAGCCTCATCGCGGCCAAGAGCCGCTCCTACGGGGGGGCGGTGCTGGACAGTGCCTGTTGCACCAGGCCGCGGAACAGCGAGTGCTCCAGCTTGACCGGGTTCTGCCAGACCACGGTGCCCACGTCGTCGCATTCGCAGACCAGATCGATATCGATCTGGCACACCTCGTCGCCAGCCCGGCGTCCCAGCGCCGACTCCAGTGATTTCAACGCTGCCGCAATTGCTTCGCGCGCGGACGCCGTTTCAACCAACACGGCCTGGTTGACGTAATGATGCCCATCGCCGGGGAGAACGCTGGGCGCATGGACCAGTGCCGATTGCGACACGATGCTGCCCAACTCCTGCAAACGCCGGCGCGCCTGCTCCAGCTTGCCTTCGTGGTCCGTCCCGCTGCCCAGCAGCAACACGAAACGGTGCAGCGTCACGCCGAAGGCGCCTGTGCCGGTGACGAAGCCGCCGCAGCCGATGCCGCCATCGCCGTGCGCACATCGGAACCGGCCGGCTGCTGGAACACGCCCAGGCCGAACTCGGGCAGGATCGCCAGCAGATGGTCGAAGATGTCCGACTGGATGTTTTCGTAGGCGACCCAACGGATGTCGCTGGTAAAGCAGTAAATCTCCAGCGGCAGGCCGGTCGCGCCCGGCTGCAATTGCCGCACCAGCAGCGTCATTCCCTGGTGGATGCCCGAATGCGCGCGCAGATAACGCTCGATGTAGGCGCGGAACGTCCCCAGGTTGGTCAACCGGCGGCGATTGATGGCCTCATCGGCCTGGTCTCCGAGTTGCGTGTTCCACTGCTCCAGGTCCTTTTCCTTGCCGTCCAGGTAATCCCGCAGCAGCGCGAACCGGCGCAGGCGACGGCGCTCGTCCTCGCCCAGGAAACGCACGCTGTTCTGGTCCAGGTACAGCGAGCGCTTGATCCGCCGCCCGCCCGACTCGGTCATGCCGCGCCAGTTCTTGAAGGAGTCGCTGACCAGCTTCTTGGTCGGCAGCGTGGTCACGGTGTTGTCCCAGTTGCGCACGGTCACCGTGTGCAGGGCGATGTCGATCACGTCGCCATCGGCGTTCTGGCTGGGCATTTCGATCCAGTCGCCGATGCGCACGCGGCCGTCGTTGCTGATCTGCACGCTGGCCACCAGCGACAGGATGGTGTCCTGGAAAATCAGCAGGACCACTGCCATCATCGCGCCCATGCCGGTCAGCAGGTGCAGGAAGCGCGCGCCGGTCAGCGTGGCGACGACGGAAATGGCCACCAGCACGAACATCACGATCTTGGCCACCTGCAGGTAGCCCTTGATCGGCTTGTTCTGCGCATCCGGTCGGCGCGAATACAGCTCGTTGGCCACGTCCAGCGCGCGCGACACCGCCAGCGCCAGGGTCAGCACCACGAACGCCTGGCAGGCGGCCTGCACCACCCGCACGAACACCTCCGGCAATCCCGGTATCACCGTGACGCCGGCCGACAGCACCAACGCCGGCACCACGTTGGCCAAGCGCGGGACGACCCTCAACTTGACGTGGCGGACATCGCCGGCATGCGGCATGGCCTCCAGCAGCTTGCGCAGGCCACGCAGCAACACGTGCTTGGTCACCCAGTTCGCCAGCCATGCCGCGATCACCAGCGCCAGTGCCGCAGCCAGCGTGTAGGCCCATGGGTAGGGCGCCAGCGTCGCACGCAACGCTTCCAGCCATTCCATCATTCCGCGCTTCCCCGCGTTCGTTCGATGACCACGCCCACCACGTCCGCATTGCGCACCGCGCCGGGCTTGCCGAGCTTCAAGCGTAGCCAGTCCACATTGAACTCAGCCAGTACGATGGCCGCGCAATGCTCGGCCAGCGTTTCCACCAGTCCGTATTCCGATTGCGCTACGAATTCCGTCAAGCGCCGGCTGACGGCTTCGTAATCCAGCGTGTCGGCGATGGCATCGGTGGCGGCGGGGATGCGGTTGTCGAATCCCATCTCGATGTCCAGACGCAGGGTCTGGCGGATGCCACGCTCCCAGTCGTGGATGCCGATCGCCGCATCCACCCGCAGACCCTCGATGAAAACCTTGTCCACTCATCAACCCTTCGTGTTGTAGGAGCGGCTCTTGGCCGCGATGGGTTTTACCGTGAAAGGTGGTCGCGGCCAAGAGCCGCTCCTACACGGCAACGGCTGGCAGGGTCGCCATGTCCCAACGCGGCACGACCCGCACCGCGGCGTCCTCATGCTGGCCGGCTTCCAGCCGCAAGGCGCCGGCGAAGGCGATCATCGCCCCGTTGTCCGTGCACAGCTCCGGGCGCGGGAAACAGACGCGCCCCCCGCGCGCGACGGCGATTTCGTGCAGCTTCGCGCGCAGGCGCCGGTTCGCGCCCACGCCGCCGGCCACCACCAGGATGTCGCAGCCGGCGGCCTCCAGCGCGCGTTCGCACTTGATCGCCAGCGTATCCACCACCGCGTCCTCGAAACCGCGCGCGATGTCCGCGCGGGTGGCATCGCTCTGGTCGCTGTCGCGCCAGGCCAGCAGCACCTGGGTCTTGAGGCCGCTGAAACTGAAATCCAGGCCGGGCCGGTCGGTCATCGGTCGCGAGAACCTGAACTTCCCCGATGTCCCGGATTCGGCCAGCGCCGCCAGTTGCGGGCCACCCGGATACGGCAGGCCCATCATCTTGGCGGTCTTGTCGAAGGCTTCCCCGGCCGCGTCGTCCAAGGTTTCCCCCAGCAGCCGGTACTGCCCGATGGCCTCGACGGCCACCAGTTGGGTATGCCCGCCGGACACCAGCAGGGCCACGAAGGGCGGTTCGGGCGGGTCGTCCTCCATCAGCGGCGCCAGCAGGTGGCCCTCCATGTGGTGCACGCCCACCGCCGGCACGTCCAGCGCCCAGGCCAGCGCCCGCGCTACTCCGGCCCCCACCAGCAGCGCCCCCACCAGCCCCGGGCCGGCGGTATAGGCCACCCCGTCCAGCTCCGCCGTGGTCAGGCCGGCCTCGGCCAGGGTCTGGCGGATCAGCGGCAACAGCTTGCGCACGTGGTCGCGGCTGGCCAGCTCCGGCACCACCCCGCCGTACTCGGCGTGCAGGGCAATCTGGCTGTAGACCGCATGCGCCCGCAGCCCGGCCGCGCCGGGCTGCCCGGTGTCATAGACGGCCACGCCGGTCTCGTCGCAGCTGGTTTCGATGCCCAGGACTTTCATGGGAGCTATGTTGCACGTTTCGGGCCGCGGCCGCTATAATGCGCGGCTCTTCGGTCCGGATCGGGTGCATGCGAGTCCCTTCGCAACCACCCGGCCATCCATGGCCGGACTTCCAAATCAACAGAGATTTACGTATGCCCAGCGTCAAAGTCCGCGAAAACGAGCCGTTCGAGTTTGCGCTCCGCCGCTTCAAGCGCACCTGCGAAAAGGCCGGCGTGCTGGCCGAAACCCGCAAGCGCGAGTTCTACGAGAAGCCGACCCAGGAGCGCAAGCGCAAGGCCGCCGCTGCGGTGAAGCGCCAGCTGCGCCGCAGCTCGCGCGACGTCACCAAGCGCCAGCGCCTGTACTGATTCGGACCGCTGGATCGTCCGGAAAGCCGGCACGCGCGAGCGTAGCCGGCTTTTCGTGTTTTTGGACCGCTTTTTTGCCGGAAGATTGCCATGAGCCTGAAAGAACAACTCGTCGCCGACATGAAGACCGCCATGAAGGCCGGCGACAAGGACACGCTGGGCGTGATCCGCCTGGTCAACGCCGCCATCAAGCAGCGCGAGGTGGATGAGCGCACCGAGCTGGACGACACCGCCGTGCTGGCCGTACTGGAGAAGATGGTCAAGCAGCGCAAGGATTCGGTGAGCCAGTACGAAGCCGCCGCACGGGAAGACCTGGCCGCCATCGAGCGCGCCGAGATCGTGGTGATCGAACGCTACCTGCCCGCGAAACTGGGCGAAGCCGAGATCGTGGCCGCCATCGACGCCGCCATCGCCGAAACCGGAGCTTCCGGCCCCGCCGACATCGGCAAGCTGATGGGCGTGTTGAAGCCGAAGCTGGCCGGGCAGGCCGACATGGGCCTCGTCTCGAAGCTGGTCAAGCAAAAGCTGGCCGGTTGAGCGGCGGCGTAGCGATGACCGGCACCTTGATCCGCCCTGCCGTCCGCGGGGACGTGCCGCAGATCCTTGCTTTCGTCCGTGAACTGGCCGAATACGAGAAGCTGGCGCACGAGGCCGTTGCCGATCCCGCCGACGTGACCGAACACCTGTTCGGCGCGCGCGCGTACGCCGAAGCACTGATGGCGGAAGTTGATGGCCGGCCCGCCGGCTTCGCGCTGTTCTTCCACAACTACTCCACGTTTGCCGGCAAGCCGGGCCTGTACCTGGAAGACTTGTACGTGCGCCCTGCACTCCGCGGCCATGGCGTGGGCAAGCGGCTGATCGCGCGCATGGCCGCCATCGCGGTCGAGCGCGGTTGCGCCCGCTTCGAATGGTCGGTGCTGGACTGGAACGAACCCGCCATCCGCTTCTACCGCAGCCTGGGTGCCGTGGGCATGGAGGAGTGGACGGTGCAACGACTGGCCGGCGAGCCGCTGCAGGCGCTGGCCGCAGCCGACCGCTGACCTCACGCGCGCCCATCAAACCCAGTCGCGGCGCTTCGAAGTCTGCCCGATGCCCGGGTTGAAACTGTTGCTCGGATCGAGCTTGCGATAGAACGCCGCCAATTCCGGCTTGGCCCGGTACAGGTGGCCTACATTGTGCTCGGCCGGGTATTCGGCGCCGCGCGCGTCCAGCAATTCCCACATGCGGTGCTCGACAGCCAGCGAATCCACGCCCTTTTTCACAATGTAGTCCTGGTGGAACACATGGCAGAAGAAGTGGCCGTAGTAGAGCTTCGCCACCATCGCGCCATCGATGTCGGCCGGCAGCGTTTCCACCCAGTCGCGGTCGTCACGGCGCAGGGCGATGTCCAGCGCGACGATATCCTCGACCGTGTCGCGATGCACTTCCCGGTAGCGCACCGCCGCGCCGGCGACGGCGAACCGGTGCAGGAAGGCCTTGCGCCCCTCGTCGGCATCGCAGGCGAAGAAACCGCCTTCGCGGCTGGCAAGGAAAGCGGCGAGAAAGTCATGCGTGGCTCCGGCATCGCGCGCGGACACCTTCAACAACAGATGATGTTCGTAGCGGTCACGATACTCGCGCAGCCGCGGCGGGAGGTGGTCGGGCAACCAGGCCGCCAGCGCCTGCAACAGGCGGTCGGCGACGCCACCCAGGCCGATGCGCTCGAACAGCCCGTCGATGCGGCTCTTGATCGCGAACGCAGCAGGCACTTTCCCGGTGCCGAAGCGATCGATCAGCAGGAAGGTGTCCTTGCCGTAGCGGTCGCCGATGTCGAACGCATCGCGGTGGAGGTATTCGCCCGCGACCGGCAGGCGCTCGAATGCCGTCAGCATGTGCCGGCGTACGCCGGTCAGGTCGTCCGGATCGTTGCTGCCGATGTAGAACACCGCTGCATCTTCCTTTTCGAAGGTATCCAGCCGCACCGCGAACACCGCCAACCGGCCCGCACAGCCGGAGGCTTCGCGCAGGCGCGACGGATCGGCGTTGTAACGCGCAGGCGTCGGGGCATCCACGTCGCGCACGTGGTCGGCGTAGCGATGGTCGCAAGCCGCGCGTCCGTGCCCGTGTTCGACATCCCCCGGCTGCCACTCCCCGGCCTGCAGCCGCGACAGCATTTCCTCCGGCGTATCGCCCAGCGCGATGCCAAGGTGGTTCACCAGCCTCAACACGCCGTCTTCGCCCAGCTGCGCGTACAGGGCCAGTTCGGTGTACGCCGGCCCGCGCCGCACCAGCGCGCCGCCCGAGTTGTTGCATACCCCACCCAGCACCGAGGCGCCGATGCACGATGAGCCGATCACCGAATGCGGCTCGCGGCCCAGCGGCGCCAGCGCCTTCTCCAGCGCGTCGAGCGTGGCGCCGGGCAGGCACACGACCTGCCGGCCCCCATCGACCAGTTGCACGCCGGCCAGGCGCAGGGTATTGACCAGCACGATGCCGCGGTCGTAACCGTCGCCATCGGGCGTGGAGCCGCCGGTCAGCCCCGTGTTGGCCGCCTGCAACAACATGATGCGGCCCGCGTCCACTGTCTCCTGCAGTACCTGCCACAGTTCCAGCAGCGTGCCCGGGCGCACCGCCGCCAGCACCGGGCCGTCGCCGAAACGGTAACCCTTGCGGAAGTGCCGGGTGGCGCGCGCGCCGGTCAGCACATGGGCCGGCCCGACCACGTCGCGCAAGCGGGACAGGAGGGCGTCATCGGAGATGGCCGTCGTGGGCATGTCCGGCATGGTAGCGCGCCGGGCGTGGCATGCTATGCGGTCCATGGCCCGCATTCCCGACGCCTTCATAGACGAGCTGCTCGCCCGGACGGATATCGTCGAGGTGGTGGCCGCGCGCGTGCCGCTGAAACGGCAGGGCAAGGAATACGCGGCCTGCTGTCCGTTCCACGACGAGCGCTCGCCGTCGTTCACGGTGTCGCCGACCAAGCAGTTCTACCACTGCTTCGGCTGCGGCGCGCACGGCACCGCGCTGTCGTTCCTGATGAACTACGACCGGCTGGAGTTCCTCGACGCGGTGGAGGAACTGGCCCGGCGCAACGGCATGGAAGTGCCGCGCGAGACCCAGCAGCGCAACGAGAACAACGACACCCGCGACCTGTTCGCCGCGCTGGAAGCGGCGACGCGGTTCTTCCAGCGCCACCTGGAATCCAGCGACAAGGCGCGCGCCTACCTGGATGGCCGCGGCGTCGATGCCGCCATCCGCGCGCAGTTCGCCATCGGCTATGCGCCGGATGGCTTCTCCGCGCTGAAGGACGCGCTGGGCACCGACGAGCGGCGGACCAAATTGCTGGACCGCGCCGGACTGTTCTCGAAGAACGACCGCGGCCACGTCTACGACAGGTTCCGCGACCGGGTGATGTTCCCCATCCACGACCGCCGCGGGCGGGTGATCGCCTTCGGCGGGCGCGTGCTGAACAAGCCAGATGACGGCCGGGATACCGGCCCCAAGTACCTTAATTCGCCGGAAACCGCGCTGTTCCACAAGGGCCGCGAACTGTACGGCCTGTGGCAGGCGCGCCAGGTCAACCAGAAGCTGGAGCGGCTGATCGTGGTGGAGGGCTACATGGACGTGGTCAGCCTGTTCCAGTACGGCGTGACCCAGGCCGTGGCCACGCTGGGCACCGCCACCACGCCCGACCATGCCGAGTTGTTGTTCCGCAACGCGCCGGACGTGTTCTTCTGTTTCGACGGCGATGCCGCTGGCCGGCGCGCGGGTTGGCGCGCACTGGAGTCCGTATTGCCGCGAATGAAGGACGGGCGGCAGGCGTTCTTCCTGTTCCTGCCCGATGGCGAGGATCCGGACACCATCGTGCGCAAGGAAGGCACGGCAGGCTTCGACGCCCGCCTGAAACAGGCCACGCCGCTGTCGGCGTTCTTTTTCGATGAGCTGTCCAGGGACGTCAACCTGTCCACCCTGGACGGTCGGGCGCGGCTGGCCGAACGTGCGCGGCCGATGCTGGCGCAGATCCCCGACGGCGCCTTCGGCGACCTGATGCGGCAACGGCTGACCGAGATCACCGGCGTCGGCGCGCAGGCGCAGCCGGCGGCCAAACCCGCCTCGGCGATGCGCCGCCCGCAAAACGCCGCCGGCAAGCCCAGTCTGGTCCGCAGCGCCATCGTGCGCCTGCTGCACACGCCTTCGCTGGCGCTGGCGCTGGAACCGCCCTGGCCGTTCGCCGACCTCAAGCAACCCGGCATCGGCCTGCTGATCGAAATCCTGGAGATCGTGCGCGCCCGTCCGGACATCACCACCGGCGCCCTGCTGGAACACTTCGCCGAGCGCGAGGAACTGGATGCCTTGCAGAAGCTGGCCATGCACACGGTCCCGGGCGACGATGCCACCTGGCGACAGGAACTGCTGGACGCGGTCGAACAGCTGGAAGACCAGTCGGTGCAGCAGCGCATCGACGAGTTGCGGATCAAGATGCAGTCCGGCACGCTGGACGCGGCCGACAAGTACGAGCTCACCACGTTGTTGCAGGCGCAACGCCGGCGCGGTCAGCGCCCGGCCTGAAAACCCCGGAGGTCACTCATGTCGCGCTCACTCTCTTCCCTGTTGTTGACGCTTGCACTGTGCGCAGCGGCGCTGCCGGCCGCGCTGGCTTCCGGCTTCGCCCAGCCGCGCCCGGGCCTGCATACCGGCGGCCAACCCACGCCCGAACAGCTCGAACAACTGGCGCAAGGCGGCGTCCGCACCGTCATCGACCTGCGCACGCCCGGCGAGGACCGGGGCTTCGACCAGGCAGCGCATGCCGAAGCGCTGGGACTGCGCTACATCACCCTGCCCATCGATACCGCCGATGGCCTGACGCCCGCCAACGCGACGGTACTGAAACAATTGCTCGAAGACAGCGGCGACGGCGATGTGCTGCTGCATTGCGGCTCCGGCAACCGGGTCGGCGCGCTGCTGGCGATGATCGCCGCCCAGCATGAAGGCGCCACCCCCGAAGAGGCGCTGGCACTGGGCAGGCAGGCCGGACTCACCTCGCTGGAACCCCGCGTGGCCGAAAAGCTGGGCATCGTCGCCAGCGAAGACGAACCGCCCGCGCCGGCCGATCCGTCACCGGCTCAGTAACGGTCGTCCAGCGCGAAGATCGGCTGACGTTCGCGCCAGCGACCCTCGGTGAAGTCCGGGAACTCGACGACCTGGTTGCCCGCCGCGATGGATTGCTCCGACAACGGCGTAATGGCGCTCCAGGCCACCGCGTCGTAGATGTCGATCGGCATCGGCTCGTTGCGCTTGAGCGCTTCCACGAAGGCGTGGATCACGAAGAAGTCCATGCCGCCGTGGCCCGCGCCCCTAGCCTGTTCGCCGAAGCGCTGCCATAGCGGGTGATCGTACCGGTCCAGCCAGGCCGATGCCGGTTCCCATTGGTGCGGCTCGGGGCTCCGCCCCTCCAGGTAGATCGACTTGTTCAGGTCCATCCACAATCCGCCGGTGCCCTGCACCCGGAACCCGAGCGAATACGGGCGCGGCAACGAAGTGTCGTGGGTCAGCAGGATGGTTTCGCCATTGGCGCAGGCGATCTGGGTGGTGACCACGTCGCCCAGCGCGAACTTCACCTGCGCGCTGGGATGCTCCGCGCCGCCCTGCGCCACCACGTACTCGTGCAGGCCGCGCGCCTTGCTGGCGAAGCTGCTCAGGCGCAGGAAACGGTTGCCGCGATGGATGTCGGCCCACATCGCGCACGGGCCGATGCCGTGGCTGGGATACAGGTCGCCGCTGCGGGTCACCGAATGCGGCGTGCGCCAGCGCGCTTCCGACCAGCCCTTGTCGCCGAATTCGGCGCCGCCGCCATACGGCTGGCCGGGAACGCCGGCGTTGAATTTCACCGCGCGCAGGTCATGCTCGTAGCCGCCCTGCAGATGCACGACGTCGCCGAACAGGCCCTGCCGGACCATGTTCAGCATCGCCATCACATCGCGCCGGTAGCAGACGTTCTCCAGCAGCATGTACGGCGTGCCGCTTTCCTGCTGCGCGCGCAGCACCTGCCAGTGATCGTCCAGGGTGATCCCCGCCACCACCTCGCAGCCCACCGCGATGCCGGCGCGCATCGCTTCTATCGACTGCGGCGCGTGCCATTCCCACGGCGTGGAGATCAGTACCGCGTCCATGCCGCCGTTGGCCAGCATGTCGCGCCAGGATTCGGCATGGTCGGTGTACAGACGCGCAGGCGGACGGCCAGCCACCTGCAACATCGCGGTCGAACGTTCGATCATGAAAGGATCGACATCGCACAGGGCCACGATCTCGACATCGTCGCGGCGGATCAGCTCGCGCAGATGCACCTGCCCACGCAGGCCCACGCCGATCAGGCCGATGCGCAAGCGTGAAGCGGTCCGCCCGTGCGCCAGCGCCCACGGCGCCACCCCGGCAGCCAGTCCGATCACCGCCGAGGTCCTCACGAAATCGCGACGTTTCATGCGCAGGCTCCGGACTGGAAACGGAAGATTGTAGCCAAGAGCGCGGGCCACGGACGCATGTCCTGCACGTATTCCCATTCTACTGCCACGCACGCATGCATGCCATGACACGGCCCAATGCGGCAGATGCAGCGCGCGAGCATCCTGACCATATCGCGGGGCCGTCCGGCTGGTGCCGGACAGCTGGTACCGGACGATGGTTCGCCCGCTTCCTTTTCCGATCCACGACTTTCGATATCTTCCCATGACCATCAGCAAGAAGCGCAGCGCAACCCGCAAACCCTCTTCCCGCAAACGACCGCCCCCCTCCGCCGGCGAGCCCGCGAAGGCACGCCCGGCAAAAGCGGGCGACACCGATCCGGTGCAGTCGCTGCATGCACTGGAGCAGGCAAAGGCACGCGGCGCTACCGCCACCGCCCAGGAGCGACTGACATCGTCGGTGCTGCATGTCATCGATGGCGACGGCGAGCGCCGCAAGCGCGCCAAGGAGTTGCGCGCACTTATCGATGGCGCCGATGCCGAGGACCAGCGCGCACTGCGCCAGGCCCTCATCGACCGCCTCGACGGCGCGGCACTGCCCAAGGTCGATCCTGACGAGGAACTCTCCAAGACCTGGCGCGACGGCACCTATCCGTACAAAAACCTGCTGCGCCGCTCCACTTACGAAAAGGACAAGTTCAAGCTGCAGGTCGAACTGCTCAAGCTGCAGGCGTGGGTGAAGGAAACCGGGCAGCGCGTGATGATCCTGTTCGAGGGCCGCGACGCCGCCGGCAAAGGCGGCACCATCAAGCGGTTCATGGAACACCTCAATCCACGTGGCGCACGCGTGGTGGCGCTGGAGAAACCCACCGAAACCGAGCGCGGGCAGTGGTATTTCCAGCGTTACGTCGAGCATCTGCCGACTGCGGGCGAGATCGTGCTGTTCGACCGCAGCTGGTACAACCGCGCCGGCGTCGAACGGGTGATGGGCTTCTGCACCGACGAGGAGTATCACGAGTTCATGCGCCAGGTACCGCAGTTCGAGCGCCACCTCGCTGCCAGCGGCATCCACGTGATCAAATTCTGGTTCAGCGTCAGCCGGGAAGAGCAGCGCCGCCGCTTCAAGGAACGCCGCGCACATCCACTCAAGCAATGGAAGCTCAGTCCAGTGGACATGGCCTCGCTGGACAAGTGGGACGATTACACCCGTGCGAAGGAGTCGATGTTCTTCGAGACCGACACCGCCGACGTACCGTGGACCGTGGTCAAGAGCGACTGCAAGAAGCGGGCACGGTTGAACGCAATGCGCTACGTGCTGCGCAAGTTGCCCTACGCCAATCGGGACATGGAGAAGATCGGCAAGCTCGATCCGCTCATCGTCGGCCGCGCGCACGTGGTCTACGAGCGCGGCGAGAACCCGGACAACACACAACACTGAGGGCGCAGGAGGGCACGCAACCCTTCCGTCGTACCCGGCACCCGGTGCAATCGCCACGTCTCCGGCAAGGTGCCTGCCCCGTCACCGCCGAAGCGACAGGGGTGCCGGGGGCAACTCAGCCCAGCGGCACGAACTCCATCGCCGCCGTCGGCTGCAGCCACGGCAACAGCCAGTGATCCACCAGCAGGAACGCGAACAATGCCATCAGGTACACAACCGAGTAATTGAACACGCGCATGGCGAAGAATTCGTCCGGCGGGTCCAGCAGCTTCCACGCATACCACAGGAACACCGCGCCCAGCACCAGCGCGCCGCCCAGGTAGAACAGGCCGCTCATGCCCACCACCCACGGCAGCACCGTCACCACCACCAGCAGCACGGTGTACAGCAGGATCTGCCAGCGCGTGTATTCCACCCCATGGGTCACCGGCAGCATCGGCACCAGCGCGCGTGCGTAGTCCTCGCGGCGGAAGATCGCCAGCGCCCAGAAATGCGGCGGCGTCCACACGAAGATGATCAGCACCAGCAACAGCGCATGCGCCCAATCCCACGGATTGTTCATGCCGGTGACCGCGGCCCAGCCCAGCAGCGGCGGCGCCGCGCCGGCGATGCCGCCGATGACGATGTTCTGCGGCGTGGCGCGCTTGAGGAAGCCGGTGTAGACGACGGCGTAACCGATCAGCGAGGCGAACGTGAGCGCCGCGGTGATGGGGTTCACCAGTGCGATCAGGATCGTCATCGACAACGCGCCGAGGAACACCGCGAACGCCAGCACCTGCGCCGGCTTCAGCGCCCCGGTCGCCAATGGCCGGTCGGCGGTGCGCACCATGACCTTGTCGATGCGCTGGTCGATCAGGTGGTTGATGGCCGCCGCCGAAGACGCCGCCAGCCAGATGCCGAGCAGGCCGAACACCGCTCCGCGCCACGGCGGCAGGCCCGGCACCGCCAGGAACATGCCCACCAGCGCGGTGAACACGATCAGCGCCACCACGCGCGGTTTGGTCAATGCCCAGTACTGGCCGTAGACGGAGGGCGACATGGCTTATTCCAGCGTGCGCAAGCGCGCCAGCAGGGTCACCAGCAGGAACAGCAGGGCCACCGCGCCGGCGTTGTGCGCCACCGCCACGCCCAGCGGCAACGCCAGCTTCACGTTGAGGATGCCCAGCATCACCTGCAGCGCGGTCAGCGTGGCCAGCGCGGCCGCCCAACTGCGCATGCCGGGCGTGCGGTAGATGCGCCATGCCAATGCCAGCAGGTACGCGGTCACCACCACCGCCCCCAGACGGTGCGCCATCTGGATGGCGATGCGCGACGCACCATCCAGGATGCCGCCTTCGTAATCCACGCCGATGCCGCGCCAGAGCACGAAACCTTCGCCGAAATCGTGCGGCGGCCACCACTGGCCCACGCACTGCGGGAAATTGCTGGCCGCCCAACTACCCGCCCCGCACGACAGCGCGGCATAGTTGGCGCTGACCCAGCCGCCCAGCGCGATCTGGATGCCGAGCAAGGCCAGGCCACCGATGACCCAGTAACGCAACGCCGCCGCTTCCACCAGGCGGATCGGTTGCCCGGTGGCCCGCCAGGCCATCCATGTCAGCAACGAGAAGGTGAGCAGCCCGCCGAGCAGGTGGCCCATCACCACGATGGGTTTCAGCAGCCAGGTCACCGTCCACATGCCCAGCAGGGCCTGGAAGATGATCACCGCCAGCGTCAACACCGCCACCCGCGACAGGTCCAGGTTCGACCAGCGCAGGGCGGCGAACAGCAGGATCGCCTCGCCGATGATCGCCAGCACCGACGCGGCGACATGCTGGCCTTGCATGTACAGCGGAATCGCCAGCGCCACCAGCCCCGATGCCACCAGCACCTGCGCAATGCCGAAGCGGCGATGGCGCGCCGCCAGCAACGCCAGGATCAGCACCAGCACACCCAGCGCGGCGGCCAGATGGCGATGTACCTGCTCGCGCCAGGCCTTGTGGTCCTCGAACGGACGGATCGCGCTGGCCGCATGCTCCGACACCTCGTGCGCCGCCTGCGGCCAGGTAGCGCGCCCGTAGCAGGTGGGCCAGTCCGGGCAACTCAGCCCGGCATCGGACAGGCGCACGAACGCACCGAACACCACCACCGCCACGGTCAGCGCAACCGCCAGCCACGCGATCCGGTGGAAATGCCGATACAGCACGGGACGAACGGGCATGTTCATCGGATACGCCGCCTCACTTCAGCTTCAGCAAACGGGCCACGTCGGTGCGCAGCCCGCCCGGATCGGAACCGGGCGCATAACGCAGGATGACGAAGCCGTTGGGATCGATCACGTATACCGGCACGCCGGCCGGATCATCCACGTCCGGCAGCAGGGACCGCAACGGATCGTCCGCGCGCACTTCGCGCCAGGCCGCATTCCGTGGCGCACCCTGCGGCAGCGTGCCGATCCACAGCAGGTCGGCATGGTCGGCGCGATGCCCGAACAAGCGCCACACCTTGTCCAGGTCCTGCGCCAATCCGATGCAGGCTTCCGCGCAACCGGCCGGCGGCGCCGCCACGATCCGCCACGTGCGCGCAACCGGGTCCCACGGGTACGGCTGGCCATCGGCCAGCACCGGCGTCGCCGCGCGGACATCCACGGGCGGCTGCAACATTTCGCCATGCGTCCTGCTGCCCTGCGGCTGCCAGCCGGCGAAACGCAGCACGCCCGCGCCGAATACCGTGCCGAAGAACAGCAGGAAAAGGGCGATCAGCATCAGACGGCCACGGCGGACCTGCGCCGGGTTGGCGGATGTCGAAGAAGAAACGGGGGCATTCATGGCGGTCATTTTCTCACGGGCCCGGACCGGATGCCCTGGCCCGCCGCCGGCTGCGCCACGTCAGCAGCAAGGCGGTCGCCAGCACGGCCAGGGCCAGCCCGAACCATTGCACTGCATAGCCCAGGTGCTGGCGGGGCGGCAGCGTGTTCGGCAGGATGTCCAGGTCGCGGGCATAGCCCAGCGGATGCGCGGGATCCAGCCGCAGCACGCGCGGCGGCAATGCGGAAACCCCCAACGCAACGGGGAGACCGGGCGCTTCCAGGCTCGTCACCAACAGGTCGCCGCCGGACTGCGCCACCACGACCGCGGCAGCGGTCCCGGCCGAGAACGGCGGCGCCAGCAACCCCTGCAGATGCTGCGACCCGTCCGGCAGGGCCACTTCGGGAAGGCGGCGGTCGCCCGGAAGCGGCAACCAGCCCAGTTCGACCAGCAAGGGCGCGGTTTCTCCCGTCGGCTGGAACAGCCGATAGGCGCGGATACCGGCCCGGCCCTCACGCGTCTGGTTGTCCAGCAGCACCGCAGGCCCGGCAACGAAAGCGCCCGCGCCTTCGGCCCAGTCATAGCTTTCCTGCCGACGCGCCTCTCCCGCTGCCTGCAACGGCAATGGCCCCTCGCGATCGTCCAGCACATCCTGCGCGGCCGCCAGCATGGCTTGCTTTTCTTCCGCGCGGCCGAGTTGCCAGAAACCCAATGCGCAGAACAGCGCCATGGCGGCAATCGCCAAGGCCCAGCCCAGCAGCAGTCCCCGCCTGCGATTCACGCGTTTTTCCGCCCCGGCTGCGATAATCGGCCCATCATCCATCCCGCCCTTCGAGGCCCGCCTTGAGCGACCCGCTGAAAAACCTGCTGATCATTGCGTTCCTGATACTCATCCTGTGGAACCTCGGCACCGGGCTGTACTACCTGCTGGTCGACGACAGCAGCAGCAAGCGCACGGTCAATGCGCTCACGCGCCGCATCGGGCTTTCGGTGGCGCTGATCCTGCTGGTGATCCTGGGCATCTACACCGGCCTGATCAAACCGCACGGGATCGGCGGGTGATGGAAAACCTATCTCCCACCGCGGGAGAGACTTGAGCGGGGGAAGCGGAGCCGCGCTGGCGAGCTGCCCGCGAACCGGACGGATGCATGAGCGCGTTCGTTGATACGCTGCCATGGCTCATCAACGCGACTTCGTTCATCCCTCATCCGCCCTTCGGGCACCTTCTCCCGGAGGGAGAAGGAAAAGCGGGCCTTACACCACGTAGACGAACAGGAACAGGCCCAGCCAGACCACGTCGACGAAATGCCAGTACCACGCCGCCGCTTCAAAACCGAAGTGGCGTTCCGGGGTGAAATGCCCCTTGGCCGCACGGAACCACATCACCGTCAGCATCACCGCGCCCAGGAACACGTGCGCGCCGTGGAAACCGGTCAGCATGAAGAACGTGGAGCCGTAGATGCCCGAACCCAGGGTCAGGTTGAGGTCGCGGTAGGCGTGGATGTATTCCTCCACCTGGAAGAACAGGAACACCGCGCCCAGCAGGACGGTCACGCCCAGCCAGGTCAACAGCTGGGTGCGGTTGCCGGCCTTCACCGCATGGTGGGCGATGGTCAGGGTCACGCCCGAGGTCAACAGGATCAGCGTGTTGAGCAAGGGCAGGCCCCAGGCCGGAATGGTCTGGAACGCGCCGCCCACCTCGCCCGGGCCGGCGGTCGGCCACGCGGCCGTGTAGCCCTCCCACAACAGGCTGTTGGTGGCGACCCCGTCGCCCACGCCGCCCAGCCAGGGCAGCGCGAACATGCGCGCATAGAACAGCGCGCCGAAGAACGCGGCGAAGAACATGACTTCGGAGAAGATGAACCACGCCATCCCCATCCGGAACGACACGTCCACCTGCTGGTTGTACTTGCCGGAGATGGATTCGCGGATCACGTCGCCGAACCACATGAACATGGTGGCCATCAGCATCAGCAGCCCGGCGAAGAACGCCCACTTGCCCCAGCCAATTCCGTTCATCCAGGTGGCGACGCCCAGCATGGTCGTGAACAGGGCGATCGAGCCCACGAACGGCCACTTGCTCTGGTGCGGCACGAAGTAGATGTCGGCGTCCGGCGAATGTGTCTGTGCCATGGCTTTGGAGTTCCCGTTCTGGTCGGCTCTGGATCAGGGCGCCGCGAGCGGCGCAGATGAAACCGCGGCACTGCCCATCCGGGCGGTGGCGGCTTCGTTCTTGTAGAAGGTATACGACAGGGTGATGGTCTTCACGTCGGCCGGCAGGTCCGGATCGACGATGAAGCGCACCGGCATGTCGCGGCTTTCGCCCGGCTGCAGGGTCTGCGCGGTGAAGCAGAAGCACTCGGTCTTGGTGAAGTAGCCCGAAGCGCGCGCCGGCGCCACCGAGGGCACCGCGCTGCCCACCACCGGGCGTTCGCTGTCGTTGCGCGCGAAGTAGCTGGCTTCGTACAACTCGCCCGGCACCACTTCCATCGTCAGCTGCTCGGGGTTGAACGACCACGGCAGCTTGGAATTCACCCCGCCATCGAACTGCACGGTCACCGTGCGCAGGCTACCGTCGGCCGTCACCGCCCGCGCCTGCCCGGGACCCTGTTCCAGGCGGATGCCGAACACTTTCTCGCAGGCAATCCGGTACAGCGGCACCAACGAGAACGTCAGCACGAACACAACCAGCGCCACGCCCACCATCTTCATCAGTCCGGCGGTGTTGGAAACCGGCGCGCTCATGCCCGCAGCACTCCCGACAGGATGAAGGCGACGTAGATCGCCACGGCAATGCCGCCCACCACCAGCGCCGTGCGCACGGCGGCCTTGCGGCGGCGTGCGGCTTGGTCGTTGGGAAGCGGCGGGTTCATCATGTCTTCGCCTGGCTCAGTGCAGCACGTCTTCGTGCGCCAGATCGCCCGGCTTGAGCACCGGCGGCGTGCCGAAGGTGTGGTGCGGCGCCGGCGACGGCACCGTCCACTCCAGGCCCCTGGCGTTTTCCCAGGCGCGCGCATCGGCCTTGGCGCCATTGCGCAGCGAGGCCCACAGGATCGCGGCCATCAGGAACGGGGTGACGAACATGCCGAACGCGCCGATCGAGCTGATCAGGTTCCAGTCCGCGAACACCGGGTTGTAGTCCGGGATGCGGCGCGGCATGCCGGCCAGGCCCAGGAAGTGCTGCGGGAAGAACAGCAGGTTGACGAACACGATGGTCCACCAGAAATGGAACTTGCCCCAGAACTCGTTGTACATGCGGCCGGTCCACTTCGGCCACCAGTAGTACACCGCGGCGATGATGGAGAACAGCGCGCCGGTCACCAGCACGTAGTGGAAGTGCGCCACCACGAAGTAGGTGTCGTGGTACTGGAAGTCGGCCGGCACGATGGCCAGCATCAGGCCGGAGAACCCGCCGATGGTGAACAGGACCACGAAGCCCACCGCCCACAGCATGGGGGTTTCGAACGTCAGCGAGCCGCGCCACATGGTGCTGACCCAGTTGAACACCTTCACCCCGGTGGGGATGGAGATCAGCATGGTGGCGAACATGAAGTAGATCTCGCCGCCCAGCGGCATGCCCACCGTGAACATGTGGTGCGCCCACACGATGAACGACAGGAACGCGATGGCCGCGGTGGCGTACACCATGGCCTGGTAGCCGAACAGCGGCTTGCGGCTGAAGGTCGGGAGGATCTCGCTGACCACGCCGAACGCCGGCAGGATCATGATGTAGACCTCCGGGTGACCGAAGAACCAGAAGATGTGCTGGTACATCACCGGGTCGCCGCCGCCGGCCGCGTTGAAGAAGCTGGTGGCGAAGAACTTGTCGGTCAGCAGCATGGTCACCGCGCCGGCCAGCACCGGCATCACCGCGATCAGCAGGAACGCGGTGATCAGCCAGGTCCAGCAGAAGATCGGCATCTTCAGCAGGTCGATGCCCGGCGCGCGCATGTTGAGGATGGTGGCGATGACGTTGATCGCGCCCATGATGGAGCTGATGCCCATCATGTGGATGGCGAAGATCACGAACGCCGTGCTGGGGCCGCCCTGCAACGACAGCGGCGGGTACAGCGTCCAGCCGGACGCCGGGCCGCCGGACGGGAAGAACAGCGTCATCAGCAGCAGGGTGAAGGCGAACGGCAGGATCCAGAACGACCAGTTGTTCATGCGCGGCAGCGCCATGTCCGGCGCACCGATCTGCAGCGGGATCATCCAGTTGGCCAGGCCCACGAAGGCCGGCATCACGCCGCCGAAGATCATCACCAGCGCGTGCA
>CAZLSG010000034.1:0-29103 GCA_964562135.1 uncultured Pseudoxanthomonas sp. | reverse complement strand
CCATCGCGGCCAAGAGCCGCTCCTACAGTGTGTGGGTTATGGCTCCAGGGACAGCAGCAGTTTCCATTGCGCCGCCGTCACCGGCAGCACCGACAGGCGGGCGCCCTTGCGGATCAGCGCGAAGTCCTCGCCCAGCGCGTCGGCATGTTGGCGGATCTCTTCCAGCGCGACCGGCGCCTTGAGCTTGCGCACGAACTTCACGTCCACCAGGAACCAGCGCGGTTCTTCCGGTCGGGCCTTCTCGTCGAAATACTTGGACTTCTTCTGGAACTGGGTGGGGTCCGGATAAGGCGCGCTGGCGACCTCGGCCACGCCGTAGATGCCGGGCACTTCGGTGTTGGAGTGGTAGAACAGCACGCCGTCGCCTGTCTGCATGCCGTTCTTCATGAAGTTGCGCGCCTGATAGTTGCGCACGCCGGTCCACGGCTCGGTGATCACGCGTTGCAGGTCGTCGATGGAGAAGTCGGTCGGTTCGGACTTCATCAACCAGTATTTCTTGCGTTTGCTCATGCGGCGGATTGTCCCACGATCAGGGTGGCGGATTCGGTGCAGATGGCGTCGGGCGTCACGTCCCAAGGCTGTCGATCCAGCGTTCCGGTCCGCTGCGCCGCGAATCCCGCGCCGACCAGCCACGGTGGCGCGGCTTGTTGCCGGCGGAAGGCGAAACTGCGGTCGTACCAGCCGCCGCCCATGCCCAGGCGCTGGCCGTGCGGGCCGAATCCGACCAGCGGCATGACCACCAGGGCCATGTCTTCGGCCGGAAGTGCGGATGCGGGTGCGATGTCCGGCTCCGGAATGCCGTAGCGGTTGGTCACCAGCGGATCGCCGGAGCGCCAGGGCGCGAAACGCAGGGTGTTGTCGTCATGCAGGACCGGGAGGCAATAGATCAGTCCGGCGGGCAACCGCAACTGGAAGCTGTGCAGGCCGATTTCGCCGTCCATGGCCCAGTAGCCGGCCACATGGCCGGAGGCGGGCAGGAAGGGCAGGGCGAGCAGGCGGTGGGCCAGGGCGTCGGCGGCGGCGATGCGCTCGGCGGCGGGGATGGCGCGGCGGCGTTGGCGCAGTTCGCGGCGCAGCGTTTGCCGGTCCGTCATCATGTGGGGTTCCACGCGGAATGTTTCATGCGTGGAATTCTAATGCGCAATGACCTTTTCCAACGACCTTCCGCAGGAACGCTGTAGGAGCGACTTCAGTCGCGATGAGGCTTTACCGATAGCCCAGTCGCGACTGAAGTCGCTCCTGCAGCGGGGTCAAGGGTCATTCACGGAGATGTGCCCACGAGCCGGCAAGAAAATACGTCCTCCGCCATGACGATGCGTGCGAAACGACCTTGAACCCGGGGTTCAAGAGGGGAAAGCCTGGAGGCCATCGGGCTTCCCGCTGCGAGGCGGACTTGCACTCCCGGCTGCCATTGCCTTCCCGTGGTCGTCATTAAGGGACAAGGCGAATGTTTTGCGCGCTGTCGTACACGGCAGAGGACGCGACGCCAGTATAGCGACAAGCCGCGCGATGCACAGTCCGTTCGTCGGTTCCGCGCGTGCGCTGAGCCAGTGGGAATTCAGGGAGCCGGATGGCCGGAGAGGTGGTCCAGCCTGCGGTGCAGGTCTTCCAGGATGCGGGCGAATTCCTTGTCGCGGGCGTTCTTGTCGTCCTGCAACTGTTGCAGTTCGTGCGCCATGTTCAGCGCGGCCAGCACGGCGATGCGGTCGACCGCGGCCATGCGGTTGTTGCCGCGCACTTCGCGCATGCGGCCATCCAGCAGCTTGGCCGCGGCCATCAGGCTGCCGCGTTCGCCCGGCTCCACGCCCACGGTGTATTCGCGGTCCAGGATGTGGACGCTGACGGCTTCGTTGGCGCTCACGTGTGCTGCTCCAGCGACTTCAGGCGCGTGATCATGGCTTCCACGCGCGAGCGGGCCAGTTCGTTCTTGGCCAGCAGTTGCGAACGCTCCCCCGCCAGTTGCTCCTGTTGCTGGCGCAGGCTGCGGTTCTCGTCCGCCAGGCGCTGGCAGCGGTCGGCCAGTTCCTGGATGCGCGTGGCCAGCGAGCGGAGCTGGTCGAGGGGATCGTCGGGGTTCATGGCGGTCACGATAGGCATGCGCCCGGCGGCTGGTCAAGGGAGCGCGGGCGGCGGTGGATGGCCACGGTTCGACGGAGCGGCCGACTCGGGGTAGTGCTCGTAGATGAATTGCAGGCACTGGCGCGCGTCCAGCGCGCGCGAGACATAGTGTCCCTGGACTTCGTCGCAGCCATGGTCGCGCAGGAACACGAACTGGCCGGCGGTTTCGACGCCTTCGGCCACCACGCGCAGTTCCAGCGAGTGGGCCATGGCGATGATGGTGCTGGTGATGGCCTCGTCGTCGATGTCACGGGTCAGGTCGTTGATGAATTCCTGGTCGATCTTCAGGGCGGTCAGCGGCAGCCGTTTCAGGTAGGCCAGCGACGAATAGCCGGTGCCGAAGTCGTCGATGGCCAGCGATACGCCGATCTTGCGGCATTCGTGCAGGATGCCCACGCTCTGCTCGGGGTTGGCCATGATGACGCTTTCGGTCAGTTCCAGTTCCAGTTGGTGCGGGGGTACGCCGGATTCGGCCAATGCCTGCCTGACCAGGCCGGGCAGGTCGCCGCGCTGCAATTGCAGCGAGGACACGTTGACCGAGATGCACATGTGCCCGAGACCGGCGGCCTGCCAGCCGTGCAGCGTCAGGCAGGCCTCGCGCAGGGCCCAGGCGCCGATGTCCAGGATCAATCCGGACTCCTCGGCCAGCGGGATGAACTGGGCGGGCGAAATGGTGCCGAATTCCGGGTTCTCCCAGCGCAGCAGGGCTTCCGCGCCGGTGATCACCTGCCGGGCGATCGAGAGCTTGGGCTGGAATACCAGCGAGAGTTCGTTGCGCTCGATGGCCCGCCGCAGCGCATTGGTCAGGATGGCGCGGTGGCGGGTCTTCTCGTCCATGGTCTCCGAGTAGAGCTGGTAGGTATGCCGCCCGGCCGCCTTGGCCTGGTACATGGCGGTATCGGCGTGCTTGAGCAGCTCGGTGGGCACCAGCGCGTGGTCCGGGTACAGGCTGATGCCGATCGACGGCGAGACCGGGAGTTCAAGCTGTTCGCCCAGGTGCAGGGGAGTGTTGAAGGCTTCGATGAGCTGGTCCGCCACGCTTTCGGCGTCGTGCGCGGAAGCGATGTCCTCCAGCACCACCGTGAACTCGTCGCCGCTCAGCCGGGCCACCGTGTGTTGCGCGCCCACGGTCTGCTGCACGCGCGCGGCAGCCGCGCGCAGGATGCGGTCGCCGGTGGCGTGCCCCAGCGAATCGTTGATGCCCTTGAAGTGGTCCAGGTCCAGGAACAGCACCGCGACCTTGCCTTGCTCGCGCCGCGCGCGGACGATGGCGCGCGAAAGGCGTTCGGACAGCAGGGTGCGGTTGGGCAGGCTGGTCAGGGTGTCGTAATTGGCCAGGTAGCGCAGTTCCTGCTCGGCGCGCTTCTGCTCGGTGATGTCGCTCAACACCTGGACGTACAGTTCGCGCTGGCCGTTGCCGTCGAAGACGGCGTTGGCCTCGATCTTGCACAGGATTTCCTCGCCATCCTTGCGCACCTTCCAGATTTCGCCGGACCAGTGGCCGTCGCGGTGCAGTTCCGCGCGCATGCGCTGCAGGAAGGCTTCGCTGTGCTGGCCGCTGTTCAAGCGGCTGGCCGGCTGGCCCACGATTTCCTCGTGGGTGTAACCGGTGATGCGGGTGAAGGCAGGGTTGACCATCACCAGGCGGTCGCTGGCATCCACCACGGCCACCGCTTCGTTCATGTTGCGCATCACTTCGCCGGCGATGCGGTGCCCGTGCTCGGTTTCGCGCTCGGCGGCGACGTCGCGCGCGGTGCCGGCGATGCGGACGGGCTGGCCTTTTGCATCGCGTTCCACGACACGTCCGCGCACGCGCACCCAGACCCAGCGGCCACGGTTGTCCAGGTCCATCCTGTGCTCGGACATGAACCAGGGAGACTGGCCTTCCAGATGGCGGTGCAGGTGCCTCATCGCCGCGGGCAAATCCTGCGGATGCACGACCGGCATCGCTCCCTGGCGGCTCGACAGGGACAGGCCGGAGGACGAGGCGGCGTCTTCCTGCACGTAGCGGTAGCGCAGGTTGCGCTGGACCAGATCGTATTCCCAGTAGTAATCGCCCGAGGCCCAGAGCGCCAGGCCCAGGGGTTCATCCTGTGGTTCGGCGTGCGGCGCGGGCGTTGCCGGCGCATGCGGTCCGGTCCGGTAATGCCGCATGGCGACCACGGCGGCAATGGTCAGCGCGGTCAATGCAAGCAGCAACAGGAGCGGCTGCAGGGAATGCCAGGCTGCGGACGTGGCGGCAACAGCGATGACGGACGCGGATGACATGGGATGGCGGGTAGCCGCCCTGGCAGCGTGGACCCGACGAGTGTAGGCATTCACTTGTCTGAACAACAAGCGGTCAATGCAGATTCGTTGCTACACTTTGCGCCAATGTCCGGAACAGTGCGCCGATAGCGCGGGCCATGGCCGAATTGCCCTTGATCGATGATGTTGCTCTGGCCGCGCAGCGTGCCGGGCTGGCAACGCCCCCCTCCGAACTGCATGGCGCCCTGTGCGGCTGGCTGGCCGGGGGCGGGGAGAACGCTCCGCGCTGGCCGGCCCGGGTATTGGCCGATGACAGCCTGCCTGCCCCCGCTGCCGACAGCCCGCTGGATGAATTGCGCCAGGCCAGTGCCTCGCAGCTGGATGACCGGGACTTCGCTTTCGACCTGCTGCTGCCTGCTGCCGAGGCTGCCCTCTCGCAACGGGCCGAGGCGGTGTTCGAATGGTGCCGTGGCTTCCTGGGTGGTTTCGGCCTGGCGGCGGGCGCCAACCCGCCGTTGTCGGAAGAGGGCCAGGAAGCCTTGCAGGATCTGGCGCGGCTGGCGCAGGCCTCGGGCGAGGACATGGACGACGACGACGAGGACGAGGCGGCCCTCGCCGAAATCGAGGAATTCGTGCGCGTCGCGGTCCTGCTGTTGTATGGAGACTGCGTCCTGGGCCCCCGCCACCGCCAGCGCCTGAACTGAACCCATGAAGACGATCACCGGTATCGCGCCCACCGAATTCGCGCGCCGGCGCAAGCAATTGATGGGCATGGCCGGCGAGGACGCCATCCTGGTGCTGCCGGCCGCTCCAGTACGCGTGCGCAGCCACGACACCCATTATCCCTACCGGCAGGATTCGGACTTCTGGTACCTGTGTGGTTTTCCGGAGCCGGACGCGGTGCTGGTGCTGGTGCCGGGCCGTCCCCATGGCGAGGCACTGCTGTTCTGCCGCGAGCGCGATCCCGAGCGCGAAGGCTGGGATGGGCCACGCGCCGGCCAGGAGGGCGCGGTCGACACCTATGGCATGGACGATGCCTATCCCATCGACGACCTGGATGAAATCCTGCCGGGCTTGCTGGAAGGCCGTTCGCGCGTCTACTACCACTTCGGCCGCGATGCCGAGTTCGACCTCAAGCTGATCGGCTGGGTCAACCGCGTGCGCGCGCAGGTCCGCCACGGGGCGCAGCCGCCACATGAATTCCTTGAGCTGGGACACCTGCTGCACGAGCAGCGCCTGTTCAAGTCGAAGGCCGAATTGAAACTGATGCAGCATGCCGCCGACATCAGCGTGAAAGCGCATCGCGCGGTCATGCGCGCGGCCCGTCCCGGCATCCACGAATACGAGATGCAGGCCGAAGTGGAGCGCGCGTTCCGTGCCGGTGATGCCTGGCCGGCGTACGGCAGCATCGTGGGGGCCGGCGCCAATGCCTGCGTCCTGCACTACGTGGCCAATGGCGCGCGTTCCAAGGACGGCGATCTGGTGCTGATCGATGCCGGTGCCGAATACCGGGGCTATGCCGCGGACATCACCCGCACGTTCCCGGTCAATGGCCGTTTTGGCAAGGAACAACGCGCCCTGCACGACCTGGTGGGCGCGGCGCAGGCGGCCGCGCTGGCGCAAGCGCGGCCGGGCGTTCCGTACGAAGCCGGGCACGAGGCCGCGGTGGAGACCCTGACCGAAGGCTTGCTGCGGTTGGGATTGCTGAAGGGCAGGCTGGAAAAGAACATCGCCGAAGGCCACTACCGGCGTTTTTACCGGCACAAGACCGGCCACTGGCTGGGCCTGGACGTGCACGACGTGGGCGAATACCGCATCGAAGGCGAATCGCGCCTGCTGGAGCCGGGCATGGTGTTCACCATCGAGCCGGGCCTTTACGTGTCCGCGGACGACACCGGCGTGCCGGCGAAATGGCGCGGCATCGGCATCCGCACGGAGGATGACGTGTTGATCACCACCGACGGCCACCGCGTGCTGACCGGCGCGCTGGAACGAAGCGCCGACGAGATCGAAGCGCTCATGGCGGGCTAGGCCCGGCAGGGTGCGCTGGTCGTCCATCCAGGCAGGCTCCCGGCACTGAGCCCGCTTTGTCCGGGTCGACCCTCAGGCAGGCGAGGGCCATGCCCCCGGCACGCATTTATCCCTTCTGGGACAAAAGGATCGCGATCGGGCGCGTGCCTTCGAACTCGGCCAGGATCATCACGATGCTGGCGGTGACCGGCACGGCCAGGAAGGCGCCGGGAATGCCCCACAGTGCGGTCCACACGGTCAGGCTCACCAGAATCATGAAGGGGCTGAGGTTCAGTGAATTCCCCATCATGAAGGGGTCCAGGATGTTGCCGATCAGGAACTGCACCACCGACAGCAGCATGGCGACGATCAATACCGACTTGATGTCGCCGAATTGCAGCAGCGCGAAGACGGCCGGGAGCAGTACGCCCAATACCGAGCCGATGTAGGGCACGTAGTTGAGCAGGCCGATCAGCAGCGCCCAGAAGGCAGCCAGCTCCACCCCCATCCACTTCAGGATGATCCAGCTGACGAAGCCCAGCAGCACGCTGAGCAGGGTCTTGAGCGCCAGGTAGGTGCCGATGCGGCCGTTGATGTCGTTGATGACGCGGCGGATGCGCGCCACCCGTTCGGGGTCGTGCGAGAGCTTGTCGATCTTCCTGCCGAAGGGGCCGCGCTCCAGCAGCAGGAAGGCGACGTACAGGCCGACCACGGCCAGGCTGGTGAGGATGGAAGTCAGCGACAGAAGGATCAGGCCGGTCAACTTCTGCAGGTTGACCTGGTCCAGCACGCTCTGCCGGATCGTGGTCCAACTGGGTTCGGACTCGACGCCGAAGAATATCGCGCCACTCTGCACCATCGAGACCAGCGATGCCTGGTAGTGCGGCGACTGCTCGATCATCTGGTTCACGCTGTTCATCACCAGCCAGCCCACGATGGCCATGGCGCCGACGATGGCGAGTACCGAGAGGCCATAGTGCACCTGCACGGGAAGCGCGGCGCCCACCTTGGGGATGCGCGCCAGCAGGCGGGTCATGCCGATGATGACGTAGACCACCAATACGCTGAACACGATGGGGATGAAGATGTTCTGGCCGATGTACAGCACCCAGCCGACCAACACGGCGAACACGGTGCCGTAAACAAGCGCCTGGAATCTGTCGTTCATTCGGGAAACGGACCTGTGTGGGAAAGACGAAGACAAGCGGGCATGCCGGCAAAGGCATGTGTCCGGAGTCCCCTGCCGGACGGGCCTATTGTGGTGCAATCCCCGCATTGCATGTAACCCCTCCCGGTCCCGGGGCAACGGGAGGGTGGAAACAGGCGCGCCGGAAACGGAAAAAGGACGGGTCGCCCCGTCCTTTCCCGATTCGGGTGATGCCGGGCCCGTTACCAGATGACGACGCGCTTGTCCTCCGGGCGCACCATGGCGTCGCCCACCTTGCAATCGAACGCGGCGGCGAACGCCGGCAGGTTGGACGGTGCGCCGATGGCGCGGAAGTTGGCCGGCGAATGCGAGTCGGTGGTCAGGCGCACCTTCAGTTCGTCCGGGGTGAAGTTGCGGCGCCACACGTTGGCCCAGTTCATGAAGAAGCGCTGGTCCTGCGTATAACCATCGATGTCGCCGGTCTCACGGCCTTCCAGCGCCTTCTGCAGGGCGTCGTAGGCCACCGCCAGTCCGCCCAGGTCGGCGATGTTCTCGCCCATGGTCAGCTTGCTGTTGACGTGGATGCCGTCGATGGATTCGTAGGCGTCGAACTGTTCGCCCAGCAGCGAGGTGCGCTGCTCGAAGCCGGCGCGGTCGGCGTCGGTCCACCAGTTGTGCATGTTGCCCCTGGCGTCGAAGCGGCTGCCCGAGTCGTCGTAGCCGTGGATCATTTCATGGCCGATCACCGCGCCGATGCCGCCGTAGTTGAGCGCGTCGTCGGCATCCGGGTCGAAGAACGGCGGCTGCAGGATGGCGGCCGGGAACACGATCTCGTTGCGGGTGGAGTTGTAGTAGGCGTTGACCGTCTGCGGCGGCATGAACCACTCGCTGCGGTCCACCGGCTTGCCGATCTTGTCCAGGCGGTAGCGGGCGTTGAACGCGGCGGCGGCCAGCACGTTGGAGACGTAGCTGTCGCGGCCGGTTTCCAGGCCTTCCCACGAGCGCCACTTGTCCGGATAACCGATCTTGGGGGTGAAGCTGGCCCATTTCTCCAGTGCCTGGGTCTTGGTTTCGTCGCCCATCCATTCCAGGTTTTCCAGGCGGTGCTTGAGCGCATCGCTGAGGTTTCCGACCAGCGTCTGCATGCGCGCCTTGGACTCGGCCGGGAAGGCGGCGTCCACGTACAGTTGTCCCAGCGCTTCGCCGGCAGCGCCGTTGAGGGTGTTCAACACACGCTTCCAGCGCGGTTGCTGCTCGGCTTGGCCGCGCAGGGCCTGACCGTAGAAGGCGAAGTTCTGGTCGGCGAAGGCATTGCTCAGGAACGGCGCCGCGCCGTCGATTTCATGGAAGCGCAGGTAGGCCTGCCAGTCCTGCACCGGCACGTCCTCCAGCATGCGGTTCACTTCGGTGAAGAAGTCCTGTATGGCCAGCGAGAACATTTCCGGCCGTGCCACGCCCACGGTGTCGAAGAATGCGCCCCAGGAGAAGTTGGGCGTCAGCGCGTCGGCCTGCTCGATGCTTGTCGGGTTGTAGCGCCTGGCCGGGTCGCGCAGTTCCACGCGCGGCGTCGAGGCCTTGGCCAGGCGGGTTTCGAAGGCCAGCACGGTGGCGGCCTGGGCGGCGGCGGTGTCGCTGTCGGCGCCGGCCAGTTCCAGGGTCTTGCGGATGTGCTCCTGCAATGCCTCGCGCGCCTTCACGTAGTCGGGGCGGTCTTCCAGGTAGTAGGCGCGTTCCGGCAGCGACAGTCCGCCCTGGCCGGCATAGGCGATCACCACGTCGGAATTCTTGAAGTCGGCGTTGCCGCCGAAGCTGAACAGCTGGCTGCGGCCTTGGGCGTGGGTCTGGGCGATGAAGTCGGCGATGGCCTGTCCGGAGTCCAGTGCGTCGATCTGGTCCAGGATGGGCTGCAACGGGGCGATGCCGGCGGCTTCGATGGCCGCTTCGTCCAGGCCGGTGGCGAAGAAGTCGCCCACCAGCTTGCGCACGCCGGTGGCGGCGGTGTCGGCGGCGGCGGCTTCGGCCAGCTTCTGCTGGATCTCCAGCGAGCGCTCGCCCAGGATCTCGAAGGTGCCCCAGGTGGTGCGGTCGGACGGCACCGGGTTGGCGGCCAGCCAGGTGCTGTTGACGAAGCCGTTGAGGTCGGCGCAGGCGTCGATCCCGGCGTTCAGGTCGGTGGCCTGCAGCTTGATCGGCTGGGTCTTGATGGACGACAGGTCGAGCGCGGGCGCGGCGGCCGGGGCCTCGCCCTTCTGGCAGGCGGCCAGCACGGCGGCGACCGAAAAGGCGAGGGCAAGCGGTTTCAGGTGACGCTGGATCATCGGGGTCTCCGGTAAGGCGGTGCGCGCGGCGGGCCGGCAGGGTGGTTCCTGATGCCTGGCCCGCGCATGGGAAAAGTACGGCCGGCTATGCCGGCCGCGTGGGCCCATGTTACATCCGGGGCCGCGGGGCCCGGATGTGGCGAAAGTCAGTGTTTCAGGGCCGGGGCAGCGTGTGACAGGCGATTTCGCGCCGCTCGCGGCTGCTTTCCGTCGCCAGTTCGAGGATGCGCATCACGTCGAGGGCTTCGTCCGCGGTCACCGGCAGCGGCTGATCATCCCGCAGCGCATTGCGGATGCCGAGGTAGTACTGGCGGTAGTCGCCGGGCAGGTTGTCGATGATTTCGCGCTGCATGTTGCCGTCGGGCCAGGAGATTTTTTCGCCTGGCAAGGGATCGCGTCCCCAGCCGGCGCTCCCGGGGACGCCGCCGCCCCGCAGTTGTGCTTCCTGCGGGTCCAGCCCGTGCTTGAGGTAACTGCCACCGGTACCGTGCACCGCGAAGCGCAGGCGGTGGTCGGCCACCAGCGAGCCGGCATGCAGGATCACCCGGTGCCGCGGGTAACGCAGGCGCACGTCGAAACAGTCGTCGACGCGCGCGTCCGGGCGTTGCGTGGTGATATCGGCGCAGACCGCATCCGGCAGGCCGAACAATTGCAGCGCCTGGTCCGCCAGGTGCGGGCCCAGGTCGAACCACAGTCCGCCGCCCGGCGAATCCTGCTCGCGCCAGCGGTCCTGCACCACCGGGCGGTAACGGTCGAAATGGGAGCGGAATTCGACGATGTCGCCCAGCGCATCGTTTTGCAGCAGCCGGTGCAGGGTCAGGAAATCGGCATCCCAGCGCCGGTTGTGGAACACGCTGAGCAGGCGTCCCGCGCGCGCGGCGGCGTCCACGACCATCCGCGCTTCGGCCGTGCCGGTCGCGAAGGGCTTGTCCACCACCACGTGTTTTCCGTGCGCCAGCGCGGCCCTTGCCTGCGGCGCGTGCAAGGCGTTTGGCGTGGCAATGACCACAAGCTCGATGGCCGGATCGGCGAAAGCGGTTTCCGGGCTGGCGGTCACCCGCACATCGGGATGGTCGGCATGGACCTTGCCGGCATCGCGTGAAACCACGGTATGCAGGCGCAATCCGGGGACGCTGGCGATCAGGGGGGCATGGAAGACCCTGCCGGCCAGGCCATAGCCCAGAAGTGCCACGTTCACCGGGTCATTCATCCGCTTATTCCGTCTTTTCATGAGCCAGGCACCGGGTTTCGGTTGCCGTCGGGCCATCATAAGGAAGTCGTGGGCGGGTGACTCCCGCCGGGACTGGCTCGGGTCCATCCGGGCCGCGTATTGTGGAGCAGGCGGGGCCATGCCCCCGACACCCACGCAGTCGCGATGTTTGCGGTACGGATCAACTGGCTGCATTACCCACCGAGGAGCGCACCGCGATGTACAGGTTGCAGGTGTTGCTGATGCTGCTGTTCGCGGCTTGCGTCCCCGCGACGCACGCGGCCGGGAAGGTATCCTCGGTGCCGGAGCTGGAAATATCGCGCTATGCCGGGCATTGGTACGAGATTGCGCGCCTGCCCAATGCGTTCCAGTCGCAATGCGTCGGCGAGGTCACGGCCAGTTACAGCCTGCGCGAGGATGGCCTGATAGGCGTCCGCAACACCTGCCGCAATGAAGGCGGCGAACTCGAATGGGCCGAAGGCGTGGCCAGGCCGGTCAAGGATCATCCGGGCAGGCTGAAGGTGCGTTTCGCGCCGGACTGGCTTTCGTGGCTTCCGCTGGTCTGGGCCGACTACTGGGTGATCGATCTCGATCCCGGCTACACCTGGGCCCTGGTGGGCGATCCGGGGCGCAAGAACCTGTGGATACTGTCGCGCTCGCCCTCGATGGACCGGGACACGTTCGAGCGCATCAGCGAAAGCGCCCGGGCCATGGGCTACGACCTGCGGACGCTGATCGTGCCGGTGCCCTTGCATTGAGGCTGCCGGATCATCCGCGACGGCGGTACCATGCCGCATGCAACCGGTGGGTGGAGAGTCATGATGCGTTCGATGCTGTTGGCGGGGATGGTGTTGTTGTGCGCCATGGGCGCGCGGGCAGGCGAGCGTGAGACGTTCGGCGCCGGGGTTCCCGCGGGCGAGGCAGTGCCGGTTTCGTCGGCGCTGGCCAACCTGGAGGCGTTTGCCGGCGAGCCGCGCAAGTTCAGCGGCCGTATTACCCAGGTCTGCCAGAAGGAGGGCTGCTGGGCGATGCTGGAGGATGACGGCCAGGCCGCGCGCGTGCTGATGGGCGACCATGATTTCTATATGCCCAAGGATGTGCGCGGTGCGGCGGAAGTATACGGGGTGCTGTCGAAGGTGGAGTTTCCGCCGGAAACCATCAAGCGCCTGGGCGAGGCGCCCGGCCGCGCCGGGCCGGTGCCGACGTTCGAATACCGGATCGTGGCCAGGGGCGTATCGGTGGATGTCGACGATACCTACATCACCGGGGCGCAGGCCGGGTCCTGAGCCGGGTGTCCATGCCGCTTGTCCATGCACCGGTCCTGCCCTGCGCAGGCACGCGCCGTGAAGGATGCCGCGCGGCATGAACCTTCCCTTGCACATGGGCCTGTTGGGCGTGGTCGAAGCCATGTTGATCGCGTTCGCCATCGGCGTGCTGGTCTGTGCCGTGTGGCAGTGGGTGTGCAGGCGCTTCGGCTGGACCGCCGGGCATGCGCTGGGGTGGGCCTGCGTGTTTTCGGTGGCCATTGCCGCGGGCGTGGATGCCTGGAACATGTTCTACCTGGGCATGGTGAGGCTGGAGTCGCCGCTGTACGCGCGCATGGCGCTGGAAAACATCCACGATCCGGACTCGCTGGGCATGCGCGTGCTCGCCCAGGCGGCCGGCGCATTGGCTGGCGTGGCGCTTGGTTGGCATTGGTTCAGCGGCGGCTGGCGTGAAGAGCGCGTGCAGGAAACGCCGGAAAACGACGACATCGGCGCGTGAATTTCACCGTGCCATGACATTTGCACGTGGCGCTTACGCCGCGCTCACCATGCGTTAACGAAGGCCCTACACACAGGCGCCGGCCATGTGGTTAACCGTGCGTGGACGTCCGTTTCCGCGCCCAAGATCGGTTCATCCGCGGGATTGCATCGTGGCTCCGCGCAATTGGGGCGCACTTCCCACATCCACGAGGAGCAAACACATGAGCAATCGCAAGCACGCATACATTCCCCGTCGTGGCACGCCGCTGATGGTGGCACTGGTCACCGCACTGGCCATGCCGTTCGCCTTCGCGCAGGACCAGCAGGCCGACGTGCTGATGCAGACGTCCGAAGCGGCATCCACGCCGGTCGATCCGGCCGCGTTCCCGGTTGGCGAGGCACCCCGCAAACCCACCTGGGACGAACTGGATACCGACCGCGACGGTCTGGTCAGCCAGAGCGAGGCGGCTGCCGATGCCGAACTGGCCCGCATCTTCGACCAGGCCGATGCCGATGCCGACGGCAAGCTGAGCAAGGACGAATACCGCGCGTTCGCCGGGGCTGATTACGACGATCGCACACCGGCGCATTGATCCCCACAGGAGCTTCGTGCCAGGGAGGGAACGGAGGGCGGCATGAGCCGCCCTCCGTTTTTCCGCTGCTATCCTGCATCGTGGAAATCGACCGGAACAGGATGCGATGGGCAGGATGATCCAGTGGGTGGGATTCGACGGCGACGACACGCTGTGGAAGAGCGAGGACTACTACCGTGCCGCCGAACTCGAATTCGAACGCATCGTCGGCCGCTACATCGACCTGAGCGACTCGCGCACGTTGCAGCATCTGCTGGACGTGGAGCGGCGCAACCTGCGGGTCTTCGGTTACGGGGCCAAGGGCATGACCCTGTCGATGATCGAGGCGGCCATCCAGCTCACCGGCGAGCGCATCAGCGCGCGCGACCTGCACCGGGTGATCGAGATCGGCCGCGAAACCCTGCAGCACCCGGTGGAACTGATCGACGGCATCCGCGAGGCGGTGGAAGCCATCGCTGCCGAACACGACATCGTCCTGATCACCAAGGGCGACCTGTTCCATCAGGAATCCAAGATCGAGCAATCCGGCCTGGCCGACCTGTTCCATCGCATCGAGGTGGTGTCCGAGAAGGATCCGCCCACCTACCTGCGCGTGTTGCGGGAACTGGACGTGGCGCCGGAACGCTTCGCGATGATCGGCAATTCATTGCGCTCGGACATCGCGCCCGTCGTAGGGCTGGGCGCATGGGGCATCCACGTGCCCTACCACCTGACCTGGGCGCACGAGGCCGAGCACGATCTCATCAACGGTGAGCACGCGCGCATGCTTTCGGTGCCGTCCGCATCGGGATTGCTTGCCGCGATCGGAACCATCGAGTCGCGGGCCGCCCACGCAGTCGGCTGAACAGGCGGGCTTTGGTGGCCGCCGCCCGTGGCCATCCTTCGGGCCATCACGGTTGCGATGTCAAGAATCGTTCAGGCGATTTTTTGCGGGGCAGCATAAACGCCGGATGTATGCCGCGCATCCGCAATGGCGCATGCATGGCCAGGTTAAAAACCGGTTCACCCGTTGGCTTCCATCTTGGCCACAGCCCGCATTCGGGCGGATGCCAGGAGAACGCAGATGAGGGGTCGGGTTCTTTCGCGCTGGGGTGTCGCCACGATGCTGGCGGCGGGTCTGGGCATGTCGGCTTTCGTCGCGGCGCCGGCGCGAGCCCACGACAACGACTGGGTGCGGGTGGTGGTCGACATCGCCGATGTGATCTACCACGCGGGCCAGCCGTATTACCGCCATGGGCATGGGTATGCTCCCCATGATCGCCTGGTGGTCGTGTACGACCGTTACCATCGCCCGGTCTATTACCGTCAGGTGGAACGCGTGGCCTACCGGCCCGTTCCGCGCCCGCGTGGATATGTTCCGGTGTACTACGCGCCGCCGCCGCGGCATGACTATTACCGCTACAACGTCCGTCATGACCATCGTCATCGGGACAGTCACCGGGGCAATCGGTACGACTCCCGCAACGACCGCCATCGCCGGGACGGGCGCGGGCGCTGAATGGCGCCGGGATCGGTGGTGCGATGGGCGCGCATGGCCGGCATAATGCCGGGCATGGCGCGTCCCGGAATCCTGTTCCTTGTCCTGTTGTCGTTGCTGATGCCCGCCACGCAGGCTTCGGCCCGGCAGGAGGTGGCTGATTCCGCCAATGCGGAGCAGGAAGCGGAATACGCGCCACGCAGCGGCAATGCATGGATCGACCGCCACCTGGTCGACATCAATCGCTACGCGGTCCGTTATCCGGACAGCTTCCTCGACGAACTGGCCCGCTACCATGCGGTGCCGCGCGCCTATGCCGACGCGCTGCTGAGGCAGCCGGAGTGGATGCCAGCCGATGTCTACATGGCCTGCGCGCTGGCGCAGGTATCCGCGCAGCCGTGCCGCGCGGTGGTGCGCGAATGGGCGCGCGACCATGAGGGCGGATGGGAAGCGGTGGCCGAGCGCCTGGGGGCCGGACCGGGCTCCGAACAATACCGCCGCTTGCGGCAGGGCATCACCGACAGCTACCAGCGCTGGGCGCGGCCAACGCTGCGCTGAGCCAGGTGGGCTGTTGCGCCATCACTTCCCGGCAGGTGCGGCGGGATACGCGATCAGCAGCACCAGGTCTTCGTCGCCCGTTTGCCGGATGGCATGGGTACTGCCCGGACGGGTCAGCATGGCGTGGCCCGGGCCGACTTCGTGCAGGCGTCCATCCAGCGTGTACAGGCCCCGGCCGCTGATGACGTAATAGATTTCGTCCTTGTGCTGGGGATGCAGGCCGATGCCGGCGCCCGGATGCAGCACGCGCTTGCGCATGATGAAGGGCAGTTCCGGCGCATCCGCGAACAGGGGGTGAGCGGTGGTGGTTCCTGCGCCGCCGTGCGGCCCTGGTTGCCGGCGCGCGATATCGCGCTCGTCCACTACTTGCGAGGCGTGCGGTTGCGTGACGCGGTCCTGCAATGCGCCGGCGGGGGCGCCGCAGTCGGTATCGCGGACAAGGTGCGCCGATAGCGACGGATCCAGTTGTTTCCAGCCGTCCGCCACCAGGCAGGCCATCGCCACCGCGCCGTGGGCCTGGAAGTGGGTGTCGTCGGCCTGGTCCTGTTCCGGCACATGCATGTAATAGGGCTTGGATGCTTCTTCGCCCAATGCGCGCAGCCAGTCCATGCTGGATGCGGCCAGGTCGATCAGTCCCACGCCTTCGCGTCGCGCCAGGTCGCGCACGGCTTGCGCGTAGAGGCCATGGGTATCGACCGGCTCGCCATGCTCGAACGTGCGGCGCGCCACAGGCGTGACCAGGATCGGGGTTGCGCCATGTTCACGCGCCAGCGCGACGTAACGCATCAGCCACGACGGGAAGGCTTCGGCAGGTTCGTCGTAGCGCGCGGGGTCCTCGATCTTCGCGTCGTTGTGGCCGAACTGGATCAGCAGGACGTCGCCTTCGTCGATCCCGCCTGCGATGCCGTCGAACCAGCCTTCCTCGATGAAGCTGCGCGCGCTGCGGCCGCTGCGCGCATGGTTGCGGACTTCGAGGCGGGCGGGATCCAGGAAACTGCCCAGCGCCTGCCCCCAGCCGGTGCGGGGCGCGCGTTCCGGGCCATATTCGCTGGCGGTGGAGTCGCCGGCGATGAATACGCGTCGGGGCGGTTCGGCTGCCGGGGCGGTGCCGGCCAGCGCCAGCAGGAGCGGCAGGAGAAGGTAGCGGAGGCGAGACATGGTTCCGGCTCCCGTGGCGGATGCTGCGCTGCCGGGTTCACGCGTGGCGGGGAACCCGGGCGTCTCCCGTCCCGCGGGGGGCGGGAGTGCTTGCCCGAAGACTTACTTGCCCAGCACTTCGCTGACATAGGCGCGGATGTCGGCGTCCCGCGCGTGCTCGAAGAAGGCCTTCTGGAAGCGTTCGCCGCCCACGGCCTGCTTGACCAGTTCCGGATCGATGGCGCGCAGGCCTTCGATGAGAGGCTTGGACGCACCCTGCTTCACCTGGGCCAGGATGCCGGCATTGGCCACCTGCGATTCGCGGCGCTCGGTCGGATAGCCCTGGCCGCGCTCGCCGCTGAAAGCCTTTTCGAAGATGTAGCGGATGTTGATTTCCGCGCCCCAGCCGAAGCCCTTGGCGAACGGCAGCGCCAGCGCGTTGCCGTTGTTGACCTGGGCGAACAGGAAGGCGTCGGTCGGCTCGATGCAGTAGCCGCAGAACACGCCCGGCCAGGCGTTGAGCGACATCATCGCGCCCTGACCGGTGCCGCAGCCGGCGACGACGAAATCCACCGCCTTCGAGTTGAGCAACAGGCCGGCGATGATGCCAAGGTGGATGTAGGTCAGGCGATGGTCGTTGTCGCCGTCCATGCCCACGTTGAATACCTCGTGGCCCTGGGTGGAGGCGACTTCGTTGAGCTGTTGCAGGATCACCGGGTTCTTGCCGGCCTGGCTGAACTCCTGGATCAAGGCGATTTTCATGGGGACACTCTCTTGGTCGAAGTGGATCGGATGTTGGAACGTCAGCGCGCCAGCCAGCCGCCGTCCACCGGGATGATGGCGCCGTTGACGTAGTCGGACGCGCTGCTGGCCAGGAACACCGCGGTGCCGCCCAGGTCTTCCGGCCTGCCCCAGCGGTTGGCCGGGATGCGGTCCAGGATGGCCTTGTTGCGCTCTTCGTCCGCGCGCAGTTGCGCGGTGTTGTCGGTGGCCATGTAGCCCGGCGCGATGGCGTTGATGTTCACGCCCTTGCCGGCCCATTCGTTGGCCAGCAGGCGGGTGATCCCGGCGATGCCGGACTTGCTGGCGGTGTAGGAGGGCACGCGGATGCCGCCCTGGAACGACAGCATCGAGGCGATGTTGATGATCTTGCCGCTGCCCTGGGCGATGAAATGCCGGCCGGCGGCCTGCGAGATGAAGAACGCGGACTTGATGTTGACGTTCATCACGTCGTCCCAGTCCTTCTCGCTGAACTCGACCGCGTCGGCGCGGCGGATCAGGCCGGCGTTGTTGACCAGGATATCGAGGCCGCCGAGGCCCTCGACGGCCTCCTTCACCACGCGCTCCACCGGCTCGATGGTGATCAGGTTGGCCTCGATGTTGAGGAAGCGGCGGCCGAGCGCGCGCACCTTTTCCGCGGTTTCATCGGCCGGCACGATGCCGGCGCCCGCGATGTCCGCGCCCGCGGCGGCCAATGCCAGCGCGATGCCTTGTCCCAGGCCGGTATTGGCACCGGTTACCAATGCGGTCTTGCCTTCGAGACTGAACGGATGGGTCGCCATGTGGATCTCCATTGCAGAAGTGGCGTCCTGGACGGACACGGGGTTGAGAGGCGGGATCGATTGCCCGGCAGGGGCATTCTATGACGTTTGGTAACCGGTGTCATTCCGCATCGCGCCATGGGCCGGCCACGGGTTCCGCCGGGTTCAGCCGGGTGGCTGGCAGGAGTCGCGGATGATCAGGTGCGGGCGGATGCTGGCGGCGGCCATCGCGGCGCCGCTGTTGGGCTGGATCAGCATGGCGGCGGCGATCCGGCCGGTGTCGCGGGTATGGCGCCGCACCGACGTCAGCGCCGGCCACAGGCGCGAGGCCAGCGGGCTGTCGTCGAAGCCCACCACCGACAGGTCGCGGGGGATGTCGATGCCCGCGCGCAGGGCCACCTTGTAGACACCGGCGGCCATTTCGTCGTTGCCGGTGAAGATGGCGGTGGGCCGGCGCTGGCCGAACAGCAGCTTCTCGGCGGCGGCGACACCGGATTCGAAGGTGTAGCCGGCTTCGATGACGCGCGATTCGGGCAATTCGATGCCGCGGCGCGTCAGCGTGTCCAGGAAACCCCGGGTGCGCTCGTAGGAAGAGCGGTAGGCATCCGGGCCGGTGATCAGGGCGATGTCGGTGTGGCCCAGCGACAGCAGGTATTCGGCGGCCTCGGCGGCGCCGTTGCGGTCATGGGTGACCACCATGCGGCCGGGTTCGTCCAGGGCGACGGAGGCGACGCGGGTATAGCTGCAGCCGATGTCGGCCAGCATGTCGGCCAGCGCCTGGTCTTCCGAAGCGCGCGGCACCAGCATCACGCCGTGCAGTTTCTGTTGCTGGGCGAACCTGCGCACGCCGTCGATGTAGCCGGGGCTGCGGGTGTCGCAGGGATGCACCACCAGTTCGTAGCCGGAGTCGCGCAACGAATCCAGCGCGCCGTATTGCATGTCGACGATGTATTGCGCAGTGGGGTTGTCGTAGACCATGCCGATCAGGAACGAGCGGCGGAACGCCAGGCCGCGCGCCATCGGATCGGGGGAATAGCCCACTTCCCGCATCAACGCTTCCACCTTCTCGCGCGTGTCCTTGCGGACCAGCGGCGAGTTGTTGATGATGCGGGAGACGGTTTTCTTGGAGACGCCTGAAAGTCGCGCGATGTCGTTGATCGTCGCGGCCTTGCCCGGAGCGGGTTTGTGGACAGGGCCTGGGGGTGGTTTGCGCGCGGGCATGGTCTTGGAGGTTACAGGATCGTGGCGTGGATGGATTCTAGCCGTTGCGTTCCATGCGCGTGGGCAGGGCTCCGTGGATGGAGCGGCCCGGGCAAGGGCAAGGCTTCTTCCGGCAAAGATCATCTCAGCACGGCAGGCAGCCACAGCGACAGTTGCGGGAAGAAGGTGACGATCAGCAACACGCCCAGGCCGGCCAGCCAGAACGGCCAGATGGTGCGCATGACTTCGCCCACGGTCACCTTGCCGATGGCGGTGCCGATGAACAGCACCGAGCCCACCGGCGGCGTCACCAGGCCCAGACCGCCGGTCAGCACCAGCACCAGACCGAAATGCACCGGGTCGATGCCGTAGGCGCGGGCCACCGGCAGGAAGATCGGCGTGCAGATCAGGATCATCGGCGCCAGGTCCATGAAGGTGCCCAGCAGCAACAGCATGATCACGATCAGCAGCAGCACGGTGTACTTGCTTTCGGCGAACGATTGCAGCGCGTCCACCGCGGCGGTCGGCACCTGCAGATAGGCCAGCAGCCAGCCGAACAGCGCCGCGGTGGCAATCACGAACAGGATCACGCCGGTGGTGCGTGCCGCATGCGAAACCGTTTCCAGGAAGTCGCGCCATTTCAGCTGGCGGTAGATCACCGCGGTGACCAGCAGGGCATAGACCACCGCGATGGCCGCGCTCTCCACCGCGGTGAAGATGCCGGCGCGGATGCCCACGAAGATCAGCACCACAAGTCCCAGGCCGGGCAGCGCCGAGATGGTGCGCAACAGCACCGCGCGCATGCCCGGGAACGGTTCCACGCCGTAGCCGCGCTTGCGCGCCACCAGCCAGCCGGTGACCATCAACGCGGCCGTCATCATCAGCGCGGGTACGATGCCGGCGGCGAACAGGGTGGCGATGGAAATGCCGCCGCCGGCCGCCGCCGAATACAGGATCAGATTGTGCGAAGGCGGTACCAACAGCGCCACCAGCGCGGCGGTGATGCTGACGTTGACCGCGAAATCGCGGTCATAACCGCGCTTGACCATCTGCGGGATCATCGTGCCGCCCACCGCCGACACGTCGGCGATGGCGGAGCCGGACACGCCGCCGAAGAACAGCGAGGACAGGATGCTGACCTGGCCCAGACCGCCGCGCAGGCGGCCGACCAGCGCCGAGGCCAGCGCGATCAGGCGTTCGGAAATGCCGCCGCGCATCATGATTTCGCCGGCGAAGATGAACAACGGAATGGCGATGAGCGAAACCGAGCCGGTGCCGGCCGCGATCTGCTGGGTCATCACGATGGTAGGCAGATCCAGGTACAGCAATGTCGCCAGCGAGGCCGCCGCCAGCGAATAGGCCACCGGCACGCCGATGATCAACAACAGGGCGAAGACGGTAAACAGGATGGCAATGGCCATGGTTCAGGCGGCTCCTTGGGAGGGGCGGGCGGCAATGGCCAGCAACAGGCGATTGAGGGCGAAAACGACCATCAGTAGCCCCCCCAGCGACAACGGCAGGAACGCGATGCTCTGCGGCATGGCCGCGCCGGCCATCTTCACGTCCAGCCCATCCAGCAACAGGACGAAGCTCCAGTACGAGAGGAACGCGCCGATGATCGCGATGATGCCGGGGACGACGGCATCGACCACGCGCTTGACCGAGGGTTTCATGGCTTCGGCCAGCAGCACGAAGCCGAAGTGGCGGTTGCTGTGGACGCCTGCCGCCGCGCCCATGCTCATCGCGGTGCTGAGCAGCAGCAGCGTGACCGGCTCGGTCCAGCTGGGCGAATTGTTGAGCACGTAGCGGGCGAAGACCTGCCAGCCCTGCACGATCACCAGCCCGACCAGGGCCGTGGCCGCGATGGCGGTGGCGGCGCCGGCCAGTTTTTCCAGCAGGCGTTGCGCGTTTCCGGGAGATGGCGGAGAAATGGATGCGGATGACATGGCCGTGCCTCAGGCTTGCGCGCGGATGCTGCGGTAAAGGGGAGCGATGAGCGGATCGTTGCGGTAGTCGGCCAGCAACGGTTCGGCTGCTTTCCGGAATGCCGCCAGGTCCGCTTCGTTCATGGCCACGCCATGGTCCGCCACCGCCTGGCGCGCCGCGTTTTCCGATTCGTCCCAGCGTTCGCGCATCACGGCGACCGATTGGCGGGCGGTTTCGCGCAGCAAGGCCCGGTCATCCGCGGACAGGGCATCGAAGCTCTTCTGCGACATCAGCAGCACGTCCGGCGCATAGGAGTGTTCGGTCTGCGACCAGTAGTGCGCGGCCTCGAAGTGCCGGCTGGAATGGAAGCTGCGGATGTTGTTTTCCGCACCGTCGATCAGGCGGGTTTCCAGCGCCGAGAACGCTTCGCCCAGCGAGAGCGGGGTGGGATTGGCGCCCAGCATGCGGATCAGCCGGATGAAGATGTCCGATGCCGGCACGCGCAGTTTCAGGCCATGCAGGTCCTGCGGCGAATGCAGTGGCCGGCGCGTGTTGTAGAAGCAGCGCGCGCCGCTGTCGTAGATGGCCAGGCCGACCAGGCCGCGCTGCGCGAATCCGCGCAGCACCGCGTCGCCCACCTCGCCGTCCAGGGTGCGGCGCAGGTGCGGCACCGAATCGAAGACATAGGGCAGGCACAGCGCCTGGGTCAACGGAAACGCATTGTTGAGCGCGCCGGAATAGACGCGGGTGATGTCGATGACGCCGAACCGCGCCATGTCGATGGCTTCCGCCTCGCGTCCCAGTTGCCCGGAGTGGAAGGTCCGCAGGCGCAGGCGCCCGCCGGTTTCGCGCTCCAGGGTTTCGCCTATCCATTTGACGGCCTGCACGGTGGGGTAGTCGCGCACATGCACGTCGGTGGTGGTCAGCAGGGTGCCGGGATCGCCCGCCAATGCCGGCTTGGCCAGCGGCAGCGTTGCGGCGCAGGCGGCGCCGATGCCGGTGGTGATGAAGCGACGGCGACTGATCACACGCTGTCCTCCGCCGCGGCATGTCCGATGCGGGGCGCGGCCAGCGCATGGCAGACGATATCCCCGTGGCCGGCAAAGCTCACCCGGGCGTGTTGCCCGGGGAGAATGTCGTGGATACCGGTGGCATTCCCGGTCGCGATCAGATCGCCGGCGCGGGCCACGAGGCCCCGGCGCGCAAGGCGGTTCAGGGCGAAGGCAAAGGCCGCGCGCAGGCCGCCGGGCAGGCGGATGGCGCCGCCAAGGCCGACCTCGTTGCCGTCGATATGGGTGGAGCAGACGAGCTCGTGTTCCGGAATGCCGCGCCATCCCGGGATCTCGCTGCCCAGGACCAGGCCGTTGTTGTTGCCGAAATCGGACACCACGACCAGCGGGCCCAGCATGTTGATGGTGGCCAGCGGGCTGCTGGCGACTTCGACGCCGGTATGCAGGGTGGCGGGCAGCGATTCGGTTTCGGCCGGCGTCCAGTCCTGCTTGCCGGCCGGGACGTCCGCTTCCAGACGGATCACGTATTCGGCTTCGATCGCGCCGAATCCGCCCGCGAACACCGGCAGGCCGGTGCTGCCGGCCTGCGCGGGCCACAGGTTGCGCGCGAAGATGGGTCCAAGCAGGCGCTCGTCGCCGGAAACATCACGGCGTTCGGGCGCGATGAAGCCGACCTTCCAGCCCACCACGCGGTCCGGCCAACGCGCGATGGCCATGTCCTGCACGCGGTAGGCGGTTTCCAGATCGGGGGGGATGGTTCCCGGGAAGTCGGGCAATGATGCGCCCTGCAGCCGCGCCTGCACGAAGCGTTCGGCGATTGCGCCGAGCTCGGGCGCGGTTTCCCGGGAGGTGTCGCGGAGGCTGGTGTGGGTGCTCAACGGGCGTTCCCTTGGTGGCTTGTCATGCTGCACTGCCGATGGACAGCGGGTTGCTGCCTTGTATATGGTAAACCGGTGTCATTTACAATACGCAACGCCGCAAAAGCGATGTACCGTCCGACGGCGACCCATCTACTACTCCTGGGAGGGAGCGACCGATGCGCAAGAACCTGATTTCCTTCGTGGCCGGCTCCGGCCGACGCGCCTGCCTGGCGATGCTGGCAGCCATCATGGCGTGCGCCACGCTGCCTGCGATGGCCGCGGAATCCGGTGCGGCTCTCGCATTCCCGGGCGCGCAAGGCTGGGCGGCGCACACGCCGGGCGGGCGCGGCGGGAAAATCGTCCGCGTGACCAACCTCGATGGCGAGGGGCCGGGCTCGTTCGCGGAAGCCGTGAACACGCCGGGTCCGCGCATCGTGGTGTTCGAGGTCGGCGGCGTCATCGACATGGGCGTGAAAACCCTGCGCATCACCGAGCCGTTCCTGACCATCGCCGGGCAAACGGCGCCGGCACCGGGCATTACCCTGATCCGCGGCGGCATCGACATCGCCACGCACGACGTGATCGTGCGCCATATCCGCGTGCGGCCGGGCGACGCGGGCCTGCCCAAGCGCAGCGGCGTCGATTTCGACGCCATCTCCACGGTGCGCGCCCATGATGTCATCGTGGACCATTGCACGCTGACCTGGGGCACCGACGAGGGACTGTCCGCTTCCGGAACGCGCTTCCTCGAAGGCGGCAAGACGCTGGAGGATTTCCGCAACGGCACTTCGCGGCGCATCACCTTCAGCAACAACCTGATCGCGGAGGGCCTGGCCGACTCCACCCATGGCAAGGGCGAGCACTCCAAGGGCACGCTGGTGCACGACCACGTGCAGGACATCCTGATCGTCGGCAACCTCTACGCGCACAACTACGAGCGCAACCCGCTGTTCAAGGGTGGCGTGAGCGGGCAGGTGATAAACAACCTGATCTACAACCCCGGTGCGCGCGCGGCGCATTACAACCTGATTGCCGAGGAATGGATCGGCCACGAGTACGCCACCGGCAGCATGATCCTGCGCGGCAACGTGCTGCGCGCCGGGCACGACACCAGGAAGCTGGCGTTCTTCATGGTCGGCGGTTCCGGCAACATCGACCTCTACCTTGGCGACAACCTGGCCGTTGATGTCATCGGCGAGCCCACGATTCCCATGGTCGGCCGCTATACCACCGCGCCGGTGAAGGTGAATCTGCTCAAGACCGCGCCGCAGTTGCCTTTCGGCGTGGACCTGCTGCCGTCGGCGCAGGTGCAGGATTCGGTGATCGAGAAGGCCGGCGCCACGCCATGGGACCGCGATCCGATCGACCGCCGCATCGTGGCCGACGTGGTCGAGGGCCGTGGCGACATCATCGACAGCCAGGAGCAGGTGGGCGGCTATCCGCAGTATGCGCCGACGCAGCGCCCGTTCGTCGAATCCGAATGGAACCTGGACACCATGGAGCCGCATGCCGGCTATCAGCGCGGCGAGCCGCTGCGCTGAGCATGCCGTGATGCCGTCCCGACGGCGGTTCCTCCGGCAGGCCGCGCTTTCGGACGTGGCCTGCCGGCTTCCGGGCGCTGCGCTGGCCGTGCCTTCGCGCGGCAAGGCACGCAGAACACCTGGGCCTATTACGCCCTCGACATCCCGCTGGTGCTCGACAACATCGGCCAGCCGGGATCACGCACCGGCATTTCCAGCGAGGCGCAGCGCGTCGCCGATGCGATGAGCGATGCGCTGCTGGCGTTCGCCCGCCCCGGCGATCCGCGCACTGGCCTGACCAGCGAATGGTCGCCTTATTCACTGGATCGACGCGCGACACTGGTATTCGATACCCTGCCGCGAATGGGAAACGACCCCCGCGGCGGCGAACGCCGGCTGTACCAGCGAGCACCCTTCATCCAGCGAGGCACCCTGTGACGCCATTCCTGGGCATCGCGATCCCGTCCCTGCTTGCGCTTGCCTGCGGCGCAGCCGTTGTCCATGCAGGGGAAGGCCCGGCGGCGTCCCGGTTCCGTGACGCGCCGCTGGTGGAACAGCCCTACATCGCGGATCCGTCCGCGCACGTGTTCGACGGTCGCATTCATGTCTATGGGTCGCACGACGTGGACGAACCGCCACTGGACGATGATTCCGGCCACGAATTCGTGATGCGCGACTACCGGGTGCTGTCGATGGATCGCATTGGCGGCGAGGTGACCGTGCATCCGGTGGGACTGGCGCTGGAAGACGTGCCCTGGGCCAGCCGGCAACTGTGGGCGCCGGACGCGGCCCGCAAGCACGGACGTTATTACCTGTATTTCCCGGCCAAGGATGGCGCCGGCATCTTCCGCATCGGCGTGGCCACGGGTGACCGGCCGGAAGGTCCGTTCAGGGCCGAGCCCGAGCCGATCGCGGGCAGCTACAGCATCGACCCGGCCGTGTTCGAGGACGACGATGGCGCGCACTACATGTACTTCGGCGGCATCTGGGGCGGCCAGCTGCAACGCTGGGCATCAGGCGATTACGATCCGGCCGGTGGCGATGCCGACCTGGGACAGCCCGATGCCCCCGCGTTGATGCCCAGGGTCGCGCGTCTGCGCGAAGACATGCTCGGCTTCGCCGAAGCGCCGCGCGACGTCGTTTTGCTGGATCCGGATGGAAGCCCGATCACGGGCGGCGACACGGCGCGCAGGTTTTTCGAGGGGGCCTGGCTGCACAAGCACGATGGGCGCTATTACTTCAGCTATTCGACCGGCGATACCCACACCATCCGCTACGCCACGGGGGATTCCCCGTATGGACCGTTCGTGCATCGCGGCGTGGTCCTGCAACCGGTGCAGGGCTGGACCACCCATCACTCCATCGTCCAGGCCGATGGGCGTTGGTACCTGTTCTACCACGACACCGAGATCAGCGGGCGCACCCACTTGCGCAATGCCAAGGCAACGGAACTGGTGCACGAGGCGGATGGATCGATCCGCGTCGTGGATCCCTTTTCGACCCGGGCCGGCAAACCCCGATAAAGAAAAAACCGGAGTCGCTGACGCGGCTCCGGTTTTCAATGCTGCCGTGGGTGGCCGGGGTCAGAACTTGTAGCGGAAGCCCAGCATGTACTGGCGACCGGTGTGCGTGTAGGCGATGGGCAGGTCGCGCGTGCTGTCGATCCACATGTCGTTCCACTCGTCGGTCAGGTTGAGACCCTCCAGCGAAACCGAGAGCCGTTCGTTGATGTTGTACGAGATCGAGGCATCCACGGTGGTGGTGGCCGCGGTGCCTTCCATGTCGGTGGTTTCGCGGCCCGGGATCTGGTTCGCGAATTCGTCGCGGTAGGCGGCCGAAATGCGCGCGGACAGCCGGTTGTTGTCGTAGTACAACGTCGCGTTCCAAGCGTTGTTCGACAGGCCGATCATCGGTCCCCTTGCCGTGGGTGCGCCACTTGAGCTCAGGTACTGGATGTCGGAATCCACGTAGGTGTAGTTGAACTGCACGCCGAAATCCTTCCAGAAGCCGGGCAGGAACGTGAATGCCTGCTGGTAGGCGAACTCGAAGCCCTTCAGGTCGCCGCCCGGCGTATTGAGCGGTTGCGTGAAGGTGAAGTCGTCGTTGACGGTGGCACCGGTCCCGGCGATCAGCGATTCCGGCAGGCCCGAAGTGTGGAAAGGCCGTGTTTCGCGCGAAGTCTGGATGTAGCTGTCGATATCCTTGAAGAAACCGGTAAGTGCGATGGCGGCACCTTCGGCGAAATACCACTCAACGCCAAGATCGAAGGTCTTGGCGCGGAACGGATCCAGCATGGGGTTGCCGGTGGTGACGGTGCGCGCGCCGCCTGCGACGCTGACGGTCGCGCCCGGGTTCAGGAAGCCAAGGTCGGGACGGGCCATGACCTCGGCAGCGGCGAAGCGGACCACGAAGTCGCCGAGTTCGGCCGCCACATTGAGCGAGGGCAGGGTGTCGCTGTACTCATTCACCACACGGGTCGCGACGGGCAGCCCGCCGATGATCGACCAGCCTTCGCTGGTCAGGCGGGTTTCCGAGCGGCGTACGCCGATATTGCCGCGGACCAGCGCCGATCCAACGTCGAAGTTGAAATCACCCTGCAGGAAGTAGCCGTTCACGCGCTCGTTGACCTGGCGGTTGTCGGCAGCAAGGTTGTTGAGATTGTCGTGCACAGCGAAGATGCCGTTGCCGTCATGGATGCCCAGCGCCTTGGCGAAGGCGGCGACGTCGGGAACCACGGCAGCACCCGCGCCACCGGCACTGATGTTGTACTGGCGCATCAGCTGCGCCAGCGCGGCGCTGTCAAGCAGGCCCGCGGGCACGGTTTCGATGCGGTTGCCACCCGGCGTGCCACGCCCCCAGTTCTGCACCTGGAAGTCGAAGTCCTTGTAGTCCACGCCGCCCTTCAGCGTGAAGTAGGGCGAGGCCGTCCAGGCGAGGTCGAGCGAGGCATTGTCGAATTCGTTGGTGACCTTGTACGGGCGCAGGCGGATCTCGGCGAGGGTCCAGCCACTGGTGTCCGTCGGGTTCATGTTGCCGTAGTCGAGCACCGGGAGCCTGCGGTCGCCGCGATAGTCGTACGAGTAGCCGTTGACGCCGAATTTGTCGGCGATGACCGTGGTCTGGACAGGGTTGTCGTATTCGGACCTGGTCTTGCCCGCCAGTGCGTTCAGGCGCAGCGAGTCGCTGAAGTCGTGCCTCAGCGTCCACGTCCATTGGCGGAAATCGGTGGTCTGTTCGTCGTAGCGGCCTTCCGAACGGATGACCACATTGTCGAACACGCCGTAGACCAGGCTGTTGGTGGAATCCACCACGCCGTCGCGCACGATGATGCCGGGTTTGCCCGTTTCGCCGCCGCGGCTGAACGCCACGGCGTTGATGTTGTCCTGCCAGCGGTTGGCGTCGAAGCGCGCGTACAGGCCATCGAACACCAGTTCGGTATTGTCGTTGGGCTTGAACTGCAACGAGCCGGTCAGGCCCAGGCGCTCCTGTTCGTGCAGGTAGCGGTTGTAGCGCGGGATGCGCGGGTGATAGGCATTGTTCGGCACCGTGAACGGCGAATCGCTGTGGAAGCCTCCATTCGCGCTTGCCGCCGACCAGCGCACCGTATCCGAGCCTTCCTCCAGCACCGTGCGGTCGGTGTAGGCCACCGACAGCAGCGCGCCGAGCTTGTTGTCGGCGAAGGTATTGCTGACCAGGAAGGTGCCGCGCGGATTGAATTCCTCGGCCAGGGAGTTGTAGCCGAGTTGCCCGCCGACGACCATGGTGTAGCCATCGAAGTCGAATGGCCGCGCGGTGCGCAGGTCCACGGTGGCGCCGAGCGAGCCTTCCGGTACGTCGGCGGAGGCGGTCTTGCGCACCACCAACTGGCTGAACAGATCGGAGGCGAAGGTATTGAAGTCGAACGAGCGGCCGCGGTTCACGCCGCCGGAGGTGTCGGTGCCGCCCGTGGTCGAAATCGTCTCCATGCCGTTGATGCGCACGCGGGTGAACTGCGGGCCGAGGCCGCGCACCGAGATGTTGCGGCCCTCGCCGCCTTCACGGGTGATGGAAACGCCCGGGATGCGTTGCAGGGATTCGGCCAGGTTCAGGTCCGGGAACTTGCCGATGTCCTCGGCGACGATGGCATCCACGATGCCCGCTTCGCCGCGCTTGATGTCCAGCGCCCGTTCCGCGCTGGCGCGGTAGCCGGTGACCTGCACGGCATCGAGGTTGGTGGCATCGTCGGCCGACGCGGCCTGGCTGTCCTGCTGGGCAAACGCGGCATTGGCCTGCAGCGCCAACCCGATTGAAATGGCCAGCAAGGTAACCGGTGTCTTTCTGCTTGTGGTCCTGATATTCATGTTGTCCCCTCCTCAAGGGCATCATGGTGGTTCTTGGTGGTTCTGTAGCGACTCTGGCTGGTTGGAAAGAGCCAATCGGATCAATCGGCGGTAGAATGACACCGCTGGTCAAAAAACTTAGCAGAGTGTGCGCTGCAACAACAACT
>CAZLSG010000033.1:0-29386 GCA_964562135.1 uncultured Pseudoxanthomonas sp. | reverse complement strand
CTATCTGGCTGCCCATCAGCAGCAGGCCCACGCCGGTGGCATGCACCGGGTTGGCGACCACTTCGCCCAGCCCGGTGACGTGCTGCGGCACGCCCACGCGCACCGGCATGTGCAGCATTTCCTCGGCCAGCTCGACCACCCCTTCCATCTTGGAAGCGCCGCCGGTCAGCACCATGCCGGCGCGCACCAGTTCCTCGAAGCCGGAGCGGCGCAACTCGGCCTGCACCATCTCGAAGATTTCCTCGTAACGGCCCTGCACCGCCTGCGCCAGCGAGTGGCGCGGCATGCGCCGCGGTGGGCGGTCGCCGACGCTGGGCACCTGAATGCTTTCCTCGGCGGTGGCCAGCTGCGCCAGCGCGCAGGCGTAGCGCACCTTGATCTGCTCGGCTTCCGGCGTGGGCGTGCGCAGCATGTGCGCGATGTCGTTGGTGACGTGGTCGCCGGCGATCGGCAGCGAAGCGGTGTGGCAGATCGCGCCCTGCACGAACACCGCCAGGTCGGTGGTGCCCGCGCCCATGTCCACCAGCACCACGCCCAGTTCGCGCTCGTCGCTGGTCAGCACGGCGACGCTGGAGGCCAGCGAGGACAGGATCAGGTCGTCGATCTGCAGGCCGCAGCGCTGCACGCACTTGCTGATGTTGGCCGCGGCCGACTGCGCACACACCACCAGGTGCGCGTGCACCTCCAGGCGCACGCCGGTCATGCCGACCGGATTGCGGATGCCTTCCTGCGAATCGTCCAGCACGTACTCGCGCGGGATGGCATGCAGGATCTTCTGGTCGGCCGGGATGGCCACCGCCTTGGCGGCTTCCAGCACGCGGTCCAGGTCGCCCCAGGTCACTTCGCCGTCGCGGATCGGCACGATGCCGGGCGAGTTCTTGCATTGCACGTGGTTGCCGGAAATGGAGGCGTACACCGAGCGGATCTCGCAGCCGGCCATCAGCTCGGCCTCCTCGATGGCGCGCTGGATGGATTGCACGGTGGATTCGATGTCCACCACCACGCCGCGCTTGAGCCCGCGCGACTCGTGCGAGCCGATGCCGATCACCTCGATGGGATTGCCCGGCGAATATTCGCCCACCAGCGCCGTCACCTTGGAGGTGCCGATGTCCAGCCCGACGATCAGCGATTTGTCGCCTTTGCGATTCATGTGCCTGCCTGCTTTGCTTGGGGGGCGGCCGTGCCGTTGGACGACCAGCTCAGTGCGAAACCATTGGTGTAGCGGAGATCGGCGCGTTGCAGCGGCAACGGCTGCCGCGCCAGCAACTGCGGCAGCATCCTCGCGAAGCGCGCCAGGCGAAGGCGCGCGTCGGTGCGGCCCACCACCACTTCGGTGCCGTTGTCGAGCACCAGCGACCAGCTGCCGCGGCGATCCATCTTCAGGGTCTCCACGCGGTAGCCGAGCTGCGCGAACAGCGCGGCGGCCTCGTTGTACAGCGCGGTCACTTCCTGCACCTGCGAATCGGGGCCATCCAGCTGCGGGAACGCGCGGACATCCATGCCTTCGGGCAGCGGGAACAGGCTGCCGCGCTCGGACAGCAGGCGGTCATCGCCCCAGCGCGCGAACGGACGGTGTTCGACCACCTGCACTTCCAGTACGTCCGGCCAGCGCTTGCGCACTTCGGCGCGTTCCACCCACGGCAACGACTCCACCGCGTCCTGCGCTTCCTGCAACTTCACCGCGAAGAATCCACGCCGGGCGTGCGGCAACACGGTGTCGCGCAACACCTCGGCATCCACGCGCTCGAGTTCGCTGTTCACCCGCAGCGTGCTCAGCGGCCAGCGCTCGGCGCCGATCCAGCCATTGAGCAACGCCACCACCGGCAGTGCCACCAGGGCGATCGCGAGCAGCCAGGCGAGGATGCGCAGGGCAGCGTTCATTGCGCGCCCTCTTCCGCGAGCGTCTGTTCCAGCACCCGCCAGCACAGGTCCGCATAGTCGACGCCGATCTGCGCAGCCGCCTTCGGTACCAGCGAATGGCTGGTCATGCCCGGCGCGGTGTTCACCTCGATCAACTGCAAGCCGCGCGCGCGGTCGCGCATCACGTCCACCCGCCCCCAGCCGCTGCAACCGGCGGCGCGGAAGGCCTGCAGGGCCAGCGCGCCGATGGCGTCTTCCGCCTCACCTTCCATGCCCGGGCACAGGTACTGGGTGTCGTCGGCGACGTACTTGGCGTGGTAGTCGTACCAGTCGCCGGCCGGCACGATGCGGATGGAAGGCAGCGCGGCGTCGCCCAGGATGCCGACGGTGTATTCCTCGCCCTGCACCATCTGTTCGGCAAGCAGTTCGCCCGCGTAACCGGCGGCGAATTCGGCGGCGGCGTCGAGGTCGCCTTCCGCCAGGATGCGGAATACGCCGACGCTGGAGCCTTCGCAGGAAGGCTTCACGAACACCGGCAAACCCAATTCGCGCACGGCGGCACGCAGATCGTCGCCGGGCGCGATGCGGACGAAACGCGGCGTCGGCAATCCCGAGGCGATCCACACCTGTTTGGTGCGGATCTTGTCCATGGTCAGGGCCGAACCCAGCACGCCCGGGCCGGTGTAAGGCACGCCGAGCGCTTCCAGCAAGCCCTGCACCACGCCATCCTCGCCACCGCCCTTGTTGCCATGCAGGATGTTGAAGACGCGATCGACCTGGCCGGCACGGATTCCGTCGACCAGCGCCGGGATGCCGTCCACCGCATGCGCATCCACGCCGCGCGAGCGCAGCGCGTCGAGCACGCCGTTGCCCGAATCCAGCGACACCGCGCGCTCGGCGCTGGTGCCGCCCATCAGCACCGCGACGCGGCCGAACACGGCGGGATCGGTGAAGCGCGGCGGCGGCAGGCGATGGGCATTCATGCCGTTTCCCCGCTATCGAAGCCGCGCGCGGCGATCTGCTGCGCGACATGGCCGATGTCGCCGGCGCCCATCAGCAACAACAGGTCGCCATCCTGCAATACGTCGGGCAGCACCCGCGACAGGTCGGACACCTGCTCCACCACCACCGGATCGATGCGGCCGCGCGCGCGGATCGCACGCGCCAGCGATTTGGCATCGGCACCGGGAATGGGCGCCTCACCGGCCGGATACACCTCGCTCAGCACCAGCGCGTCCACATCGGACAGCACGGCGGCGAAGGCGTCGAACTGGTCGCGGGTGCGGCTGTAGCGGTGCGGCTGGAACGCCACCACCAGGCGCCGCTCCGGCCAGCCGCCACGGGCGGCGGCGAACACCGACTCCAGCTCGCGCGGATGATGGCCGTAATCGTCCACCAGCCGGACGCGCGCGCCGGACGCGGTGACCGCCTCGCCCAGGTCGTTGAAACGGCGGCCGACGCCGGCGAACTTCTCCAGCGCGACGGCGATGTTCTGCGGCGACACGCCCAGCTGCCAACCGACCGCGGCGGCGGCCAGCGCGTTCTGCACGTTGTGACGACCCGGCAAGGCCAGCGTCACCGCCACGCTGGCATCCTCCGGCAGGCGCAGGGTGAAGCGCATGCGCGCGCCTTCCTGCTCCACGTTCTCGGCGCGCACGTCGGCATTGGCGGCGAAACCATAGGTCATCACGTGGCGCGGGGTTTCCGCGGCCAGCGCGGCCACTTCCGGATCGTCGATGCACAGCACGGCCAACCCGTAGAACGGCAGGCGCTGCAGGAATTCGGCGAAGGCCGCCTGCACCCGAGAGAAGTCGTTGTTGTAGTTCTCCAGGTGGTCGGCATCGATGTTGGTGATCACCGAGATCAGCGGATTCAGGCGCAGGAAGCTGCCATCGCTTTCATCGGCCTCGGCCACCAGCCACTGGCCATCGCCCAGCTTGGCGTTGGCGCCGGCAGCCAGCAGCTGCCCGCCGATCACGAAGGTCGGATCCAACCCGCCCTCGCTCAGCACCGCCGCGGCCAGGCTGGTGGTGGTGGTCTTGCCGTGGGTGCCCGCCACCGCGATGCCGCGGCGGAAGCGCATCAGTTCGGCCAGCATGGCCGCGCGCGGCACGATGGGGATGCGCTGGCTGCGCGCCTCCATCAGTTCCGGGTTGTCGTGCTTGATGGCGCTGGACACCACCACGCAATCGGTGCCCAGCACGTTGGCCGCGTTGTGGCCGCGCATCACCCGCGCACCCAGCGACGCCAGGCGGCGCGTGGCGGCGCTGTCGGCCATGTCGGAACCGGAGACCTCGTAGCCCAGCGTGCACAGCACTTCGGCAATGCCGCTCATGCCGGAACCGCCGATACCGACGAAATGCACCCGGCGGAACTCGGTCGCCAGGTTGCCGGTGTGTTGCAGGCGGCGCTCGCGTGCCGCGGCCATCATCATCTTGCTTCCTCCAGGATTGCGTCGGCGATGCGTTCGGCTGCATCGGTCCTTGCCAGGGAGCGCGCTGCGGTGGCCATCGACAGGCGGCGGGCGGGATCGGCGGCCAGCGCGCGCAGCACGTCGCGCAGGCGCGGCGCCAGGTCTTCGCCTTGCTTCAGCAGCACGGCGGCGCCGTGTTCCACCAGGTACTCGGCGTTGCGGGTCTGGTGGTCGTCCACCGCCTGCGGGAACGGCACCAGCACGCTGCCCAGGCCCGCCGCGCACAGTTCGGCCAACGTGGAGGCGCCGGCGCGGCAGACCACCACGTCCGCCCATGCATAGGCGGCGGCCATGTCGGTGATGAACGCTTCCACGCTGGCGTCGACGCCGGCATCGGCATAGGCGCGCAGGGCTTCCTCATGCATCTTTTCGCCGCACTGGTGGCGCACGTCGATGGCGGCTTCGCCCGCCAATCCGGCCAGTGCCCCGGGCACCGCCAGGTTCAGCCCGCGCGCGCCCTGGCTGCCGCCCAGCACCAGCAGGCGCAGCGGACCCTCGCGACCGGCCATGCGCACTGCCGGTTCCGGCAACGCGGCAATCGCACCACGCACCGGATTGCCCACGTGTTCTTCCCGCGCCGGGAACGCGCCGGGGAAGCCGGTCAGCACACGGCGCGAGAAACGCGCCAGCACGCGATTGGTGAACCCCGGCGCGCGGTTCTGTTCGTGCACCAGCAAGGGCGTGCGCATCAGGCGCGCGGCCATACCGCCCGGACCGGCGGCGAAACCGCCGAAGCTGACCACCGCGCGCGGGGCGCGGCGACGCAGGACGAATCCGGCCGCGCGGATGGCGCGCAGGATCCGCACCGGCGCGCCCAACAGCGCCAGCGCGCCCTTGCCGCGCAGGCCGCTGATGGCGATCGTGTCCAGTTCGATCCCATGCTGCGGCACCAGCCGGGTTTCCATGGCGCCCTCCGCGCCCAGCCACACCACCGGCACGTTGCGCGCGCGCAGCACGTCGGCCACGGCCAGCGCGGGGAAGATGTGCCCGCCGGTACCGCCGGCGAGGATCATGACGGGCGCTGCGCTTCCCGTGCTCATGTAATCCTCTCGAAAGTCGGTTCGATGCGCGGCTGCAGGCGGCTGGTGCCGCGTGCCGGCGCATCGCGGAACGGAGCGGCCGCGGCGAGCGTCGCCGCCGCCGGGCCAGCCTCGGCCTCCATGGCGGGGGCCTGCGCCGCTTCACCGCGCACCAGCGCCACCTGCTTCTCGGCGCGGCTCAATTCGTACGACACGCGCAGCAACAGGCCGATGGCCACGCAGGTCATCAGCACGCTGGAGCCGCCCGACGAAATCAGCGGCAGGGTCAGGCCCTTGGTCGGCAGCAGGCCGAGGTTCACGCCGATGGAAACGAAGCTCTGCAAGCCGATCCACAAGGCGATGCCGAAGGCGATGTAACCGGCGAAGTGGCGGCGCATCTCCACGCAGCGGTAACCGACCCAGAATGCGCGCCCCACCAGCAGGGCGAACAGGCCGATCACGATGCACACGCCGACGAAGCCCAGCTCCTCGCCGATCACCGAGAAGATGAAGTCCGTGTGCGCCTCCGGCAGGTAGTTCAATTTCTGCACCGAGCCGCCCAGCCCCACGCCGCCCCACTCGCCGCGGCCCAGCGCCATCAGCGCATTGCTCAACTGGTAGCCGGAACCCAGCTGGTCCTGCCACGGGTCGAGGAACGAGGTCAGGCGGCGGACGCGGTACGGTTCCAGGATCGCCACGAAGGCGAAGACCGGCAGGCCGATCACGATCGGCATCGACATGCGCGGCAGGTTCACCCCGCCCAGCACCAGCATGCCGGCGGTGATCGCCAGCAGCAGCGTGGCCGAGCCGAAGTCCGGCTGCAGCAGCAGCAGCGCCACCAGCGCCACCGCCACGCCCAGCGGCTTGAGCATCGCCGGCCAGGTGGCGTTGACTTCGTCGCGGAACCGCACCAGGTAACTGGCCAGCCACACGATGTAGATCACCTTCACCGCCTCCACCACCTGGAAGTTCGACACCCCCAGGTTCACCCAGCGCCGTGCGCCGTTCACGGTGTGTCCCACTCCCGGCACATACACCATGAGCAGCAACACGAAGCAGGCCAGCAGCAGCAACTGGTTGTAGCGTTCCACGAACTTCAGTTCGGTGCGCATCGCCACCAGCGCCAGGCCAATGCCCACCGCCAGGAACACCAGGTGGCGGATCAGATAGTGCAGCGGGTCGCTGCCCAGCGCGATGGAACTGGACGCCACCATCACCACGCCGATGCAGGCCAACGCCAGCGCAGGGCCGATCAGCCACGGATCGAAGCGGCCGTCGATGGCGTCCAGTCGGGTGGCCTGGCGGTGCATGTCGTTCATCAGCGCACCTTCAACGTGGCCAGGCCGATCAGCACCAGCACAACCGAGATGATCCAGAAGCGCACGATCACCCGTGGCTCCGGCCAGCCTTTCAGCTCGAAGTGGTGGTGGATGGGCGCCATCCGGAACACGCGCTTGCCGGTGAGCTTGAACGACGCCACCTGGATCATCACCGACAGGGTCTCGATGACGAAGATGCCGCCCATGATCACCAGCACCAGTTCCTGGCGCACGATCACCGCGATGGTGCCCAGCACGGCGCCCAGCGCCAGCGCGCCGATGTCGCCCATGAACACCATGGCCGGATAGGTGTTGAACCACAGGAAGCCCAGCCCGGCCCCGCCGATGGCCGCGCAGATGATGATCAGCTCTCCCGCGCCCGGCACCGGCGGGATTTGCAGGTAGCGCGCGAATTCGGCATGGCCCGAGGCGTAGGCGAACACTGCCAGCCCGCCCGCGACCAGCACCGTGGGCATGATCGCCAGGCCATCGAGGCCATCGGTGAGGTTGACCGCGTTGGAGAAGCCGACGATCCAGAAATAAGCGATGGCCACGAAGCCGACGCCGGCCAGCGGCAACGCCACCGACTTGAACAGCGGCACGTAGAAAGTGGTCGCCGCCGGTACGTCCGCGTACAGGTACAGGTACAGGCCGGCGGCCAGGCCGAAGATCGACTGCAGCAGGTACTTCCAGCGCGACTTCAGGCCATTGGGATCGCGCTTGACGATCTTGATCCAGTCGTCGTACCAGCCGATCGCGCCGAAGGTAAGCATCACCAGCAACACCGTCCACACGTACTTGTTGCGCAGGTCGCCCCACAGCAGCACCGACAACAGGATGGTGATCAGGATCAGTGCGCCGCCCATGGTGGGCGTGCCGGCCTTGGAGAAATGCGACTGCGGGCCATCCTGGCGGATCGGCTGGCCGCCCTTCAGTTGCCCGAGGCGGCGGATCACCGCCGGCCCCAGCCACAGCGACAGGAACAATGCCGTCAGCGCCGCGAGGATGGCGCGGAAGGTCAGGTAGCCGAACAGGCCGAAGAAGTCTTCGAGGCCCTGCAACCAGCGCGCGAGTTCAAGCAACATGCAATGCGCCTCCCTTTTCGTCCAGCAACGCATTCACGATGCGGTCCATCGCGCTGCCGCGGGACCCCTTGACCAGAATCCTTGTAGGAGCGGCCCTTGGCCGCGACCGTGATACATCCGCTGCGGCATCCGGGTCGCGGCCAAGGGCCGCTCCTACAGCGGTGGCGATTTCGAGCCGCAGCGCTTCCGCCAGCTCGGCATGGCTCCGGAACACCCGCCCACCGTCGCCGAACGCCTGCACCGCCGCCGCGCTCAACGGACCCAGCGCATACAGGCGCGCAATGCCCGCGGCTTTCGCGCGCAGCCCGGCTTCTGCATGCAGCGCCTCGCCTTCCGGACCCAACTCGCGCATGTCCCCCAGCACCAGCCAGGCTTCGCCGCCGCTGCCAGCCAGGGTGTCGATGGCGGCGGCCAGTGAAGCCGGATTGGCGTTGTAGCTGTCGTCGATCAACACCACGCCGCAGGCCAGCGTGTGCGCCGTCTGCCGCCCGGGCACCGGCCGCGCGGCCTCCAGCCCATCGGCGATGGTCGCCAGCGGCACGCCGCAGGCCAGCGCGATGGCCGCGGCGGCCAGCGCGTTCATGACGTTGTGCCGACCCGGCAATCCGAGGCGCACCGCGAGTTCGCCCTGCGGCGTGACCAACTGGAAACGCGAGCCGTCGGCGACCGCCACGATGCCGCGCGCGCTCACCTCGGCATTGCCTTCCAGGCCGAAGCGGACGATCCGCCGGCCTGGCGCGCGTTGCGCGAAGTACTCGGAGAAAGCGTCGTCGGCATTGATCACCGCCACGCCGGCGGCCGGCAGGGCTTCGTAGATCGCGCCCTTGGTTTCGGCCACGCCGGTGAGCGTGCCCATGCGTTCCAGGTGCGCCGGCGCGATGTTGTTCACCAGCGCGACGTCCGGCTGCACGATGCCGGTCAGGTAGGCAATGTCGCCCGGCTTGCCGGCGCCCATTTCGTAGATGGCGAACTCGGCCTCTTCCGGCGCATCGATCACCGCCAGCGGCAAACCCACTTCGTTGTTGCGGTTGCCCGGGTTGGCACAGGTCTCGCCGGCGCGCTGCAGGATCGACTGCGCCAACGTCTTCACGCTGGTCTTGCCGTTGCTGCCGGTGATGGCCACCACGCGCGCGCCACGGCCGCGCTGCACGCCAGCGGCAACCCGTCCCAGCGCAACCAGTGCGTCGTCCACGCGCACCTGCGGCAGGTCGATGTCCACCGCATGCTCGACCAGCAGCGCGCCCGCCCCGCGCATGGCCGCGTCGTAGGCGAAATCGTGGCCATCGAAGCGTTCGCCGCGCAGGGCCACGTACAACGCGCCAGGCGGCAGCTTGCGGGTGTCCTGGGTGATGGTTTCCACCGGCACGTCATCGCCGGCGAGTTCGCCACCGGCCCAGTGCGCGATCAGCGAGAGCGGCGTGCGCTTCATGCCCTCGCCTCCAGGACGGCCTGCGCCACCACGCGGTCGTCGAACGGATGCCTGGTGCCCGCCACGTCCTGGTAGGTCTCGTGGCCCTTGCCGGCGATCAGCACGATGTCGCCCGGGCCCGCCGCGCCGATGGCGCGCTCGATGGCGCGGCGGCGGTCGCGCTCCACGACGGTGCGTTGCGGATGCGCGAAACCGGCGACGATGTCGGCCACGATGGCGTCGCCGTCTTCGTTGCGCGGATTGTCGTCGGTGACGACGACGTGTTCCGAATGACGCTCGGCGATCGCCGCCATCTGCGGGCGCTTGCCGCGGTCGCGCTCGCCGCCGCAACCGAACACGCAGGTCAGCTGGCCGCGCAGGTGCCCACGCAACGAGACCAGCGCCTGTTCCAGCGGATCGGGCTTGTGCGAATAGTCCACCACCACCAGCGGCTGCGCATCGCCGCCGCCCAGCCGGTTCATTCGCCCGGGGATGGGCTGCAATGCCGACAGCACGCGCGCGATGGCCGCCGCATCGAGGCCCTGCCCGTGCAGCACGCCGGCCACCATCAGCAGGTTATCGACGTTGAAACGGCCCAGCAGCGGCGAACGCACCGCGATGGCGTCATCGCCGATGCGCAGCGTGAAGGCCAGGCCCTGCTCGTCCAGCCGCACGTCATGCGCGGCCACGTCTGCCGCATCGCGGCCCGCAGCGCTGACGGCGATGGCGCGCACGCCGGCATCCAGTTGGCCCGGCAAGGTCGCGCCGAATGCATCGTCGGTGTTGATCACCGCCACGCGCAGCCCTTCGCGCCGGAACAGGCGGGCCTTGGCCGCGCCGTAACCGGCCATGTCGCCGTGGTAATCCAGGTGGTCGCGGGTCAGGTTGGTGAACACCGCCACATCGAAGTGCACCGCGTCCACGCGGCCTTGGTCCAGCGCGTGCGAACTGACTTCCATCGCCACCGCGCTCGCGCCGGCATCGCGCAACTGCGCCAGCAAGGCATGCGTCTGCAACACCAGCGGCGTGGTGAATCCGGTCGGCTCCACCGCGCCCTGCAACCCGGCGCCGAGCGTGCCGATGGTGCCGGCGCGACGGCCGGTCATCTCGAAGGCCTGCCCCAGCAACTGCACCATCGAGGTCTTGCCGCTGGTGCCGGTGACGCCGACCATCGCCATCGCGCGCGACGGCTGGCCGTGGAAACGGTCCGCCATCGCGCCCATGCGCGCGCGCAGGCCGGGCACCGCGATGGCATCGGCCGGAGCAGGGAGTTCCGCCGGCGCGGGCGGCTCGAACAGCACCGCGCTGGCGCCACTCGCCTTTGCCTGCGCGGCAAAATGCAACCCATGCGTGCCGAACCCGGCAATCGCCACGAAGGCATCGCCCGGCCGCACCTCGCGGCTGTCCTGCACAAGACCATGCACCACGGTGTCGCCGGGCAACGGCACGTCGGGCAACAACTCGGCCAGTCTCATGGCCCGGCTCATTGCCCGCCTCCCGGTCCACCCATGGCTGCCGGGATGGCGCTGTCGAATTCATCGATGCCCACGTCGTCGTCGATGCTGGCCGGCAACGCCGGCATGCGCGGCAATCCCGCCAGCCGCTTCTTCTCGGCGGCGGCCTGCGCGGCCAGCCAGGTCTCGATATCGTCCGGCGGCACATCCATCAGGCGCAACGCGCCTTCCATCACGTTGTGGAATACCGGCGCCGACACCAGCCCGCCGTAATAGCCCTTGGCCGGATCCGGATCGTCCACCACCACCACCATCGAGAAGCGCGGGTTCTCCACCGGCACCACACCGGCGAAGAACGACACGTAACGGCGCGAATAACCGCCGCCGCTGGCCTTGCGCGCGGTGCCGGTCTTGCCGGCGACGTGGTAGCCGAGGATCGCGGCCTGGGTGGCGGTGCCGCCGGGCTCGGTCACCGTCTGCATCATCTTCAACACTTGCGCGGCAACGTCCGCATCGACCGCCTGCGTGCCTTCGTTGAGTTGTCCCTTGACGAAGGTGGGCGCGATCAGCCGGCCCCCGTTGGCCAGTGCGGCATAGGCACTGGCGATCTGCAGCGGCGTCACCGACAGCCCGTATCCATAGGACATGGTGGCCTTGGACAAGCCGTTCCAGCGATCCGGCGGCGCGAACACGCCCGGCGATTCACCCGGGAAACCGCTGCCGGGCCGTCTGCCGTAGCCGAAGCCGTGCACCACGTCGTAGAAGTAACTGTTGGGCAAGCGTTCGGCCAGCCTGACCGAGCCGATGTTGGAACTCTTGGTGATGATGCCGGTGACGTCCAGCGTGCCGTAATTGCGGAAATCGCGGATGGTGTACTTGCCCAGCGCCAGCGTGCCCGGCGAGGTGTTGACCAGCGTGGACGGCGTCACTTTCCCGGACTGCAACGCGGCCGCCACGGTCAGCGGCTTCATCGTCGAGCCCGGCTCGATCACGTCGGTGACCGCGCGGTTGCGATGCGTGTCCTGCCGGCTCGTCCCCACCGCGTTGGGGTTGTAGGTCGGCAGGTTGGCCATGGCCAGGATCTCGCCGGTGGCCACGTCCAGCACCACCGCCGAACCAGCGCTGGCGCCGGTCAGCTGCAACTGGCGCTTGAGTTCGCGATGGGTCAGGTACTGGATGCGGCGGTCGATGCTGAGGATCAGGTCCTTGCCCGGCTGTGCCGGACGGATCAGGTCCACGCTCTCGACGATGCGGCCGCGGTTGTCGCGGATCACCTTCTTGGCGCCGGGGGTGCCGCTGAGCCATTCGTCGAACGCCAGTTCCAGCCCTTCCTGGCCGCGGTCGTCGATGTTGGTGAAGCCCAGCACGTGCGCCATCGCCTCGCCCTGCGGGTAGAAGCGGCGGAATTCGCGCTGCGAGAACACGCCCGGCACGTTCAGCGCCAGGATCTTCGCCGCCTCGTCCGGATTCATCCGCCGCTTGAGGTACAGGAATTCCTTGTCGGCGCGCTGCGACAGGCGGTTGAGCAGGTGGTCGTGCGGAATGCCCAGCGCCTGCGCCAGTTCCGGCAAGCGCTCCGGCGTCTTCAGCAGTTCCTGCGGATTGGCCCAGATGGATTCCACCGGCGAAGACACCGCCACCGGCTCGCCGTTGCGGTCGGTGATCATGCCGCGCGAAGTCGGGATGGGGATGTCGCGCAGGAAGCGCGCGTCGCCTTCGCGCTGGTAGAAGTCGTTGTTGACCAGTTGCACGTAGGCCGCGCGCCCCACCAGGCTCAGCGAGCACAGCGCCAGCACCGCGGTCACCAGCAGCAACCGGCCGCGCAGGCTGAAGCGCGCGCGGTTGCGGTTGCGGATGGGGGAGGCGCTCATGCCTGCGTCCTCATGGCCGCACCACCACGATGTCCGCCACTTCCGGGAACTTCATGCCCAGCCGGGCGCGCGCCACGCGGTCGATGCGGGTGCTTTCGGCCCAGGTGGCCTGCTCCAGCTGCAGGCGGCCGAACTCGATGTTCAGCTCGTCGCGCTCCTTCTCCAGCCGCGACAGTTCGACGAACAGCAGGCGGTGCTGGTGGCGCGCATGCACGATGCCGATCGCGGTGACCACGTTCAGCACCACCAGCGCGGCGAGCAGCACCCGGGTCATGCGGCCACCGCCAGTTTCTCGGCCACCCGCAGCACCGCGCTGCGCGCGCGCGGATTGGCGGCGGTCTCCGCCGGCAGCGCGCGCTGCGCATCGCCCACCGGCTTCAATACCGGCACGAAACCTTCCACCGCCGGCAGCCGCCGGTTGCCCGGGGGCGCCTTGGCGTGCCGCGCGATGAACTGTTTGGCGATCCGGTCTTCCAGCGAATGGAAGCTGATCACCGCCAGCCGGCCGCCCGGCTTCAGGCGGGCCAACGCGGCATCCAGGCCCGCTTCCAGGTCGGCCAGCTCGCGATTGATGTGGATGCGGATGGCCTGGAAGCTGCGCGTCGCCGGATGCGTGTCGCTCTTGCCGCGCGGCACCACCGACGCGATCAATTCGGCGAGCTCGCCGGTGCGGGTCAATGCCTGTTGCGCGCGACGCGCCACGATGGCGCGGGCGATGCGCCGGCTCATGCGCTCTTCGCCGTAGGTCCACAGCACGTCGGCGATGTCCTTCTCGTCGGCACGCGCCAGCCATTCGGCCGCGCTTTCGCCGGATTCCGGGTCCATGCGCATGTCCAGCGGACCATCCTTGCCGAAGCTGAAGCCGCGCTCGGCCACGTCCAGTTGCGGCGAAGACACGCCCAGGTCCAGCAGCACACCGTCCAGACCGTTCGCTGTTTCGTCCCATTGCGCCAGCGTGGCGAAGCTGCCGCGATGGATCGCCACGCGCGCATCGCCCGCGAACAGACGTTCGGCATGCGCGATCGCTTCGGGGTCCTTGTCCATCAGCAACAGCCGCCCTCCGGGGCCGAGTCGTTGCAGCACGCCCTGCGCATGGCCTCCACGCCCGAACGTGCCGTCCAGATAAATCCCTGCCTCTTTCACCTGCAGCCCGTCCATGACCTGCTCGAACATCACGGGGAGGTGGCCGGCCTGCGCGTGGCGCACCCGGTCACCGCCCGTCACAGCTTGAGTTCGAGCATTTGCGCGCTCAGATCGTCATCGGACAGCGTCTGATGGATCTGCGCGTGGTGCGCCTGCTCGCTCCACAATTCGAATTTGCCGCCCATGCCCAGCAGCACCGCCTTGCGGTCTATGCCCACCGCGCTGCGGTGGCTGGCCGGGATGCTGATGCGCCCGTTGCCGTCCAGTTCCACCGGCGTGGCCGCGCCCACCAGCTTCAACTGGAGGCTGCGGTGGGCGCGCTGGGTGTTGGGCAGCGCGTTGACCGCGTCGCGGACACGCTGCCACTCCTGTTCCGGGTACAGGTACAAGCTGCCGGCCTCGAATGGGTTGTAGGCAATGACCAGGCGATTGCCGCACTCGCGCGCGATCCGCTCGCGGTAGACGGTGGGCACCGTCAACCGACCCTTGTCATCCACCGTGATGGCCGTCTCACCCTGAAACACGTCGTTCGCGCCCTGCGCCCTTGGAAGGATATTGAACCACGAGAAACCACAAAAAACCCGGATTTCCCCCAGAGACCCACCTTAGGCAGCACACACAGAGTTGTCAACAGGCTTCTTAAGAAAAAACTGCCTGTCTGATCAATGAGTTGCAGCAATCTTCACAGACCAGTTAAAGCTTTATCCACAAGTTGCTGTTTAGTCTCAAATTTTGAGATTGAGAGAAAATTCACAGTGGTGAAGACCACGTGTTCGCATCTCATCGGCGGGTGCGCGGGCAGGCGGGTCCAATCCTCCGATTGCGCCGCGGGCCAGCCCCGTGCGGCCAACACGGAGCAACGACGGGCTCATGTCGGGGACGTGGTCCCCCCATAGAATGGGCGCCATGTGCCTGCTCGCCATCGCCTGGAACGTCCACCCCCGCTGGCGACTGGTGCTGGCCGGCAACCGCGACGAATTCCATGCCCGTCCCACCGCCGCCCTGGCCCGCTGGAAGGATCGCCCCGATGTGCTGGCCGGCCGCGACCTGCAGTCCGGCGGCACCTGGGCCGGCATCGACACCCAGGGACGGATCGCGGTGGTGACCAATGTCCGCGACCCGACGGCACCCCCGGGACCCGATGTCCGCTCACGCGGCCAACTGACGGCAGGATTCCTCGCCGGCACGGCGGCGGCGGGCGGACAGGCGCGGATCGTGGCGGATCGCGCTGGCGATTACGCGCCCTTCAATCTGCTGCTGGCCGATGCCACGCACTGCACGTTCGTCGGCAACCATCCCCGGATACGGACGCACGCGCTGGAGCCCGGCGTGCATGGCATCTCCAACGGCGACCTGGACGAACCCTGGCCCAAGGTGGAACGGTTGAAGCGCGCCATGTCGGCATGGCTGGACAACGGGGATGCAGACCCGTCCGCCCTGTGGCAGGCGCTGGCCGATGAAACCCGCGCCGCCGACAGCGACCTGCCGGACACCGGCGTGGGACTGGAACTGGAACGCACCCTGTCCCCCGCCTTCATCCGCGGCCCCGCGTACGGCACGCGCGCCAGCACGCTGATCGCCATTGGCCACGACGGAGAAGGCTGGATCGGTGAGCGCAGGTTCGGCCCGGATGGACGGTTCGAAGGTGAAACCCGCCTGGACACGCCACCCTCCGGCATGCGCCGGACGTGACCGGCCCGCACGCGCATGCAAGGCCTGCGGTCGATCCGGCGCGGCCGATCCAGGGAAAGCATGGAGAAAGTGGCGGAGCCGGCCGATAAGCCGGGTTCTGTCGTGGACAGTCATTCCTCTAGGCGCATCGTCGCCGATACGCTCGAGCAACCTACCCGGACCCGGCGCGGGCCGCGCCATGAGGTCCCTATTTGGTCTTGCTCCCGGTGGGGTTTGCCGTGCCGGTCCGTTACCGGACTCGCGGTGCGCTCTTACCGCACCATTTCACCCTTGCCGTCCTGCCGAAGCAGTCTTGGGCGGTATCTTTCTGTTGCACTTTCCGTCGGCTCGCGCCGCCCAGGCGTTACCTGGCACCGTGCCCTGTGGAGCCCGGACTTTCCTCGGCACCCTTCGTGACGAACACGATGGTGACGCGACTGTCTGGCCGGCTCCGCCGCGCGCATTGTCGCATGTCGTGCGGGGTGGCGCAGGAATGATGGGACCGCGCGCGCCGGGGGGCGTGGCCCCGGCCTACGGCGGAAAACAGGCTTTGCGCAGGTCGGCGCTACGTGGCCGATCTACGATCCATACAGCGCCTTGCGCGGCGCACCGGTGATGTCCGCCGCCAGCCTGGCCGCGGTCGAGGGTGGCAGGTGCTCGATCAGCTTGGCATAGACGCGGCGGCCTTCCGCCAACTGCGCGTCGGCATCCTCGGCCGCACCCTGCACGATCAGCACGAATTCGCCCTTGCGCTGGTCGGCATCGGCTTCCACCCGCGCATGCAGCTCCGCGAGGGTGCCGTCCAGCACGGTCTCGAACAGCTTGGTCAATTCACGCGCAAGGGTGACCGGGCGCTCATCGCCAAAAGCGGCGCGCATGTCCGCCAGCGATTCGGCGATGCGGTGCGAGGATTCATAGAACACCAGCGTGCGCGGCTCGCCGGCCACGTTGCGCAGGCGTTCGGCGCGTGCCGAGGCCTTGGCCGGCAGGAACCCTTCGAACACGAACCGGTCGCTGGGCAGCCCCGCCACGCTGAGCGCGGCAATGGCGGCGCAGGCGCCCGGCACCGGGCTGACCCGCACGCCGGCCGCGCGCGCCGCGCGCACCAGCCGGAAACCCGGATCGCTGACCAGGGGCGTTCCCGCGTCACTGACCAATGCCAGCGACTCACCGGCCAGCAGGCGCGCCACCACGCGCTGGGCCAGACTGTCCTCGTTGTGGTCGTGCAGGGCCAGCAACGGCGTGTCGATGCCGAAATGGGACAGCATCTGCCGGGTATGGCGGGTGTCTTCGGCACAGATCGCCGCCACCCCGCGCAGCACCTCCAACGCCCGTGGCGAAAGATCGGCCAGGTTGCCGATGGGCGTGGCAACGATGAACAGGGTGGGTACGGCCATCTGCGTCGGTTCCTTTGCGAAGGTAGAATCCTAGCCGCCAACCGCCCTGCCGAGTACATGTAAATGGATATGCACAAGGTTCTTTGCTGGATGCTGGCGCTTCTGCTACTGGGCGGTTGCGCCACCACGCAGGTCGCCACCGCCGATCCCGAGCAGGCCGCCGCCATCGCCCTGCTGGAGCAAGGCAAGCCGGAACAGGCCGCGCCGCGCCTGGAAGCCCTGGCCGCACTGGCCACCGGCGTGCAACGGTCCGCCCTGCTGGCCGATGCCGCCTACGCCTGGCAAGCCGCCGGCGACAGCGTCCGTGCACGGCAACTGGCCGCACAGGTAGATCCGCGCCGGCTGCCGGCCGCCAGCAAAGTCCGTCAAGCGCTGGTAAAGGCGCATCTGGCGCTGGCCGACGACCAACCCGCCACCGCCCTGGCGGCGCTGGAATTGCCCTTTGCCACGGTGCCGTCGGCGCATCACGCCGACTGGTACCTGACCCGCGCGCGGGCCCTGGAAGCCACCGGCAACCTGGTTCCCGCCGCCGCCGACCGCGCCGCCGCGCATCCGCTGCTGAAGGGCGATGCGCGCGCCGAAAACCAGCGCACCATCGAACGCCTGCTGTCCGGGCTGGACGACCGCACCCTCTCCGCCCGCGCCGCCGCATTGCCGGTGGGCGACCCGCTGTACAACTTCGCCGGCCGTGCATTGCAGCGGCGCGGCCTGCCGCTGCCGCGCCCGTTCGACCGCGGCGACCTGTGGCTGGCCAATACCGCCAACCGCCCGCCCGCCGATCGCGACGGTTTCCGCCCGCCAGTGAAACTGGCCGTCCTGCTGCCGTTGTCCGGCGACCTGGCCACCGCCGCCGCGCCGGTTCGCGACGGGCTGCTGGCCGGCTACTACGGCGAACACCGCCGTCGCCCGGACATCAGCTTCTTCGACACCAAGGGCACGGCTGCCGGCGCGCTGGATGCCTATGCCAAGGCGGTGGCCGCCAACGCCGATTTCGTGGTCGGCCCGCTGGGCCGCGACGAAGTCACCGCGCTGTTCCGCGAATCCGGCCTGGCAGTGCCGATGCTGGCATTGAACCGCGGCGCGTTGCCACCGCCGGACGGCAGCGCCGGTTTCTCGCTGGCACCCGAGGACGACGGCCTCATCGGCGCCGAATACCTGTACAACCGCGAACGCCGCAACGTGGTGGTGATTGCCGGCAACGACGACAACGGCCAGCGCGCCGCCGCCGCGTTCCGCGAGCGCTTCAGCGAGCGCGGCGGCACCGTGGTCGAAACCCTGAACGTGGGCGACGCCCCCGGCGATCTGTCGGCAAGACTCTCGGCGGCCACGCGCAACGGCGCCGATTCGGTATTCCTGGCCATGCGCGGCAGCACCGCCCGCGCAGTGGCGCCGCAGCTGGCGCTGGCCGGGCTGGGCGACAAATCGCGCGTGGCCACCTCGCAACTGACCCTGGGCACCGGCAGGCCGGACCAGGACAGCGCGCTGGACGGCATCGTGTTCCCCACCGAACGCTGGGGCGCCTACACCATCCCTGGCCTGCCGCCACCGGCCACGCTCGGCGAACGCCTGCCCACCGCGCGCGGCCCCGCTGCCCGCCTGTTCGCCTTCGGGCACGATGCTTGGCTGCTGACCGCCTTCCTGGAAAAACTGGCGCTGGATGCCAACAGCGAATTGCCCGGCGCCACCGGCGTGCTGCGCCTGGACGGCTTCGGCAACGTGATCCGCCAGCCCGGCTGGTCCACCTTCAGCGCAGGCCGCCCGACGCCCCTGTCCGGTGTGCCCTGATCCGCCCCGCATCGACCGCAAGGCGCTGGGCGCCGCAGTCGAAACCGCCGCGCGCGAACACCTCATCCGCGCCGGGCTGATGGACGTCGCCGCCAACGTGAACTTCCGCGGCGGCGAACTGGACCTGGTGATGCTGGACAGGAATACCCGCGAAGGCGATACGGTGGTGTTCGTGGAAGTGCGCTACCGCCGTTCCGATGCCTTCGGCGGAGGTGCCGCCTCCATCGATGCGCGCAAGCGACAGAAACTCATCCGCGCCGCTTCGCTGTTCCTGGCCCGGCATCCGCGGCACGCCAACCTGGCGTGCCGCTTCGACGTGATCGAAGCCAGCGGCGACCCGGCCGCTCCGCGCCTGATCTGGCTGAAGGACGCATTCCGCCCGTAAAGCCCCCGACGCCATGGACCCGTCATTGCCGCGCGTCGGTCCCGTGCGGCCGACCTACAATGCATGGCATGAGCACATGCCTGCCCGATGCGCTGGATACCACGCTTGCCGCGTTGCTCGGCGATGGCTGGCGCACCGACGAAACCGCGCGGCTGGCCTGCGCCGAAGACGATTCCCGCCGCCATGCCCTGCCCGATGCGGTGGCCGTGCCGCGCACGCGCGAGCAGGTGGCCGCGCTGGTGCGCGCCTGCCGTGAACACCGCGTGCCGCTGGTCGCACGCGGCGCCGGCACCGGCACTACCGGCGGCGCCGTGCCGGCACAGGGCGGCGTGGTGGTGTCGTTCGCGCGCATGAACCGCATCCTCGACATCCGCCCGCAGGACCGCTGTGCCGTGGTCGAACCCGGCGCGCTCAACGGCGATCTGCAGGATGCGCTGATGCCGCACGGCCTGTTCTGGCCCCCGGATCCGTCCAGCGCCGCGATGTGCAGCATCGGCGGCAACCTGGCCACCAACGCCGGGGGACCGCGCGCGGTGAAGTACGGCGCCACCCGCGACAACGTGCTGGGACTGGTGGCGGTGACCGGCACCGGCGAAATCATCCGTTGCGGCGGCCCGTGGACCAAGGATGCCACCGGTTACGACCTCACCCACTTGCTGATCGGCAGCGAAGGCACGCTGGGGCTGATCGTGGAAGCCACCTTGAAGCTCGCGCCGCGACCGCTGGCGCAGGCCGGCCTGCGCGCGTTCTACCGGGATGCGGCATCCGCCGCCGCCGCCGTGGCGCGGCTGATGAACCAGCCGTTCACGCCCGCGATGCTGGAATTCATGGACCGGCGCAGCCTGCACCTGCTGCGCGACAACGGCACCGACATACCGGAGGCCGGCGCCATGTTGCTGATCGAAGCCGATGGCGACCACGACACCCTGCCCCATGCATTGCTGGCCCTGGGCGCGGCGGCCGAAGGCGACGGCCTGCTGTCGCTGGACGTGGCCGTCGACTGCAGCGCGCGCGACCGCCTGTGGGCTGCGCGCAAGGCGCTCTCGCCTGCCCTGCGCAGCATCGCACCGGGCAAGATCAACGAAGACGTGGTGGTGCCGGTGTCGCGCATCCCGGACCTGGTGGCGGGCGTGGAAGCGCTGGCCGCGGAATTCGACCTGCCCATCGTGACCTTCGGCCACGCCGGCAACGGCAACCTGCACGTCAACATCCTCTACCACCCGGACGATCCGGCGCAGAGCGCGCGGGCACTCGCCGCGCTGCCGCGCCTGTTCGCACTGACGCTGTCGCTGGGCGGCACCTTGTCCGGCGAACACGGCATCGGCCTGGCCAAGCGCGACTTCATGGCCGAGGCGTTCACGCCTGCCACCCTGGCTGCAATGCGCGCGGTGAAGGCGGCGCTGGATCCGGATGGCATCCTCAATCCGGGCAAGGTGTTGCCGCCACCGCAGTAACAGGTTCTTGTAGGAGCGGCCTTGGCCGCGATGCCCTTGCCATGTCCTGATGCCTGATCTGCTGCGATATCCCCGCTGTACGTTCAGGCGAAATGATCGTAACCGCGACGGAATGCTTGCCAGGGTTGGCCGTGCGCATCGAATGCACGCAGGCTTTCTCCGGCCACGATGCGGCCGATGCGGGTCGCGGGGGTGCCCGCCGCTTCGAGCGCGGCCGGAATCGTGTCGCGCGCTTGCGCCGGCGCGGTGAAGCACAGTTCGTAATCATCGCCGCCGCTGGCCTGCCACTGCCACGACGATTCGCCAGCACCCAGCATTTGCAGCGCGGCGGATACCGGCAAGGCCGCCAACTCGATGTCCGCACCCACGCCGCTGCGCGCGCAGACATGGCCCAGGTCGGCCAGCAGGCCATCGGACACATCGATGCAGGCATGGGCGATGCCGGCCAGCGCGACGCCGGCCGCATTGCGGGGTTCAGGACGATCCAGTCGCCGGCGGAGTGCGGAAAACGCCTCGTCCGGCACAGTGGCCGAGGCATCCCCCAGCAAGGCCAGCGCCGCCGCCGCGTCACCTAGCGTGCCGGTCACCCAAACGTCGTCGCCCACGCGCGCGGCATCGCGGCGCAGGGCGCGGCCCGGCTCCACCAATCCCATCGCCGTCACCGATATCGACAGCGGCCCGCGCGTGGTGTCGCCGCCAACCAGCGCGACGCCGCGCTGCGTGGCCAGCGCCAGGAAACCATCGATGAAAGCATCCAGCCAGGCGGCATCGCTCCGTGGCAGCGACAGCGACAGGGTGCACCACGCCGGTTGCGCGCCCATCGCGGCCAGGTCGGACAGGTTCACCGCCAGCGACTTCCAACCGATGTCGCCCGGCGCGGTATCGCGGGGAAAATGCACACCGTCATTCAGCGTGTCGGCGGTCACCACCAGTTCGCGGCCCGGCGGCACCCGCAACAGCGCGGCATCGTCGCCGATGCCCAGTACCACGTCGTCGCGCGGATGCAAGCGCGCGCGGATGCGTTCAATCAGGTCGAATTCGGCCAGGCCCATGCTGTCAGGATAATGGAAGCCACCCGGGGCCGCGACGAAGCTCCGGACCTGTTCCGGCGGCTAATGGACGATGTCCATTCGCATGACGCGGCGGATACCCGCCGCCCTGCGCTCCGGCACTCCAGCCTGTTCCGCGAAGCTCATCCAATGCCCGGCCTGCGCGTGGATCTCCCCGACCAGCTCCCGGGCCTTGCGTGGTTTCATCCCGCAGAAGAGACCGAACCGGAGCAGATCGTCCAGCTCGAAATGATCGCGCTTGCCATTGAGGCTCATCTGGTGCTGGTGCGTCCAGCTCCCGTCCGGGTTGTAGGAAAACCCGATATCGAACGCGGGCGACAGGCGCCACTCGCCCTTCCGGTTCATCAGGAAGGCGATGTTCTTGACGTGGTCGTCCTGGTTGCGGATCAACACGTTCAGCACGGCACGGCGGAACTGTTGTTCGATATCCAGCGCCGGAAGGCCGAGCAGGCGGATCGTTTCCACGGCCTGTTCGTAGGAATAGGCACCCGCCGCATTGAAATCGAAATGGCGCAGAGCCGCGAGCGATTGCATGTGCAGCTTGCGGCCTGTCGCGTCGCGATCGAAGCGGCGCGTCATGAAGTGCGACCGCCCGCCTTCATGGTGGATGCGGCACTCGCTCATGTCGATGCCGGCGGCGATCGCCAGCAAGTGGAAGCCATACTCGACCAGGCCGAAACCTTGCGGGTCGGCCAGTTCCTTGTCGCGGTTGTTGGCGATGCCATCGAACTTCATCAACCAGTAGCCGAAGCCCTCGCCGGCCTGCACTTGCCCGGAGCGAAACTCGCCGGTCTGCGCGTTCCACGCCAGCACCGCCTTGGCGCGCGCGCCGCCAGCCGACGTCCCCACCCGCAGGATGTCTTCCAGCGCCCTGCGGTCATCCTCGCCGCCCAACCTGCCGGCAAGTTGCTCCCGGTGATTGATCACCTCGTTGGCAAGGCGGGTCAGCGCATCGATTTCGACCTTGCGCGACTGGCGCGGCCCGCCCGACAGGGTTGGATGGAATTCCAGTGCCCCCATGCCGCGCGTGCCGATGTAGCACAGGCGCTCGACCGGATTGAAGCTGCCCGCGGGGCGGCCCTGCGCAACCAGCCAGGCGTCGATCAACGCATTGCCGAATTTGTCCGGCAGCGAATCGGCGAGCATGCCGGGCAACCCCCTGAAGGCCTCCCTGGGCAAGCCCGGGAACTCGATGGGATCCGGCCCGGCCGGCATCATGATGGGGGCCAGCTGGATTCCGCTGCCGACAAAGTCCGGCATGTACTGAAAGACCGCGATCTCGCGATCCTCCACCCAACTCACCGCGCCAATGTCCCGGCCCCAGAGCTGCACCGTGGCATCCGTCACGTATCGCCCTCCTCGCCCCACGCCCACTCCGTGGCCCTGGGCGTATCCGGCGTCTCGCGCGCACGGCGACGCTCCTGTCCGCCAAGCTTCACGCGCTCAATGGGCCGGACATCGGGATCCGGCAAGCTTTCCAGCAACCGCCTTTCCAGTCCCAACACCCCGAGTACCCGCAGGAGGGTGTCCAGCGAGGTATTGCCGCCGGCTTCCAGGCGCTTGATGCTGCTGACGGACGCTCCCGCTTCAAGCGCCAGCCGGGCCTGGGTCAGGTTTCGGCTCAGGCGCAGCCTGGACACACGCTGGCCAAGGGCGCGCAACGAGGCTTCAATCGTTGCAGATTCCTTTTCGTATGAGCTCATATAAGAATCCATATATGACAATGGTCATATAATAGCTTATATATCATCCTTTATGTTATGCAATATATATAGGTCTTATATGATGCTTTAACTGCATAAATTCAATTTAGAAGCTCATATTAGAACTTTAAACTTGCGAAATAGAGATCGCTACAGGCCAGCGGCACGAGTATGTGTACGTGCCGGGATATGCCACCGAAGGGAGGGCAAAAAGTATCCGCCAATGCGGGGCGGGCTGGAGTTCGCACCATTCCGGCATCCGTCCTGCCGGTGACGACCCGTCATCGCAGGCACCGGCCTGTCCCTCGACAGGCCAGATCCTCTCTGCCCGGACATGCAAAAGCCGCCTCTGCGGCGGCTCCCGCTCCCCGTGGCCACTTCGCTCCTGCCGAAGAGGCGGCCAACCCGGCCGAGCGGTTGACTCAACGGATCACGCGTTTCCCGGCCACCCCATCCAGGAAGCCGATCCGCAAAACATCAACGCGGCTTGCCGGCGGTTTCCGCGGGACGCCATTCCAGCGCCGCATGGTCCAGCACGCCATTGACATAGGTATGGCCGTGTTCGGAACCGAAGCGCTTGGCGATTTCGATGGCTTCGTTCAGCACCACCCGGTACGGCACGTCGATGCGGTGCCGCAGTTCGTAGGCCGACAGGCGCAGAACCGCGCGTTCGATCGGGTCCACTTCTTCCACCGTGCGGTCCAGGTAGCCGGCCAGGGCCTCGTCCAGGCCGGCGCGATGCTGCAACACGCCGCGCACCAGGTCCTCGAAATACTCCAGGTCGGCGATTTCGTGCGCCTGTTCATGGGCAAACTGGGCCACGATGTCGTTGGCCGTTCCACCGGACATCTGCCAGGCGTACACGGCCTGCAGGGCACGGCGGCGCGCACGCGCGCGGAACACCGGGTCCACGCCGCCGCTGCGGGAGGTCCTGCGCGGGGACTTGTCGGAAGGAAGGCTCACAGTTGCTCCAGCAGGTGGGTCATTTCGATGGCGGCCAGCGCGGCCTCCTCGCCCTTGTTGCCATGGCTGCCGCCCGCGCGCGCTTCGGCATCCTCGATGCGTTCCACCGCCAGCACGCCGTTGAGCACGGGGATGCCGAAATCCAGCGACACCCGCATCAGGCCGTCCGCGCAGCCATCGGCCACGTGTTCGTAATGGCGGGTATCGCCGCGCACCACGCAACCCAGCGCAATGATGGCCGCATGCCGGCCGGCCGCGGCAATCCGCGACGCCGCCGTCGGAATTTCCCAGGCGCCGGGCACGCGCACCACGTCCACCGCGTCTTCGGCGACGCCGTTGCCAGCCAGGCCCTGGCGCGCGCCTGCCACCAGCACATCGCTGATGCGCGGGTTCCAGCGGCTGGCGATGATCGCGAAGCGCGCGCCTTCGGGCGCGCGCAGGTCGCCTTCGTAATGGGACATGGGAAAGGGGTTCCTGTGGATGGGCAAGTCTAGCAGGCGTCGCCCGCCGCACCGCCCGCACGCGCCGGCACGTACTCCACCACCTCCAGCCCGAAGCCGGACAGCCCCACCTGCCGCCGCGGCGTGCCCAGCACGCGCAGCCGCCCCAGGCCCAGGTCGGCGAGGATCTGCGCACCGGCGCCGTTGCGCCGCCACTGCCCCACGTCCTTGGCATGGGTGCCGGTCTCCGGCCGGACGCCGGACGGTCCGGCGCACAGGCGGGCCAGCAAGGCCTCGGTGTTGCGCGGCGCGGACAGCACCACCATCACGCCGCGTCCTTCCGCATCGATCGCGCGCAAGGCGTCGGTGGCGTGCACGCCAAAGTCATCGCGCCGCCAGTGCAGCAGGTCGCTCAGCGGGTTTTCCACCTGCACCCGCACCAGCGTGGGCACGGCCTTGTCCGGCGTGCCGCGCACCAACGCGAAATGCAGGTCGTGGGCAATGCGGTCGCGGTAGGTCACCAGTTGGAAGGGGCCGAACTCGGTGTCGATGTCGCGCGCGTCCACGCGCTCCACCGTGTGCTCGGTGGCCAGCCGCCAGGCGATCAGGTCGGCGATGGATCCCATCTTCAGTCCGTGTTCGCGGGCGAAGACTTCCAGTTGCGGGCGACGCGCCATGCTGCCGTCCGGATTCAGGATTTCCACCAGTACGCCGGCCGGCTCCAGTCCGGCCAGCAACGGCAGGTCGCTGGCCGCCTCGGTGTGCCCGGCGCGGGTCAGCACTCCGCCCGGCTGCGCGGTCAGCGGGAAGATATGCCCCGGCTGGCTGAGGTCGGACGGCCTGGCGTCCGGCCGCACGGCGGTGCGGATGGTGTGGGCGCGGTCGTAGGCGGAAATGCCGGTGGTCACGCCTTCGGCGGCTTCGATGCTGACGGTGAAGTTGGTCTGGAACTGCGCGGTGTTCTGCTGGACCATCGGCGCCAGCCCCAGTTGCCCGCACCGCTCGCGGGTGAGCGACAGGCACACCAGTCCGCGCGCATGGGTGACCATGAAATTGATGTCGGACGGCTTCACCAGCTCGGCGGCCATGATCAGGTCGCCCTCGTTCTCGCGGTCCTCGTCGTCCACGATCACCACCATGCGGCCGGCGCGGATTTCCTCCAGCAATTCGGGGATGGGGGCGAAGTTCATGCGCCGCTCCTCTCGCCCAGCAGGCGTTCCACGTAACGCGCCACCAGGTCGATCTCCAGGTTCACCGCGTCGCCCGCCTTCGCCTGCGCGAACGCGGTGTGCGCCACCGTGTGCGGGACCAGCGCGACCTCGAAGCCTTCGCCATCCACCTCGTTGACGGTCAGGCTGACGCCATCCACGCAGATGGAGCCCTTCTTCGCCACGTAGCGCAGCAACGCGGCCGGCGCGGAAAACCGCCAGCGCTGCGCGCGTGCATCGTCGTGCACGGAAAGCACGCGGCCCACGCCATCCACGTGGCCGCTGACCAGGTGACCGCCCAGTCGGTCGGTGGGGCGCATGGCGCGCTCCAGATTCACCAGCGCGCCCGGGGCCAGCCCGCCCAGCGTGGTCAATGCCAGTGTCTCGGTGGAAGCATCGGCCTGGAACGACGCGTCGTCGAAGTCGATCACGGTCAGGCACACGCCATTGACCGCGATGCTCTCGCCCAGCCGCACGTCGGCGAAAGGCAGGCTGCCCACGGCCACGCGCAGGCGCACGTCGCCCCCCACCGGCTCCAGCGCCGCAATGCGGCCCACGCCCTCGATGATACCGGTGAACATCAGCGCGCACCCCGGAACAGGTTGATGAAATGCAGAAATGCCATTGAACAGGTCATGAAACGTTTCCCGCGAAGAGTGCGAAAAACGCCTCCGGGGCGCGAAGGCAGGCGCGCGACGCCGCGCGGGGCGCGACTCGGCGGTGCCGTCTTCTTTCATCCGGACTGTGACCGTCGGCTCCGGCATCGGACCGGATCTGCTGACCTTCCGGCATGACCGGAAGCGCTCGCGGGCTCGTGCGATATCCCGGGGGATGCGGCACCTACCGCCGGTGGGGAATTGCACCCCGCCCTGAAGACGTCTGTGGTGGATTGCCGGCGAACCGGCCGGCGCATTCTACCATCCGTGCCGCGGATACCAGCCGGACACTGCGTTCCGTATTGGCATTGCCCCCCTGTAGGAGCGGCCCTTGGCCGAGATGGCTTCACCGGTAACCCTGTCGCGGCCAAGGGCCGCTCCTACAAGGGGGCCGACTTCCCGGGATGAAAGAGCAAGCGCTGGTCCTGCCCTATCGCACGTATATCCGCCAGTTGCAGGTGATGTCGCTGCGCCATGCTCTCGATGCCCAGTCCGGCGAACAGCGGCCGGCCACCGTCGCCCAGCAGCACCGGGGCCACGTAGAGCAGCAGCTCGTCCACCAGGCCCTCTGCAAGGAACGCGCCGGCCAGCGTCGCTCCCGCTTCCATCTGCACCTCGTTGATCTCGCGCGCGGCCAGGAGTTGCAATACCGCCGCCAGGTCGAAACGCGCGCCCCTCACCGGCACGGAAACCCGCTGCACGTCGATGGCGCGCGGCGGCTTCACGTCCGGCGCATGGATGTACAGCGTCGGCGCGGCTTCATCGCGCACCCTGCCACGCGTGATGGTCGCCAATCCGGCATCCAGCACCACCCGCAACGGCGGCAGGAACGGCGTGTCGTCTCCCAGCCGCACCGTCAACGAGGGATCGTCCGCCAGCACCGTGCCGGCGCCGGTCAGGATGGCCCCGCTGCACGCGCGCCAGCGCTGCACGTCCAATCGCGAGGCTTCGCCGCTGATCCATTTGGAGTCGCCGCTGGCGGTCGCGGTGCGGCCATCCAGGCTCATCGCCAGCTTCACCCGCACCCACGGCCGGCCGCGCTCCAGCCGCGACAGGAAGCCGCGATTGAGATGCCGCGCCTGCGCTTCCATCAAACCGTGCCCAACCGTGATGCCTGCGGCACGGAGGCGCTCGAAACCCGACCCGTCCACCTGCGGGAACGGATCGCGCATGGCCGCCACCACGCGGCCCACGCCTGCCGCGATCAAGGCATCGGCGCAAGGCCCGGTCCGCCCGGTATGCGCGCAGGGCTCAAGCGTCACGTAGGCGGTCGCGCCACGCGCGCGGCCCCCGGCCACGTCCAGGGCAAGGACTTCCGCATGGGGTTCGCCGGCACGCTGGTGCCATCCCTCGCCAACGACATCTTCGCCGTGCGCGATCACGCAACCCACCATCGGATTGGGCCGGGTGGTGTAGGCGCCACGTTCAGCCAGGCGCAGCGCGCGGGCCATCAATACATGATCGACCGGCGAAAACGCGGAAACCATCACCCCGCCCCCTTCCCGAACCGGCGGCTCACACGGCACCTGCCATGCCCACCACCGGGAGATACAGCGCCACGATGCCGATGACCGTCAACAACAATGCCCCGGCCACGCCCACCGCATTGGTGATCCGTGCCCGTTGCGGACTGCCGGACAGGCGCCACCAGACCAGCACCGTGGCGATGGGCAACAGCCAGCCCAAGTAATGGTGCCGGAGCCACCAGGCGGTCAATGCCGGCAACTCCAGCCCCGCGGCTTCGAATGCCGGCGCCAGCACGCCGACCAGAATCCAGGACAACACCGCGGCCAGCACGGCAACGACCGGCCCCGTCATCGAAAACGCCTGCCGACCGGTCGCCATGGAGGCTACCGCTTCCTGTTCCTGGACGCGGGCGTCGGATCGTCGCCGCCGAGCAAGGGCAACTGGCCGCTGGCGGCAGGCAGGTCGCGTTCGAGTTTCTCGATTTCCTCGCGGAAATCGGCCACGTCCTCGAAGCTGCGGTAGACCGAGGCGAAGCGCACGTAGCCCACGTGGTCCAGCTTGCGCAACTCGTCCATGACGAAATCGCCGATGCGCAGCGACGGCAACTCACGCTCGCCGCTCATGCGCATGCGGTGGACCACCGCGCGCACCGCCGCCTCGATCTGTTCTTCCGACACCGGCCGCTTCTGCAGAGCGCGGTCGAAACCGGCGCGCAACTTGCGCGCATCGAACGCGTCGCGCCGACCATCGTTCTTGATGATGGTCGGCAACTTGATCTCGATGTTTTCCAGCGTGCTGAACCGCTCGCCGCAGGCCTCGCACTCGCGGCGGCGGCGGATCGTCGCGCCATCCTCGGACACGCGCGAATCGATCACGCGGGTATCGGTGTGCTGGCAGAAAGGGCAGTGCATCGGGAGGCGGTATTGGGGACGACCGTTTCGTCAACCGTATACCGGGTACTTCCGGCACTGCGCGGTCACTTTCTCGCGCACGGCGGCAATCACGCCTTCGTCTTCCGGCGCATCCAGCACGTCGGCGATCCAATTGGCCAGTTCCACGGTGTCCGCTTCCAGGTAACCCCGCGTGGTGATGGCCGGCGTGCCCAGGCGCAGGCCGGAGGTGACGAACGGCGAGCGCGGGTCGTTGGGCACGGAATTCTTGTTGACGGTGATGTGCGCCTTGCCCAGCGCGGCTTCGGCGTCCTTGCCGGACACCTCCTTGCCGATCATGTCCACCAGCATCAAATGATTCTGCGTTCCACCGGACACGATCTTGTAGCCGCGCGCGATCAGCGTGTCCGCCATCGCCTGCGCGTTCTTCACCACTTGCTGCTGGTAGGCCTGGAAGGCCGGCTCCAGCGCTTCCTTGAACGCCACCGCCTTGGCCGCGATGACGTGCATCAGCGGACCGCCCTGGATGCCGGGGAAGACGATGCTCTGCAACTTCTTGGCCAGGTCGTCGAACTGCTCGCCGGCGCCTTCCCTGCTGGCCACGATGATGCCGCCGCGCGGACCGCGCAGGGTCTTGTGCGTGGTGGAGGTGACCACGTGCGCAT